>NZ_CP115670.1:1825814-2130116 GCF_027886475.1 Corynebacterium sp. SCR221107
CCAAGCCAGCGTGACCGTCGACGGGGAGATTACTGGGGCAATTTCCTGCGAGGAAACCGGAGGGATCCTCGCCCTGATCGGCGTGGGGGAAGCCGATGAGCCACAAGCATGGGAGAAGATGGCGGACAAGATCGCCCATCTTCGCATTCTCGAAGGGGAAAAATCGGCACTCGACGTGACAGCGCCGGTCCTGGTGGTGAGCCAGTTTACGCTCATGGGCGCGACAGCGAAGGGCAGGCGCCCGTCATGGTCGGCTGCAGCCAAGGGCGAGGTAGCCGAACCAATCATCACCAAAATTGTTGCGAGGCTGCGCGAATACGGCTTGTCAGTGGAAGAAGGACGTTTCGGCGCGATGATGAAGGTATCTAGTATCAACGAAGGGCCTTTTACGGTGCTTGTTGAAACCTAAGGGACCTGTCCTTCCTCACTCCTCCCTGAGGCTGTTTTCTCCATGGCATTTGAATCGACCTACGTGCAGCAACGTGTTGAGATATTGGGGTGCTTTCAAGGGGTGGAGACACGGCCCCCTAAACATCGTTCAACACGTGAGTCGGCCACCACCTATACAACAAGGTGACACAATTACTACGTTCACGACCGAAAAAATAACTAAGAAAACTGCAGTTCACATGGGCTAACAAAACAATTTCGGATTTGATGGAACTTTCGGATGAACTCCCTCGTTGGAAGAAATTGAAGCGCCACACAAAGGAGGTCCTTTATGACAAGCCCTGCAGCACACGACTCTGCAGAATTTGACCTTGAGGCAGAGGAGACAGCCACCGGCACTCGTCGTGGACATACCAATGACAATCCTTCTGCCGACCTGGTCAGGGTATACCTCAACGGCATCGGCAAAACCGCGCTGTTGACCGCCGAAGATGAGGTTGAACTGGCAAAGACCATTGAGGTCGGACTGTATGCGGAATACCTCCTAGAGAACTCACCGGAACCACTCACCCGCGCCATGAAGCGCGACCTCAAAGTGCTCGTCAAGGAAGGACGCAAGGCAAGGTCGCACCTACTGGAGGCCAACTTGCGCCTCGTCGTTTCCTTAGCAAAGCGCTACACCGGTCGTGGCATGCCCCTGCTGGACCTCATTCAAGAGGGTAATCTCGGCTTGATCCGCGCGATGGAAAAGTTCGATTACACCAAGGGATTTAAGTTCTCCACGTACGCGACGTGGTGGATTCGTCAGGCAATTACCAGAGGCATGGCGGATCAATCGCGCACCATTCGCCTTCCTGTTCACCTCGTCGAGCAGGTCAATAAATTGGCTCGCATCAAGCGTGAAATGTATCAAAACCTCGGCCGTGAAGCCACAAATGAGGAACTCGCCGCAGAGTCTGGGATTGATGAATCAAAAATTGAAATCCTGCTGCGACAGTCCCGCGACCCAGTAAGTCTAGACATGCCGGTCGGCGCGGATGAAGAGGCCCCCTTGGGTGACTTTATCGAGGACTCCGAGGCCGCCGATGCCGAATCGGCAGTAGTAGCTTCCCTTCGCCACAGCGATATCCGCGAAGTGATCGGCACCCTGGAACCTCGCGAACAAGACGTGATCCGAATGCGCTACGGTCTAGACGATGGAGTTCCGCGCACCTTGGATCAGATTGGACGAACATACGGTCTTTCACGCGAACGTGTCCGTCAAATCGAGCGCGAGGTCATGGCAAAACTCCGCGACGGCTACCGCGCTGCCCGTCTCCGCGAATACGCTTTCTAAGTTCGAGCCATTCACCACCTGCCCCAGGGTGCACCTGGCCGGAACCTGTTTCAGCATGTGCTGGGTTTCGGCCTTTTCGTGCGCAAGGATCAACGATTATCCAGTTTGCGACCACAGTTACTGAAGGCTCCTTCTAGGATCCGAGCATGACACACGAGGTACCGGTGCGCTCAATGCACAAAACCGATAGATAGCATTCGCCTATACATAGCACCGTTTCCGGTATTTGCTATTATTATTTACGGTTAAGGCACAAACAATATTGCCTCAATGCCTGCCACCTCGATGTATGTGGGGTCTAGAATGTGAGAAGTTGTTTTGATACTTATGAAAGCAATCAAAGCAATACCCGCGAAAGCACACTCACTGTCACCTCACGCCAGACGGGCGGCCGGCGAATACTGCATGGCTCAATAATTGGACGCGAACCGTTAAAATCGGATTTATCGCACCATCGGATGATTAAGGGAGAATGATAGCCTCATGAAGGACTTGGTCGATACCACAGAAATGTATCTTCGCACCATTTATGAGCTGGAAGAAGAGGGCATTACTCCCCTCCGCGCCCGCATCGCTGAGCGCCTCGAGCAGTCTGGCCCCACGGTGAGCCAGACTGTGGCCCGCATGGAGCGAGATGGGCTCGTCGTAGTAGCCAACGACCGTAGCCTGCAAATGACGCCAGAAGGGCGTCGCTTAGCCACCGCAGTCATGCGCAAACACCGCTTGGCTGAGCGGTTGCTGACCGATGTCATTGGGTTAGATATTCAAAAGGTTCACGATGAGGCGTGCCGCTGGGAACATGTCATGAGCGAGGAAGTGGAGCGTCGTCTCGTGGACGTTTTGGATGATGTTGACCGCTCCCCATTCGGTAATCCTATCCCGGGATTGAAGGATTTGGGCGTGAGCAAGCAGGACAAACTTGAGCCTGGCCTGCGAGCAATCGATGTGAAGTCGGATGGCCCAGTTCAAGTTAAAGTGATTCAGATCAATGAGATCCTTCAAGTTGATGTAGATCAGTTTGCAGCCCTCATGGATGCGGGCATTACCGTTGGCGCGGTGTGCTCCCTCGATAATCGAAACGGGCGCGTCTACCTAAGCTCTGGTGATAACTCGGTCGAGCTTCTTGATGATCTAGCGCACGCAGTGCGCGTTGAGCTAATCTAGTAAGGTCGTTTTCGCTTTTCCACCTCACTCATTTTGCGTAGGGTTTGGCCGGGTCTTATCCCGGCCTTTTTGCTGCTATAGCTGACTTTTCCGCTTGATTTCTTACTAGTGCTCTCAAAGCAGTAACGTCATTTTCGTACGACCGATTTTTCAACCCCATGAAGGCGAGTGAAAACATGAAGCTTTTGGTCACAGGCGGCGCAGGCTATGTCGGCAGTGTATGCGCCACGGTGCTACTCGAGGAAGGCCACGAGGTTGTCATCGTGGATAACTTCACCACCGGCAATCGTGAAGCGGTGCCCGCGGGCGCTACCCTTGTCGAAGGTGATGTCGCCGAGGTAGCCGGTGACGTGCTGTCCGCTGGTGATTTCGATGCCGTAGTTCACTTCGCCGCACGCTCACTGGTTGGCGAATCAGTGGACAAGCCCGATGAGTATTGGCACCACAATTTCGTGACCACGTTGGCGCTGCTTGATGCCATGCGTGCCAATAATGTCAACAACCTTGTTTTCTCCTCTACCGCTGCGACCTACGGCGAGCCTAAGGTCGTACCCATCACCGAGGACGCGGAAACCAAGCCCACCAACCCCTACGGCGCCACCAAATTGGCCATCGACTACGCCATTAGCTCCTATGCAAAGGCATTCGGCTTGGCGGCGACGAGCCTGCGCTACTTCAATGTTGCTGGCGCATATGGAAACGTTGGGGAAAATCGCGAGGTAGAAACCCACCTCATCCCGCTTATTCTGCAAGTCGCCCTAGGGCACCGCGATAAGATTATGATGTTCGGCGATGACTGGCCAACCCCAGACGGCACTCCCATCCGCGATTACATCCACATCCGCGACCTCGCCCAAGCACACGTTCTGGCACTGCAGTCCAACGAAAAAGGCATCCACCGCATCTTCAACTTAGGATCCGGTGACGGCTACTCCGTCAAGGAAGTCATTCAGGCGTGCCGTGAGGTCACCGGTCACCCAATCCCAGCCGAGGTAGCCCCGCGTCGTGCGGGTGACCCGGCAGTTCTCATCGCCTCGTCCGAGAAGGCAATGCAGCAACTGGGGTGGCGGCCCCAATTCACCGACATTCACAAGATCGTTGAGGATGCTTGGGCATTTACCTCACAGCTTGGCGACAAGGCACACTCCGCTCGCCGCTAAGTAGTCAAGCATTTTTCTCCTTTTAAGTGGGGGTCTTTGCCTACCTTTCCTAGGCAAGGACCCCCACGCACTCCATCATGTCCGGCTGTGGCGTAGCTGCAAGCTCAGTAGATTCTGACCAAAAGCATCCAAGTACTCACACGCCGGCAACCATATTAGGCAACTTCGGGGTCCTTGTCGGCCGAGTTTTCTGTAGTTCCTCCCGCAATCCTTCTCAGGGTCTGGACCGAAACCCCGTTTTCCACCAAGGTCGTTTCTGCCCCAAGAGCCATCGTGTCAACGACCTCTTTGGCAAAACCTCGTTGATAACCCAAACGGATAAGGTTTGCTAGCCGATGATCCGGCATTTCCTCGAGTACGGCTTGGAGCGCGACGGGAACCCTAAAGGAGGAGGGCTCCCCCAAAGTGAGCGCAGCATACAAACTCAATGCGTTCGCCCTCGTGATACCGGTATATGAAATTGCCACCTCATGCAGGAGGTTTCGCGCGGAAGTCTTGTGCCGTACGAGAAGTGCTAGCGCGCAATCACGTAACCAGGTTCTCGACATCCACGTCGCAAGCCAAACTACTGTCGCGTGTCCTGGGGATGGAATCTCATCGAGTTGATACCTGCCCGCGGACTGACCCTCTTGACCGTCCTTTAGACCACCATAGATTTCCACTACGAATGAATTCCCCACGTCTCCTGTTGCCGAAGCGCTATCTTCCACACACCCCTCGGGCAAGCGATGCGGGAGCTGTCGGTGACGATCAAGGATAGTTTGTAATACTTCGAGTTCCTTTTCCAACAATCGGGCATTGCCATGAATCTGAGCCTCAAGCCACACAGCGTTGGCGACCAAAGTGCCTGGATCCTTGAGCAAAGTGTCGTATCGAGGGCGGAAGTAGTCAATTGCGCTGGTCCTATTGATCTCTGGAAGCTCTCCCGCTGCGATGAGATCCTTCATTGCCGGGGATGCAGCGATTAGGGGGATTACTCCTTCGATCCACTCCTGGCCAATGCCATCAGCATCAGGAAAGTGCGACTGAGCGGCGAATATCAGCCTGTACTTTGCCTTCGAGACGATTTCTTCAGTGTGCCAGGCACCCAAGATGTCAACTTCTTCACAGCTTGCCACGTTCAAAAGCACCTCAAAGATCCCGTAGTCTTGACACAGTTGCTCTCTCCCAACGACAAGGGCGAAGATGAAGTCAGCTCCGACCTCACGGATCGCATAGGCGGCGTCGGAAAGCAAACGGACATCTTTGATATCAAGGCGCAAGACAGGCCCTAGGCTGAAGTACTCCCCCGTCTGAGTATCGTCTGACGAACCCTTATCACTGTCATTGAGGCCAACCTCTCCCAGCACTTTGGTTTCCGGATGCCCCGGGGCTGTTGAGTTTTCAGGAGCACCCGTGGCTGAGTTTGCCGGATGAACATTCGATCGCTGAAAGCCAGCGAGCAGTACTGAGTCATGCGGGAAGTACCCAAGGACCGCCGGTAGCACCGCAAATACTTCGCCTGGGCTGTGCAAGGGATTTATCCTTTTATCTTTGAAATCTGAATGTGCTGTCATGCACCTCACGATCGCAGATGAAGATTTTTCTTCAAGAACGGTTGCGTACGTTGTCGAAGATCTGTGGATAGCGTGACTAGAGTGGCTAATGTGACTAAGAAAGTGCTGAAATTCCACAGGGTGGCGCTTGGTACACGGTGTCTTTCGATTTGGAGCCCCAGCTTTCTGGCTGCGAAATCGCGATCCGAATTCCTTCGACCTACGCAGGAAGAACCTATAAGGGAACAAATTTTCCAAACTTTGCGTTATGCATGACGTATGAAGGCAATGGCCTTCGCACCGAGGGATTTTTCTGCCATCGCTCCTTCACTAGGGCGGAAACAAAGAAATGATCTCTGCGTCTGAGAATCTCGATGGAGACCAAGAATTTCAAGCTTTCATCGAAACTCGGCCACCCATCCGATCGCTTCGTAATCGGAGATGGTGCGAAGGTCCTAAGCCACACCGCCAGTACCTTTTGCGAAGGAGATTGATCATGCCAAATGAGAACGAAAGCATGTACGAGCTGCAGTTCCCTGCGCCTTTCGTCGCAAACCCTGGTGCCGAAGGCCCCACTCTCGTCGTTGCCTTGAACGGATATGCAGATGCAGGGCACGCGGTAGACAGTAGTGCAGATCACCTCTTGGCTGCCCTTGATCACCGCTTGCTGGCCAGCTTCAACAGCGATGAGCTCATCGATTACCGCTCCCGCCGCCCAGCGGTCACCATCGATCACAACACGGTCGTCGACGCGAACGACGTCCAGCTGGAAATTAACGTGCTCCGAGATTCGAAGGGCACGTCATTCCTCTTGCTAAGCGGGCCAGAACCAGATTTGCGATGGGATGGTTTTACCCGAGCAGTGGCAGAGATTGTGGACAAATTTAAGGTGTCCCAGACGCTGTGCTTGTACGCAGCGCCAATGACCGTGCCTCACACCCGTCCCCTCGTGGTCACCGCCCATGGTAATGCCGCCCACCTTATTGATAGTCAATTCACGCTGGATTCAAAGATCACGGTTCCGGGTTCTGCTTCTTTGCATCTCGAAAGGCTGCTGAACAAGGAAGGCCACGACGTCGCCGGTTACACCGCACACGTTCCCCACTATCTGTCAAGCTCAAATTACCCGCAGGCAACCTTGAGCCTGTTGCAGGCGGTGTCTGATGTGACTGGTTTGGAGCTGCCACTGCGCAGCCTCGAGGCCGATGCGCAGCGTTCCGCCCAGCAAATCGAGGAGCAGGTCGCTGCCTCGCTGGAGGTCGAGCAGCTCGTTCGAATGCTTGAGCAGCAATATGACGAAGAGCTCGAGCGCTACCAGGAGCGTCACCCTAATGCGCTCATGCCTCATGAGAATGAAGTTAATGCGGAAACACTCGGTGAGGAATTTGAACGATTCCTCGCGGAGCTCGATGCAGAGTCGGGTAATCCACAGTACAAGGATGAATCCAGCTCCGATCCATCTCTCGGATTGCCCAAGGCATCCGGCGAAACCGATGATTTGGACGACAGCGGCGACAAGCCCACGAACGAGTAATGCTTCACTAGTTCGGATGGGGTGCCACCACAAGGTGGCACCCCTTCCTTTTTGCCTTGTAAGGTTGGACATTGTGAATCTCACTCAGATGCTGCCAGACCTCAAAGAAGTACCCGAGTCCTTGGTCGATGAATCCATCTTCGACTCATTTCTTGCTTGGACTCGTGAGCGCGGCATAACCCTCTACCCAGCGCAAGAAGAGGCCGCATTGGGCATCTTGGCTGAAGACAATGTCATTTTGGCAACCCCCACAGGATCGGGTAAATCGATGGTCGCCATTGCCGCCCACTTTATTGCCATGGCACGTGGGCAGCGAAGTTTCTACACTGCTCCCATTAAAGCTCTGGTGAGCGAGAAGTTCTTTTCGCTGTGTGAAATCTTTGGCCCAGAGTCCGTCGGAATGATGACCGGCGACGCCACGGTCAACGGAAACGCCCCTATCATTTGCGCGACTGCCGAGATCGTCGCCAACATCGCGCTGCGTGAAGGCGCAGATTCTAGAATCGATCAAGTGGTGATGGATGAATTCCATTACTACTCCGAGCCCGACCGTGGGTGGGCATGGCAGGTACCGCTGCTGGAACTTCCCAAGGCGCAGTTCTTGCTTATGTCCGCCACGTTAGGCGACACCAGTTTTATCACCGAAGACCTCAGCAAGCGCACTGGGCGTGCAACGAACGTGGTGGGAAGCGATGCCGAACGTCCGGTGCCGCTAGAGTTTGAATTTGTTTATACCCCAGTCCACGAAACCATTGACAACATCCTCAAAGAGGATAAGGCTCCCGTCTACGTTGTTCACTTCACTCAACGTGAGGCCGTGGAGCGTGCACAGTCTCTCACCAGCATGGATATCCTTTCCAAGGTGGAAAAGGATCGCATCCGAGAAGAGATCGGCGCTTTCAAATTCACCACCACCTTCGGCCGCACCCTATCAAAGCTGTTGCGACGGGGCATCGGAGTCCACCATGCGGGTATGCTCCCAAAGTATCGACGGCTTGTCGAAAAGCTCTCTCAGACCGGATTACTCAAGGTGATCTGCGGAACAGACACCCTCGGGGTGGGTATCAACGTTCCGATCCGCACGGTGCTATTCACGGGGCTAGCCAAGTTTGACGGTAGCAAGCAGCGGATTCTCGCCTCGCGGGAGTTTCACCAGATCGCCGGACGCGCGGGGCGAGCCGGCTTTGACACCGTTGGCTATGTGATCATTGAGGCAACCGAGCATGAGATTGAAAACTGGCGCGCACGCCAACGCGCGGGACAGGATCCGAAAAAGCTCAAAAAGCTGCGGTTGAAGTCGGCCCGCGAGGGAGAGGTGACGTGGACGCACAAGACCTATGAGCGATTGATCCAGGCACAGGCGGAGCCATTGACAAGCCAGTTCAGGGTTTCGAACCCCATGCTGCTTAACGTCATCGCACGTGGTGGAGACGTCTATGGGAATCTCAAAGCACTCCTGCGCGGCAATCACAATTCGCGGGAGCGCCAGAACAAAGACATCCTCACCGCCCTTGAGCTGTTTCGCGGCCTGGTGCAGGCAGGCATCGTCGTCGGGAAGCACGATGGCGATACCAAGACTTATGAACTTACCGAAGACCTGCAGCGCGATTTCGCCCTCAACCAACCCTTAGCACCATTCGCGCTGGCAGCGCTCGAACTGCTTGACCCCGAGTCTGACAGCTACAGTCTCGATGTCATTAGCGTGTTTGAGTCGGTTCTTGACGATCCACGTCCGCTGCTGATCGCGCAGCAAAAGGCTGCCCGCGGCGAGGAAATTGCACAACTGAAGTCTGAGGGGGTGGACTACACCGAGCGAATGAAGCTTGTCGAGGACATCACCTGGCCCAAGCCGTTGGATGACCTGCTAGAGGACGCTTTCGATACCTACTGCGGCGGACATCCGTGGGCACGCGAGTTCGAGCTTTCACCCAAGTCCGTGGTCCGCGACATGCTCGAAAACGGCATGACGTTTTCAGATTTGATCGCAACTTACGCAATTGCGCGCGCCGAGGGCGTCGTCTTGCGTTACCTCACCGATGCGTGGCGCACCCTTCAGCACTCCATTCCGGCGGACAAACTCAATGATGAGCTAGAAGACATCATCGTGTGGCTCGGAGAATTGATCTTGCAGGTGGATTCTTCGCTCGTCGACGAATGGGCGCAGTTAGCAGATCCCGATGCGCCCATCAGCAAGGAGGCTTTAGCACAAGAGCTCGCCTTCGGGGTGGAAGATCCCACTGCTTTGACTGCCAACCAACGTGCCTTTAGCATCATGGTCCGCAACCTGTTTTTCCGAACCGTCCAACTCTTTGCCCTCGAGCGCGAGGATCAATTGGCTGAGATGTTTAGCTACCTAGACGATACCCCTGACTTCCCGGCGGCGATGGATGATTATTTCGATGAGTATTCAGATGTGGATACCGGCGCCGAAGCCCGCGGTCCCGCCTACCACCTAGTAGAAAAGGACGGAAGGTTGTGGAAAGTCCGGCAGATTATCAAGGATCCGAACAACGATCGATCTTTCGCCTTTGTCGGATTAGTCGACCTCGATGCCTCCGATGAAGCTGGCGAAGTACGTCTGCGCAGCCTGTCCATAGAACAGAACTAATGGTGCTCTCCTACCCAGATACGTGTGGGTAGGAACGGAAGGTTTCGGTCAAGTACGAAGCGGGTTCAGACTGCGAAACGTCCCGTTTGCCTTTCAGACTTTTTCCGCATGGCTAGATTCGCTTGGCGCTTATGCGCCCCACACCATAGAAAATCCGGTACTCATCCAATCAAGGACAAGCACCGGATTCTCCCAAAGCCTACTGCCAAAGCTTCAGCCCACCGGCCCGACGTCAAACAAACCGGCAGACACGACGCTTTGAGTTAGGCGTAATTAGCGTGCAGCTTCGATCTGAATAGCCTGTGCGACAGCCTGAACGATTGCGGCAACGCGAATTGCCTCCCAGACCTGCTCCTTGGTCAGGCTTTCCTCGCGAACGGTGTGTTCATGCGAAACGAGGCACTGCTCACAGCCGTTGATGGAAGAAACAGCCAGGGACCACAGCTCGAAGTCGGCCTTCTCAACGCCTGGCTTGGAGATGATGTTCATGCGCAGGCCGAACTTGACCTGTGCATAGTCATCACCGAGCCAGTGCTTTGCGCGGTAGGCCACATTGTTCATTGCCATGACCGTGGCAGCGCCGTAGGCAGCCTCGATGGCCTCGGGCGACAGGTGGGACGCAGCCTCCTCCGCAATCTCAGAAATCACGGTGTCGTTGCGGGTAGCTGCCGCGCAGGCAAGCAGGGTACCCCACAGCTGCTGCTCATTGAGCTCGGTGGAG
Organism: Corynebacterium sp. SCR221107; assembly: GCF_027886475.1. Taxonomy (NCBI): domain Bacteria; kingdom Bacillati; phylum Actinomycetota; class Actinomycetes; order Mycobacteriales; family Corynebacteriaceae; genus Corynebacterium; species Corynebacterium sp. SCR221107. Next base: position 1,836,263 of record NZ_CP115670.1, read on the forward strand.
CGAGAGATGGTACCCAGGTTCAGCTTCTGATCCTTGGCGTACTCCGGGAGAGATGACTTGAGGTTATCGATAGACATAGGCGGTTAATTCAGGCCTTCCTGGAGCTCAGCGAACTTGTCGATGTTCTTGGTTGGGTCGTTCTTCTGCCAGTTGCAAGCGCAGACCTCTTCGGACTGCAATGCGTCGAGCACGCGCAGAACCTCGTCAACATTGCGACCAACAGCATCCGGGGTAACGGAGACGAACTGGATGATGCCGTCTGGGTCGATGATGAAAGTGGCACGGTCAGCAACGCCGTCAGCGTTCTCAACGCCGAGGGCCTTGATGAGGTCGTGCTTGATGTCGGAAAACATCGGGAACGGGATCTCCTTCAGCTCTGGGTGGGTTGCACGCCAGTTGAAGTGGGAGAACTCGTTATCCACGGAGCCACCGAGAACCTGGGTGTCACGGTCCTGGAATTCCTCATCCAGCTTGCCGAAGGCAGCGATCTCGGTTGGGCACACGAAGGTGAAGTCCTTCGGGTAGAAGAAGACGACCTTCCACTTGCCCGGGTAGCTTTCGGAAGTGACGGTCTCGAAGTAGTCCTCCGGCTGCGTGGCGTTCACATCGTGCAGATCGCCACCCTTGAGGGCGGTGAGGGTAAACTCAGGGAACTTCTCGCCTACGGTCAAAATAGCCATCTCATGTCCTCCAATTAGGCTAGGTTTGAAAATTAGTGCCAACTATTGGTGCTGGTCGACCCTTCCCACCGTGTTGGCCTGCCGGTCGCCACACCCAAATGTGCAGCTCCGAAAAGTCGCTTTTCGCAAAAGAAAATCCCAGTTCAACAGGCACCATTTCAAAGGCACCTCACCAAACCGACTAAAGGTAAGAGTTTTCTTTATTGAATCCAACCACCAAATAAAGTTTAGGCTCCGCCATCCAGTAGCGCTAGCGACTAACCCCTTTATGGCCAAGGCCTTCAAGTGTATAGCGCCAGTGATTAGCCAAAAGGCCCGCATTTGGTTCACCTAACTAATCAAGAGCCTCCAATATACTAAACCTATCTAATTGGCGCTGTCAATATGAAATCCCTCTGAACTTGTATATAGTTTATAGGTATGGCCAATAAGGAATACCGCCCTACGCTTGCGCAGTTACGTACCTTCGTGACTATTGCCGAGAACAAGCACTTCGGCACGGCTGCAGCAAAGCTCAACATCTCACAGCCCTCGCTTTCCCAGGCGCTGGTGGCCCTTGAGGCCGGTCTGGGAGTTCAACTCATTGAGCGTTCCACCCGGAGGGTGATCGTCACTCCTGCCGGCGAAGGTCTACTCCCCTATGCCAAGGCAACACTGGATGCGGCCGATACTTTCATCGCGTTCGCCCATGGTGCTTCGGGGACGTTATCTGGACCTTTGTCCTTAGGTATCATCCCCACCATCGCGCCGTATATCCTTCCGGGACTGCTCGAGAGCACTCAACGCGACTTTCCAGATCTTGAACTGCGCATCGTCGAGGATCAAACTCAGCATCTTTATCATCAGCTCAAGGACGGTCACATCGACTGCGCAGTGTTGGCTCTTCCCACGGAACAGCATGGGCTTACAGAGGTTCCGCTCTATGAAGAAGACTTCATCATGGTGGTGCCAGCCAATCACCCCTTTGCCGGGCGCGATGACCTTCAGCTCAAACACCTCAAGGATGTTGATCTCCTCCTGCTCGAAGACGGCCACTGTCTCCACGATCAGGTTGTCAACCTTTGTCGACAGGTGGAGGTCAATCCGGAGACCTCCCCCTTGGCTGAAACTCGCGCCGCATCATTGACCACCGTGCTTCAGCTCGTCGGCGCAGGAATTGGCGCGACCCTCGTCCCCGAATCCGCGGTCCCCATCGAGTGCCAACGCCCCACCATCCGTACCGCACATTTTGGCCCCAACGTCACTGCGTCTCGCAACGTGGGTCTGGTTTTTCGTTCCTCTTCTACACGCGTCGAGGAATTCCAGCAACTTGGAAAACTCGTTGCTGACGCTTATCGGGCAGTCATCGCTTAAACCCACCTTCTGTCGAAAGCGCGGTCTGATTCCGCAGTGCTTCCATGGCACATGTGCTTTACGTGCTAATCGGTTGTGCTCACAGCTTTCGCGTTCGTTGCCTTAACGACGTTGCAAGGCGCGCAGAATCTAGCGTTGACTCCGCGAACTACGTGCGTGCCCGCCACGGCGACTGCAGCTAGGGCACCACTTTGTGTGGGCCAGTTAGTATTTCGACTCGTTTTCATCCTTATGGCTAGGCAGGCTGGAGGTACCTCACTTCCGGCCTGTTTTTTTTGTTCTCAAGCAATACGTTGCGCGAGGTGGTTCGCGCAAGCTCGATACACACGAAAACCACAGGAGTCGGCTAGTTTATGAATGCTACTTTGCTTTCCGACGTTTCCTAGGCGTCCTGCGAATGCACGCGCCTAAGCCCTACCACGCCCCGCAGAACAAGCCGTGCCCGCAGTCCACCACGAGGCCGTACTGTGCCGACCATGGTCGTCGGAAAGCGATAATGCACAAGACATAGCAAGGCAAAAGCAGCCGCGCCAACAACCTCGCACGGGCAGGACCTACAGGTGTCAGTCGCGAAGAACGCCGCGAAGATCACTGTGGCGACTAAGACTCAACCTTGCGTATGAGTCGCTCCAGGCAAGTGTCATCCCTCTCGACGCCACCTTTGCTTGCCTTCCGTGCGCACGCCATGCGGTATTTGGCGTGCAATTCACTAGAATGTTGCTTGATTATGAACAGTGAACATCGCAATCACGCAGCACAAACCGCTTCTTCCGCATACTCTGGTACCTCAACCGCCAAACACACCCCTGCTGGCGGGAACGATGCGTCCGCGGGTCAACAGCCAGACCGCAACGTACAACGGGAACGAGGACGCGACTACGGACAGGCGAATTCCGGTGACAAACGCAACAAAAAGCACCGGAAGCGGTCTCGGCGAAAAGCACGTGCCCGACACGCTCAGGATGATTACTCCCGTGCGGTTAGCCCAGAGGTGGCAGCACGCCGAGCAGACCTCGAAAAGTCGCTTGACAATGTGAGCATTACCAACGCCCAGGGCTTTCACCGCAGGCTTCGCAAGGCGGCATCGTTGCGAGCACTCGATGCGATTGCCTTAGATGTTGACAAGGCGGCGCGCGCGGTGGAGGAAAGAAAAGCGCATATTCCGGAGATCACGTTCCCCGACAACCTGCCCGTTTCCGAGCGGGTCGATGATATCGCCCGCGCCATCATGGACAACCAGGTTGTCATTATCGCCGGCGAGACCGGCTCCGGAAAGACCACCCAGATTCCGAAGATCTGCCTGTCCATCGGACGAGGCATTCGCGGCCGAATTGGACATACCCAACCCCGCCGTCTGGCTGCCCGCACCGTCGCAGAACGCATCGCTTTTGAGACGGAAACGCAGATCGGTGATCTCGTTGGCTACGCCATTCGATTCGATGACGTCGTCTCCGAACGCACCGCCGTCAAGATCATGACCGACGGCATCCTGCTGGCCGAAATGCAGCGCGATCACTATCTCAATGCCTACGACACCATCATCATCGACGAGGCCCACGAGCGCAGCCTCAACATCGATTTCCTTCTGGGCTACCTCAAACAACTACTGCCGCACCGACCGGATCTGAAGGTGATCATCACCTCGGCAACCATCGACCCAGAGCGCTTTGCCAAACATTTCGCCGACGCCGAAGGAAACCCGGCCCCAGTCATCGAAGTCTCGGGGCGCACCTATCCGGTGGAAATCTTGTACCGCCCACTGGAGGCACACGTTGGCGAAAAAACCGTCGATATCGACCCCGTTGACGGACTCATCGGCGCGCTAGAAGAACTCATGGAGTACGGGCCGGGCGATATCCTTTGCTTCTTTGCAGGCGAGGCTGACATCCGGGAGGCTCGCGAAGCTATCGATGGGCAGAAGTGGCGCGGCGTTGAGGTCGTGCCCTTATATGGACGACTATCAAACGAAGAACAGCACAAGGTCTTTCGCCCTCACGCTGGCCGACGCATCGTGCTGGCCACCAATATCGCGGAAACCTCCCTTACGGTTCCAGGCATCCATTTCGTCATCGACACCGGAACGGCACGTATTTCTCGGTATTCGCTAAAAAACAAGGTCCAACGCCTGCCCATCGAGCCAATTTCCAAGGCCAGTGCCAACCAGCGCTCAGGACGATGTGGGCGCGTCGCCGACGGAATCGCCATCCGTTTGTATTCTGAGGACGATTTTTTAGCCCGGCCCGACTTCACCGATCCTGAGATCTTGCGTACCAACCTAGCGAGTGTCATCCTCCAGATGGCAAGCCTTCGGCTAGGTGATATCGATGAGTTTCCTTTCATCGAAAAACCCGACACCCGTTCTATCCGCGACGGCCTGCTCTTGCTGCACGAGCTCGGCGCCTTAGCCAATGCCACCTCAGAAGGGGGCACCCCTAAACTGACCTCTGTAGGCAAAACCTTGGCCCGCATTCCAGTCGATCCGCGGATGGCACGCATGCTCATTGAAGGGCACAAACTTGGTTGCTTGGATGCCGTCAACGTGATCGTTGCCGCCTTGTCGATTCAAGACGTCCGCGAGCGCCCGACCGAGAAACAAGCACAGGCAGACTCTGCCCACGCTCGATTCCGGGACAAGAATTCAGACTTCCTCACCTACCTCAACCTCTGGAACTATCTTGCCGAGGAACGCGCCGCGCTGACAGGCAACGCTTTCAAGAAGAAGATCCAATCGGAATTCCTCCACTACATGCGCATTCGCGAATGGTGGGATCTCGTGCGCCAGTTGCGCAATATAGAGGACCAGATCGGCTGGGACGCTCCCAGAGACGATGTAACCCACCCCGATGACGACCTCGTCCATCAGGCCTTGTTGGCAGGCCTGCTCTCACACATCGGGATCCGCATCAGCGACTCCCGCGAGTTTCAAGGAGCACGCAACACAAAGTTCGCCATCTTCCCCGGCTCAGCCCTTGCCAAGAAACCACCGCAGTACCTGATGGCCTCCGAACTCGTGGAAACCTCTCGGCTGTGGGCTCGCGACGTGGCCTCCATCCAACCACGTTGGGTGGAGAACCTAGCCGGTGACCTCCTAAAATACCAGTATACGGAGCCACACTGGTCCTCCAAACACACCAATGCTATGTGCTACCAGCGCGCAACGCTCTACGGTGTCCCGGTGATCGCGGATCGCCTCGTCCCCTTCGCGCGCCTGCATCCAGATCAGGCACGCGAGATGTTTATTCGCCATGCCCTCGTCGAAGGCGAATGGACGACGCACCATGAATTCTTCCACGCCAATTCCGCCAAGCTAGAAGACGCCCAAGCAGTCGAGGCCAAGGCGCGCCGCCGCGATCTCATCGTCGATGACGAGGCGCTTTTTGGCTTCTACTCACGTCGCATCCCCAAAGACGTGGTGTCAGGTGCGACCTTTGATAAGTGGTGGAAAAAGACCCGAAAGTCGCAACCGGATCTGCTCGACTTCGATCCGGAGAAACTGTTGCAGGATGCGGCAGAGGAGATTACCGAAGAGCAATTCCCAGACACCTGGCGCCAGGGAAGCGTCGAGTTGAACCTGAGCTATGTGTTTGAACCAAGTGCTGTCGACGACGGTGTCACAATGGAAGTGCCCATTCCCCTCTTGGGCGGTCTTTCATCTGAAGGGTGCGAATGGCTCGTGCCAGGAATGCGGGTTGAATTAGTTACCGAGCTGATCCGCAGCCTGCCCAAGCATATTCGACGCCTGGTGGTCCCGGCACCCAATTTCGCCGAAAAGATCACTCCGGATCTGCATCCTGAGCGCGGTGAACTCTACGTCCAACTTGCGGCAAGACTTCAAGAGATTACTCGGGTCAGCGTTGACCACACCGATTTCGATCTGGAAAAGATCCCAGCTCATCTCAAGATGCGCTACGCAGCGGTGGACAGGAAGGGCAAAATTGTCGATGCCGATCGCGACCTCGAGTCACTCAAACGTCGCCGCGCCAACCAGATCAAGTCCTCCGTTTCCCGAGTCAACCGGCGTATCGAGCAGGAAGAGTCTTCCACCTGGACACGCGACACCTTGGGCGAAATCAAGGAGGACATCAACACCACCGTCGATGGTCACAAGGTCAAGGCGTATCCCGCGCTCGTGGCCACCGCCAACGGTTTTGCGGTCAAGGCAATGCCCACTAAGCAGGAAGCCGATGCCGCCATTCTCGCTGCCAACCTCACGATGTTGCTGCGAGAAATCCAGGTCAATACGCAAAAGTCCCTCAATGGACTGCCGCTGAAACAACGGGTAGCGGTGGAGAATTATCCACACGGTGGTCCCAATGGTCTCATCAACGACATTCGCACGGCAGCAATTCGTGACCTCATGATGGAACACGGTGGCCCCGTTCGTTCCCCGGAAGCCTTCCAGACACTACTGGCCACGATTCGTCCCATGGTCCCCGGTCGGGTACGTCAGATCGTGGTTGGTCTCGCCCCAGGGCTCGTGTCCTACTTCGATGTGCAAAGCAAGCTTCAAGGCTGGACTGGTGACGCCATCGAGGATCTTCGGCGTCAGTTGGATTTCTTGCTTCCCGAACATGCTGTAGCCAAGTACGGACTTCCCCGACTCAAGCACTTGCCCCGCTACCTTCAAGCGATGAGCATCCGGCTCGAGGAAATGGACCGGAATCCAAGCAAGGACCAACAGCGGCAAGATATTGTCAACAACCTTGAGGCTCAGCTTGCCCAGGCAATGAAGGCTAAGCCCCACAACTCCGTTCGGGTCAGCGACATCCGCGACATCCAGTGGATGATCCAAGAGCTTCGGGTAAGCCTTTTCGCCCAGCGTCTCGGCACGGCCCAAAGCGTGTCCGAGCGAAAGATTGCCAAGGCGATCCAAGCGCTATAGAAAACTCACGAGGGCGTAGGTAAACACTACCTACGCCCTCGTTGTGAATATCGTCTAACGTCTAGGATTCCTTTTGCCGATCGCGTCTGCGCATGAGTCGAATCTCTGATTCAAAGTCATCTGCGCTCTCGAAAGACTTATACACGGAAGCAAAACGCAAATAGGCGACCTCATCCAGCTCGCGCAGTGGATCCAAGATTGCCAAACCAATTTCGTTGGCATACACCTGCGACGACCCCTTATTACGTACTGACTCCTCTACTTCCTGGGCCAGCATCTTTAACGCGTCCTCGGAGACGTTGCGCCCTTGACAGGCGCGACGAACTCCGATGATGACCTTTTCCCTACTGAAAGGTTCTGTGATTCCGTTTCGCTTAATAACCAGCAGTTGCGCCTTTTCTACTGTGGTGAAGCGCCCACCGCATTCGGAGCATTCACGCCGCCTGCGGATTGCTGAGCCACCATCGATAACTCTGGAATCGATGACCTTGGAATGTTCGTTGTGACAGAAAGGGCAATGCACGAGTTCATCTTACCCATCCCGCGAATCCAATTTATTCAGCAGCGTGACAATTCACTGTGGTGTGGTCTGGAAGGCGGTGCTTTGCGTCAGCGAGTGTTGAGCCGGCGACTGGTTGATCTCGTCGTCCTTCGGTGCTGACGCCAGGATTCCGGCAAACAGAGTCAGCCCTAACACCACTCCCACGATGGCGCTAACGAATGAGTTTTGTGAGTTCGAACTTCGGTCCTGGTGCACCAATGAAGGTTGATTTTCCTGACCTAGCGTTCGAACACCTTGTGCATAACGTGCGAAGTCTAAGGTCTCCCCATCCCACGTAGATGCGGCAGGAACGACCTGCGCCGGCAACGGCTTCCGGCTATTGGATGAGTTAATACCTGAGAGTACAAGGGACATCATCATTCCTTTCCACGAAAGATAGAATTGGGGCTCCTCATGTGGCACGTTTGCTTCAAGCGGAGAGCATAGCCAGCACTCACCCCATCAAAAACATGAGGAAGTTGTTTTTTCGCTTACTTGTTCGAAGTATGGATCACGGCAGAGATTCTGTCAACTATTCTGGCCATTTTTCGAACACCTGTACCGCGATTGGAGCCCATCGACTAAACTTGCCTATGAACAATCAAATACGTATTCGAAGTGCCAGTAACACTGCACTTTCCAGTCTCATTCAGTCCCCTACAAGTGGGTTCGCTCCACGGTAAGCTGGGCCATTCACAGCCCAGCTTCCCAGTTTCAACAGCACCCAGATTCCACAGGAGGGATTGACTCGATGGTGCCTGGTTTTCTACGGGCGCCATCGCATTGAGACTCGGAAGATTTTGGACTTCAAGTCCAACGCTTTTTACGCGGTTCAATTCCAATCCCCAAAGATCGAGTTAAAACCCGCACCAAAAGTCCACATTTTGCCGAATAAATTCAAAAAAGATCCACACGGAAGGATAGATCTAAAGACCATGAGCCCCGCGAAGAAGTCTTCAGAATCCAAAGGACGAGGTCTTACCGATCGCCAGCGCCGAATCCTTGAGGTCATCAATGACGCCGTTGTCTTGCGCGGCTACCCACCGAGCATCCGCGAGATTGGCGATGCGGCCGGTCTTCAGTCCACCTCCTCCGTGGCCTATCAGCTCAAGGAACTGGAGAAGAAGGGGTATCTTCGACGTGACCCCAACAAGCCTCGCGCTGTGGATGTTCGAGTCCTGCCCGAGGTAGCCAAGAAGCCCGGAAAGAAGACCACCAAAGAGGTCCCAACCAGCCCCATCCCCGAGGAGCTTGCGAGCCAATCATCAGGAATCTCCATGGTTCCAGTGGTCGGCTCTATCGCAGCCGGAGCCCCCATTCTCGCCGAAGAAAATGTTTCTACGTACTTCCCTCTCCCCACCGACATCGTCGGCGAAGGCGACCTATTTACACTCGAGGTTGTGGGGGACTCGATGATCGATGCCGGCATCCTCAACGGTGACTGGGTGGTTGTTCGCTCGCAACCTGCAGTTGAGCAGGGCGAATTTGCCGCCGCACTCATTGACGGTGAAGCAACAGTCAAAGAGTTTTTCCGCGATGATTCGGGCATCTACCTCCTGCCACATAATCCCGCCTACGATCCCATCGACGGTACCCATGCGATCATCATGGGCAAGGTCGTCTCTGTGATGCGCAAACTTTAAGCAACCGCGTCCTCCTTCTTGGCTCTAGCCGATTGACCCCGTGTCAGATTCATTCTGGCTCGGGGTTTCGCTATATCTCTGTCTGTGAAAATTCGGCCAAATATGCCCGATTCACCCCCGTAATAGGCTGGAAACTTAACAGTTTGACCATTGTCACATGTTTAGTTGCTTGGCATTACCACGCAAGTAAAAGGGCTATTTCACAGGATTATTCGTGGAATTCCGTGAATTGATGCCCGTTTACCCCTAAAACAGACATGTTGTGCCCTATCGGAACGTTCCAGACGTGCGACAATAGGTCATAGCTGAAGAAATGGAACCAACCACAACATTCGGACATCACGATTGCCCAATTTGTGGTGAAAAATGAAGAAAGCGTGAACTAGCAATGTATTCGGAGGAACGTCGTCGCCAGATCGCGTCGCTCACTGCCGTCGAAGGAAGGGTCAACGTCACCGAATTGGCCTCTCGCTTTGACGTCACTGCAGAGACCATTCGGCGTGACCTAGCCGTTTTGGACCGCGAAGGCGTAGTCCATCGCGTCCATGGTGGCGCCGTCGCCAACCAGACTTTCCAAACCACGGAATTCAGCCTCGACACTCGGGCGCGTTCGGCGTCGGGCGCCAAGAATTCCATCGCCCACGCTGCACTGGCTTTCCTTCCGGAGCCCAACGGTGGCATGTTCTTGGATGCAGGTACAACAACCGCCGCTTTGGCGGACCTATTGGCCGTCCAGCCGCAGGCGAAGCAGTGGTCGATCGTTACCAACAGCCTTTCCATTGCCCTATCATTGGCAAATTCCGGCCTCGATGAGATCCAACTTCTCGGTGGCGCTGTCCGCGCGATCACCCAGGCCGTCGTCGGCGACACTGCACTGCGCACCTTGGCGCTCATGCGCGCTGACGTTGCCTTTATCGGCACCAACGCCTTGACCTTGGATCACGGGCTGTCCACCGCCGACTCCCAGGAGGCAGCGATCAAGTCCGCGATGATTACTAATGCTCACAAGGTCGTTGTCCTGTGTGACTCCACGAAAATGGGCACCGACTATCTCGTCAGCTTTGGTTCCATCTCGGAGATTGATGTGATCGTGACCGATTCGAACGCACCCGAGACATTCGTTCAAGCCCTACGGGACAAGGGCGTGGAAGTAGTCATCGCACCGTAGGCGTCGGAAAGCACAACCTGCAACCGGCGCACATCCGTTTTCACCAAGCACCGGCGCTCTTGATAGATCTCTTCACGAAAAGTTGCCAACTGCCAGATAGCCTCAAATAGGAGGTTTCTCGAAGGAACGCCTTGAGGAATGTGCACCACATTATGCCTTCTTCACGAGCAGATTGAGACGCCGCCGAAACCTTGCATAGCAGGATGCACCGAACCGTGACAGAAGCACAGCCGGCCGGGACCTCCTTTATAGGAAAGGTCCCGGCCGGCTCTTTTTAGCTTGTCAGGCTCTTAGCTTGGCTGAATGATGGCACGAACGGCGGCGCGAGCCTCCGTTGCCCCTTCGGCATCAAGGGCTGCTGCAGCGGCCTTCTGGCAGGTTTCCAGATCCACTGCGGCCAGCTGAGCTCCGACGCCTGCAATCGCGGTGGAGGCAGCGGACAAGGAGTTGACGCCAAGACCGGTCAGGACACACGCCAACAGCGGATCAGCTGCGGCCTCGCCACACACACCGACGGCGGTATTGAAGCGCTTGCCTTCCTTACAGGTGTGATCGATCAGGCGCAGGACAGCCGGCTGCCAGGGGTCGGTTAGGTAAGCCAACTGCGGGGACATGCGGTCGGCAGCCATCGTGTACTGCGTCAGGTCGTTGGTGCCGATCGACACGAAGTCCAGATATGGCATGAGCTTATCTGCCATAAGCGAAGCGGCCGGAACCTCGATCATCGCGCCGGCGGTAAGGTTGCGCTCGGCACACAGACCAGCAAACCACTTTGCCTCACGGGCGGTAGCAACCATCGGTGCCATGACCCACGTCGGAGCATCCTCACCGCGGCCCAATTCCTTGGCAGCAAGAGCGATGGCATCGAGCTGTCGCGTAAGCAGATCCTCGTTCGCACGGGCCACACGCAAACCTCGAACACCAAGTGCCGGGTTCATTTCGTCAGCCATGGAAGCGAACGCAACGGGCTTGTCCGATCCGGCGTCCAAGGAGCGCACGACAACCTTGGAAGTTGGGAACTGCTCGAGCACCTTCTTGTAGACGGCAGCCTGATCCTCCACGGAAGGCTCCTCAGTCGCAGTGAGGAAGCACATCTCGGTACGGAACAAGCCGATACCCTCGGCCTGCGACTGAGTGGCTGCAATGCGCGCTGCCTTGCCGTCCTGGACATTGGCCAGCAGCTGAACGCGGTGACCGTCCTTGGTCTGCGCGGGGCCGCGCCACTGGGCGATACGCTCGGCCAACAGCTTGGACTCCTGCTCGGCCTGGATGGCAACCTCGGCATCGGCGCCGACGGTCACCGTGCCGAGAGCTCCGTCAACGAGCACGGGCTCGCCAGCGACGATGTTCTTCACCTTTTCACCTACTGCAACGATGCAAGGCACATTGAGCTGACGCGCGATGATCGCGGTGTGGCTGGTAGGTCCGCCCAGTTCAGTGACAAGTCCCACAAACAGGTCCGTGTTGAGAGCCGCAGTATCAGCCGGCGAAAGATCGTCAGCAAACAAGACTACTGGGCCATCGACGTCTGGCAGGCCCGGCTCAGGCTCACCGCGCAACTCGGCGATCACGCGGTCACGGATGTCACGAAGGTCCGTGGTGCGTTCTGCCATAACGCCACCGGCGGCTTCAAACATGGTGACAAACTTGGTGGTAGCCGCAACAACTGCGTACTCGGCCGGGTGTCCACCCGTGACACCCTTTTTGACTGCCTTGCGCCAGCCACGGTCATTGACCATGCCAGCGGTGGCCTTGAGAACCTCGGCAGCAGCGCCCTTTGCCTTGCCAGATCGCTCGAGCAGGCGAGCGGCGACGGCATCAGCTGCAGCAGCAAAGCGCTCGAGCTCAGCCTCGCGCAGAGACTCATCAACGACTTCGCCAGCCTGTGGCAGTTCTGGACGTGGGCTGATCCAGACAGCCTTTGCGTAGCGCACGCCTGGGACAACGGCCGTACCCTTGATGACAGTGTCCTTGGTCACGTTTTCCAAGGTATTTCCCCAATCTTCACAGAGATTTGATTTCCTCCCTCTACATCACCACAAAATCCACATTCTCGCAACAAATCAAAAAACAAAATGTTGACATTCAAAAAGAAATGGGCATAAATTAAGGAGTGGAACCAACATTTTCCATGTCTGGAACCTCAAAACCAACAGAAATCGGTCACGCCGACTCTAGTGTGTCCGAACACACGAAGACAATTTCCAATAAACGCCCAATAACCCACAGGAGGTGAGGATGGCCACAGTAGCTGAAGTCCAGCATCGGCAATCAACCATTGTTGCCCTCACCAGGGAAACGGGTCGTTGCACGGTTTCGGAACTCGCTTCCCAATTTGAGGTCACACCGGAGACAATCCGCCGTGACCTCAAGGTATTGGAAAACCAGGGACTCTTGCGAAGGGTGCACGGCGGCGCGGTCTTGCGCCCTGCTCACAATCCCGCCGATTTACTTGCGGTCGATGACGACGATGAGCTCCCAGTTCATCAGTCGCAACGGCGGAAGCAGTCCATTGGCCAGAAAGCCCTCAGCCTCATTCCTGGACCAAACGCCTCAATGCTGATCGACGCAGGTTCGACCACCGAGGCATTCGCCAACGTTTTGGCACGAAATTACTTGGGCCAGAACTGGTCTGTGGTTACCACCTCTCCTAATATCGCGAAATCTCTCGCTTCAGCGGGTGTGCCCAACGTCAGCATGATTGGCGGTACCGTCAAGCCGCGCACTCAGGCTGTTGTGGGCCCGCGGGCCCAGCAAGAGCTGCGTGTTCTGCGCGCAGACATCGCATTCGTAGGAACCAGTGGTTTCAGCATGAATAGGGGTTTTACCACCTCTGACTACCGCGAGGCTGAGATCAAAAAACTCATGATCGCGCAGGCCAACTATTCAGTCATTCTCTGCGACTCCGCAAAGATCGCCAAGGATTCTACTATGACCTTCGCCACTCCGGACGAGGTCGAGGTAGTCATCAGCGATCGCAATGCACCGGATTCTCTGGAAAGTGACCTCCACTCAACTCACACAAAACTGGTGATCCCGTGATTCTTACTCTCACCCCCAACCCCAGCGTCGACGCGACCTTAAGCCTCGACCACGCACTCGAGCGTGGTCAGGTACAAAGGCTGACAGGTTCTGAGTCAGTCGCTGGCGGCAAGGGCGTCAACGTTTCCCAGGCTGTCGTTTTGGCAGGCATGGACTCCATCGCTGTCTTCCCCACTGGAAAGGCTGACCGATACCTCGATCTCGTCGGCGCACTGGGAATCCCTTTTGAGTCCGTCGAGGTGGACGGAGCAGTCCGTGTGAACACAGCCATCACCGAGCCTGATGGAACCACCACCAAGCTCAACGGTCAGGGCGCCTTCTTGGATGAAGACGCACTGGCACGCATCGAGGATGTGGTCGTCGAAAAGGCTGCCGATGCTTCCTGGGCAGTCTTGGCGGGCTCGCTCCCGCCGGGAGCACCCACCGATTGGTATGCCCATTTGGTTGCTAAGCTGCGCTCTGTCTACCCGCAACTGCGGATCGCAGTAGATACCTCTGACGCTCCGCTGATCGAGCTGGGAGCACATTTCTCCCAGGCGGCGCCGAGCCTTATCAAGCCCAACGGTCTCGAGCTTGGGCAGCTTGCCGGTGTCGACGGCCAAGCCCTCGAAGACGAAGCTGAACAGGGCAACTTCGGCCCCGTAATCGAGGTAGCGCGCAAAGTCATCACGATGGGAGTCGAGCAAATCCTTGTCACTCTCGGTGCAGCCGGCGCCGTACTGGTGACAGCCGATCAGGCATTCAAGGCGACACCTCCTCCAACCAAGGCTGTCTCCACCGTCGGCGCTGGTGATTCCAGCCTCGCGGGATTCATCATGGCACAGGAATTGGGTCAGTCCGTGGCCGACAGCTTGCGGCAGGCCGTGGCATACGGTTCGGCTGCAGCTTCCCTGCCTGGCACCACCATCCCCTCACCGGCACAAATCAACGTGGCACAGACCAACGTCGTCGAAGTGAACTAGAGACTTCATAACTTCATAATTTCATCTTTCCCTTAGGCCACAAGCTGGTAGTGGATGCTTTTGGCCACCTACAATCGAAGGATTCAGGTAACCCATGTCCGAATCTCTTATTAACACCTCATTGGTGCGCCTCGACGCCGACCTCGGCGCCGACACCACTGAGGTCATCACCAACCTGGCCCAGGTCGTCGCAGATGCCGGCCGTGCCACGCCAGCGCAGACCTTGGCAGCCGATGCCTTGGCTCGTGAGGCTAAGTCGCACACCGGTGTCCCGGGCGGCATCGCCATTCCGCACTGCCGTTCCGAGGCTGTAACGGTTCCTACTTTGGCGTTTGCTCGTCTGTCCCGCCCCGTTGATTTCGGTGGTCCGGACGGCGACGCCAACATTGTCTTCCTCATCGCGGCCCCTGCTGGTGGCGGCAAGGAACACCTCAAGATCCTCTCCAAGCTTGCTCGTGCACTGGTTCGTGAGGACTTCACCAACGCACTTCGTGCTGCTACTTCGGAAGATGAAATCGTCAAACTGGTCACCGACGTGGTCAACGCAGAGCCCAAGAAGAAGGCCGCGGCTCCCGCCGCCAGCGCCGCTTCCGAGACCACTCCAAAGAGTAACGTCACCCGCATCGTGGCCATCACCGCCTGCCCGACCGGCATTGCTCACACCTACATGGCAGCTGATTCCTTGACTCAGACCGCCGAGAAGCGTGACGATGTTGAGCTCGTCGTCGAGACTCAGGGTTCGTCCAGCGTTACCCCGCTCGATCCGGCGGTAATCGCTGCCGCTGATGCGGTGATCTTTGCCACCGATGTCGGAGTGCGCGACCGTGAGCGTTTTGCTGGCAAGCCGGTCATTGAATCCGGCGTCAAGCGCGCCATCAATGAGCCAGTCAAGATGATTGACGAGGCAATCGCTGCGGCCAAGAATCCGAACGCCCGTCGCGTCAGTGGTGCTGCTGCGCAGTCTTCCGATTCCGCTGAGTCCGAGGGTGAGGGCCTTGGCGTCGGCAAGCGAATCCAGCAGGCGATCATGACCGGTGTGTCCTACATGGTGCCTTTCGTCGCGGCCGGCGGTCTGCTGCTGGCGCTGGGATTCTTGTTCGGTGGCTACGACATGGCAAACGGCTGGTCGGCAATCGCCACCGGCTATAGCCTCACCGATCTTCCGGGGAATACCGTGATGGTCGACGGTGTTGAGATGACCTTCGAACGATCCGGATTCATGCTCTACTTTGGTGCCGTGCTATTCGCTACCGGTCAGGCGGCCATGGGATTCATCGTCGCGGCGCTGTCCGGATACATCGCCTACGCTATGGCTGGCCGTCCCGGTATTACCCCTGGCTTCGTCGGCGGCGCCATCTCCGTCACCCTGGGCGCCGGCTTCATCGGTGGCTTGATCACCGGCCTGCTGGCAGGCTTCATCGCCAAGTGGATCGGCTCGTGGAAGGTCAACCGCATGGTTGCCTCTCTCATGCCGGTTGTGATCATCCCACTGCTGACTTCGCTTATCGTCGGCCTGCTGATGTTCTTCCTGCTCGGACGCCCGCTCGAGTCCATCATGACCGGCCTGCAGGATTGGCTATCCGGTATGTCCGGCTCCTCCGCTGTCGTGCTGGGCATCATCTTGGGACTCATGATGTGCTTCGACCTCGGTGGACCAGTGAACAAGGCAGCCTACCTGTTCGGTACCGCCGGCCTGTCCACCGGCGACCAGGCTTCCATGGAAATCATGGCCGCTATCATGGCAGCCGGCATGGTTCCCCCGATCGCAATGTCTATCGCTACTTTCCTGCGCAAGAACCTCTTCACCCCTGCTGAGCAGGAAAATGGCAAGTCCGCATGGTTGCTGGGTCTGTCCTTCGTCTCCGAAGGTGCTATTCCTTTCGCCGCCGCTGACCCTTTCCGTGTGATCCCGGCCATGATGCTTGGCGGTGCCACCACCGGCGCACTGTCTATGGCTCTGAATGTTGGCGCGCGCGCACCACACGGTGGTATTTTCGTCTTCTTCGCCATCGACCCGCTGTGGGGCTGGATCGTCGCGCTGCTGGCAGGCATCGCAGTGTCCACGATCACAGTCATCCTCCTCAAGCAGTTCTGGCCGAATGAGGCCATCCAGAAGGAGGCCGCAAAGGCCGAATATCACAAGGTTGCTGCCTAAGCACTCTTGAGCGCCGACCCGGTTACTTGACGCGCAGTAACTTACACGTGGTTATTGCAAGCGATCATGATCCCTAAACGGGCTGACGCAACGTGGGGCATGTGGGAAACCGCATGCCCCTTTTCCATTGTCACGCCAGAGGCCAGTATGTCGAAACGGTTCCTTTCATGATGCGGCATTGCGACGCTTGGGCAATTTCACGTTTCACTCGGGCAGGGCGTCCTCGGGGTGCCCCCTTTTGCCTTTGCACCCTAAGCCGTACCTCCTTGCGCCCCAATGGCACCTCCCTTTGGCCTCCAGCTTCCCTGTCTACAGCCTGATACGGTCTTCATGGGTGTGGGATTTTTGTTTTCCGACGACCACCACTTCAATGCGAGAATGTGACTTCGGAGTCAATGGGATATAAGAAAAAGCTCACTGACATGGAAAAACGAAGACTCACAGGCCGCCAAGTTTGACGACTATACGCCGCGTTGCTGCACAACCCAAATCAAAACCAAAAACAAGCGCTATAAATCACACATATTCCCACAGAATTTCCCTCATTTTTTGTGGCACGGTGAGCAATTCTTGCCTACAATCGGGCATAGGTTGTTAGCACAAAGTGCCCGATCAATAGACCGTTATTTTCGCTGAGCGTCTTCCATCCCTTGTGGATAATGCTCGGACCAAAGGAAAGGACCATTCCATGGCATCCAAGACCGTCGTCGTCGGCTCCGCAGTCGGCCTGCACGCACGCCCTGCTTCCATCATCGCTGAGGCCGCTGGTAATTACGATGAGGACATCTTCCTCGCCCTTGAAGGTGAAGAGGACGATGAAACCGATGCTGCTTCTTCGCTGATGATCATGGCACTGGGTGCTGAGCACGGCGACAAGGTGACCGTTACCTCCGACAACGCTGAGGCTGTTGAGGCAATCGCAGCTTTGATCGAAAAGGATCTCGACGCCGAGTAATTCGACTAGAACCTTCATGCATCCAAGCGCCCGGTTTTCCAGGCGCTTGTTGGCGTTTGAGGAGCCGATTGCTATCCGACTTCACATCCTTCATGGCGGCAAGCTTTTCTCCCCTGCCTATCCGGGCTTGGTTCCCGCGAAGTGCTGCAGGAATCGATCCTTATCCGGAAGGCATTCGCCCCAAGCCCAATAAAAGCGGTAAAGCCACCCAGATTGGTAGTGGCTTTACTGCTTTATAGCTCTTTGGTCACCGATGGCTCCGGAGGGGTCAATCTCGAATTCCGCCTTCGCCACCCCGCGATCCCCGCCCCTAAAAGAAGCAATAATTAGAATTTGACGTTCTTCCCCTCGCCCACAGTGACATACAGCCACTTCAGAACGGGGTAGAAAACGATGATCCCAACAGAACCCCAGGCAATGCCCTCAAGCTCAACCGAGCCAATGCTCAAAGTGAGGTTGCCGATGCCAGCCACCAACGCCACCGCGGCGGCGGTGAGATTGACGGGGTTATTGAAATTGACCTTGTTGTCCTGCCAGATGCGTACACCCAACATGCCGATGAGACCGTAGAGCACCAATGCCGCCCCACCGAGGACGCCAGTGGGGATGGTGAAAATCAGGGCACCAAACTTAGGGATGAAGGCCAACAAGACGGCGGTGGCCGCGGCAACCCAATAGGCGGCGGTGGAATACACGCGGGTTGCCGCCATCACACCAATGTTTTCGGCGTACGTGGTGGTGCCGGAGCCGCCAAAGCCACCAGCCAAGGTGGTACCGATGCCGTCGGCGATAAGTGCGGTACCCGCGAGGTCATCAAGATCCTCCCCCGTCATTTCGCTGACCGCCTTCACGTGGCCGACGTTTTCCGCAATGAGCACAATCACAACGGGCAGGGTGACAAGAATTGCTGAGGCCGTGAATTCGGGAGTGTGGAACTGCGGTAACCCAATCCACTTTGCCTGAGCAATGGTCTCGGCTGCACCCTCGCTAAGGTTGCCGGTGACGGCAGCGAAAACCCAGCCGATGATGACACCAATGAGAATTCCCAAGCGGGCGAGCATGCCACGACCGGCCACAGTAAATACCAATATTGAGAATAGGGTGACGGCAGCGACGAGCGGCTGTGATTGAAAGTTAGTAACCGCACTGGGAGCCAGGTTGAGGCCAATCAACGCCACGATCGCACCGGTGACGGCCGGAGGCATCACCATGTCGAGAACCCTCTTGCCTGCGGCCTTGACTACGAAGCCGACGGCAATGAGCGTGAGACCGGCAGCAAAGACGCCACCCAACTGCACCCCAATGCCTTCGCCTTGGGAAGCCATGAGCGGGGCGATGAAGCCGAATGAGCTACCCAAATAGGAGGGCAAACGGTTGCGGGTAAGCAGCAGGAAGATCATGGTGCCTAGGCCGGAAAACAGCAAGGTCGTGTTGACCGGGAAGCCCGTGATCGTTGGAACCAGCAAGGTCGCGCCGAACATGGCGATAACGTGCTGCATGCCGATTCCGATCGTGCGCGACCAGCTCAGTCGCTCTCTTGGGGCGACCACCGCGCCCGGTGAAATGGTCTTTCCATCGCCGTGTAGGGTCCAGCCCCAGGTTGAATTGCTCACGAAACTGCATTATCGCAGCTCACAACGATCATGCACAACTTGAAGGTGAGGATCTAGCACGTTCTGCCCAGTTTTGCTGGCGTTTTCGGAAATTCACGTGAAAACTACAACAAGTCTGGACCCCATTGAGAGCCTATAGATCGACCGTTTTTCGACAGGTCTCCACGCCGAAACGAGCGGGCGCAACGTCGAGGCAGCAATGGCAACTCTTTTCGCCATCGCGGCCGATCGACAAACGTAGGGGACGGCCAATCCTGCCGTCCCCTTTGGTCTAGGCCTCGTCCGAATCTTGCGCCGAGACGACAAATTCTTGCAATTCGGCCGCAAGTGAAGCCGGCAGGCGTACATCGATAAGCGTGCCCGATTCGGTGTAGGACTCATTGAGCACCGTGCCGTATTGATGCAAGCGGGAGACAATATCGCCTCGGGTAAACGGAATCAATAGGCTCACGTGCGCATCGAGGGTATTGAGGAATAGCTCGACCCGGGCCTCAAGTTCGGGGATACCTTCACCGGTGTGCGCGGACACAAAAACCACGTCATCGAGGACGTGACGCAGCTCCGCCAAAACCAAGGGATCGGCGGCATCAATCTTATTGACAACCACGATTTCCGGCGGGGCGGGCACATCTAGCTCACGCACAATGTCACCGATGACGCCGTTCACGGCCTCAATCTGCTTGAGTGGGAAAGGATCCGATCCGTCAACCACGTGCAGTACTAAATCCGCTTCGACAACCTCCTCCAGCGTCGAGCGGAAGGCCTCGACCAGCTGCGTGGGCAGGTGACGCACGAAGCCAACGGTGTCGGTGAAGACTACAGCACGCCCGTCGGCAAGCTCGGCGCGCCTCGTGGTGGGATCCAACGTCGCAAACAACGCGTCTTCGACAAGCACACCTGCGCCCGTCATCGCGTTAATGAGAGAGGACTTGCCAGCGTTCGTGTATCCGGCTATGGCGATCTGGGGGATGGTCGATTCCCGTCGCTGAGCGCGCTTGACGTCACGCGCGGTCTTCATACCTGCGATCTCACGGCGCAACTTCGCCATGTCCGAACGCAGCCGACGGCGATCCGCTTCGATCTTGGTTTCACCTGGGCCACGCAGACCCACACCACCGTTCGACCCGGCGCGACCGCCCGCCTGACGCGACAAGGCCCCACCCCAGCCACGAACGCGGGTGATGAGGTATTCCATCTGGGCCAGCGAGACCTGGGCCTTGCCTTCCTTCGACTTCGCGTGCTGGGCAAAGATATCGAGGATGAGCATGGTGCGGTCGATCACCTTGACGTCCAAGGCCTTTTCCAGCGCAATCATCTGGCCGGGTGAGAGTTCACCATCGCAGACCACGGTGTCCACTCCGGTGGACAAGACGATGTCTTTGAGTTCAGAGACCTTGCCGGAGCCGATGTAAGTTCCCGGATCTGGCTTGTCGCGCTTTTGATAAAGCATCTCTACCACCTCGGAGCCTGCCGTTTCAGCCAGGGCGGCAAGCTCTTGCATGTTGGCTTCGATCTCCGCGGTAGTACCGTGAGTCCACACCCCTACCAAGATCACTCGCTCGAGGCGGAGCTTGCGGTACTCGACGTCGAATCCGTCATCCTGGTCGGTTGCGTGGATTTCGCTGCCTCGCGTGAGCCTGCGCAGGCTCGATCGCGCCTCCAGGTCGAGCTCGCCGGTTGTTGGGGTGTGGGCGCTGGCGGATTCTAGCCCGCCAAGGTCCGTCCCTGTTGGAGCAGGAACGGTGTCAATGTGATCCTTAAATGCTTCGGCGAGGAGATCATCGGTATGTGTTGAGGTGAAGGTGTGATCCACGTGTGTTTTGATCTTTTCTTTCTTTTCTTCGCTCGCGGCCAATGGGTGTCACTATCACGTCCACTGGACGCCTCGGGGGTTAGTCGGCGACGAGGCGCCGAGGTTACGGTTTCTCATTCATTCTTGCATGAATTTTCGGGCGGCGTTTCCTCGAGCGTTGGGACATCCCAGGGTTGGCCAACGGCCAGACACAGGAGCGATGGTTCGTTGGCTCCCGTGCTGCGACAGTGCTGATAATAGCTAGCCTGGTGCGGCTGGGTGTCGGTGACTACTCGTTCGTTTCTAGTTCAACGTTTCCGGGCGCATTTGATTCCACAGTGTCATTTGCCAATCGCCCGATTCACGCTTTCATGTGCCTTTTTGCTTTCCGACGACCACAGTGGGCAGCCTGAAGGGCTTGGACCTTGGAGATATTTGTCGCGTATTCTTCCCTCCCCTTGCAGCCACCTCTACGTGAGAGACCGACTTGTTAAGCCAGCTTGTATCGCGAGCTGTTGGCTGTGCGTACCTCCTTTTGAGGGCACGGCCAAGGAAGCAACCTAGGACATAACTGTGAACCAAGCACCACTTGCGATTGCACTATCAAGGAATACCCTACTGGGGTAGGTTTCAATGCGGTTTTTTCGAAGATGTGCGCGTAGTATCAACGCACATGAGTAACGATCTCCACAGCCTTGGCATGAAATTCGACAAGTGGCAAGACGCAGTCGAAGCGGCGATTTCGACCAATAAGCTCTCCGTCATCGGCGAAGTCCGTGGCGGCCAGCTCATCCAGTACGCCGATTCTTCCGGCGCGCAGATTAACATCCTCGCGGTCGAACCATTTGCCACCTTCGCAGGCTTTGATTCTGTTGCACAGTCTTTCGCCCACGTGCAAATGCTCAACGATGTGGTGGCGATTTGCGAGATCGTCGATTACAACGGCAATCCGATCACCACTGTTACCTGCAACCTCGCCCAGGGACCGCTCTTGGTCGACGAGCCGGAGCAGCGGTGGCAGCAGATTGGCCTGACGGTTTTGGCTAACTCCGTGCAGCACTTCCCAAGCGAGGAAGAGTACCTCTCAGCCAATGGTGCAGACTCCCTAGGTGTTGCCACTTCGGCGGGTGCACAGTCCCTCGGCGATGGCTCTAAGGCACCCACTGCAGCAATTGACGTTGCCGCACGCGTTCTGGAAGCCGAGTATCGCACCAACGGTCTGACCGGCGATCGCTACATCCACGCCACTGTTGACGGAGACTTCGCCTTTGATGTCTGCCTACCTGACAGCATTGCTCTTCCGGAAAAGGGCTCTGTGTTGAAGGTCGATGGAGTCATGGCAGGCTCCCTCATTGCCCCCACCGGCTGCGGCGGTGCCGGTGGCTGCGGTTGTGGATCCGGCGGTTGCGGCGGGCATTAATTCTTCGCGCAACTAATAGTTTTGGGGTCTGAGCTAGGTTTTCTCTTAGCTCGGACCCTTTTTTATTTCAATAAACATACCTTTGACATTTACGCAAATTGAGATTTCTCATTGTCAATTTTCATAAACATCATTGTTCCAACCCTTGACATGGGACCCCTTTCCATTAAGTATGGAACGTGGTAGTGATCTCCGACACAATCGGTGGACTGCCTTGTGTGACTCCCCCTTTCCACCCTGCTCATCGGCGCACCTTTTTCGAAAGCGACCTTTGCCGAACGCCCGATATGCCACCGCATCATGGGCCGGGTGCGCCTTGGCAGCAGCGGTTCCATAGAGCAAAAAGAGTGAACCGGAAAGGGCGGGCTGCGTTCCCCTTATTTCATATGCACGAAGGAAAGGCGAAAGAGGTGTATTCGTCTCTGATCTCGAATGACCATGGCGTCATTCACGTCCGCAATCACCACCACCTCGCAAATATCTCTCAGACGTTCCTTGACGCCTGTGCTGACGGCACTCTCATCAAGCTTTCCAGAGGTGGCTATACCTGGCGCGTGGATTATGAACAAAGTTCAGCCTGGGACCGGCATCGTTTCCGAATAGCGGCCACCGCTGCGGACTATAGTTCAGCCGTGGTGGTCGGCAATTCTGCAGGTATATGGCACCAGCTGTGGATCCATGATCCTTGTCCACAAGTCGTCGAAATTCACCGATTCAGCGCTCGTATTCGCACGCTGACGACCCTCAGGCTGGCCGATTCTCTGAGGAATCTCCACACCCCTGTCGGCGACCACGAAAAGACCATCGTCGACGGGGTCGCGGTGACGACAGTCGAGCGAACAATCCTCGATATCTGCCGAATTCACGGCCTAGCCCCAGCTTTCATCAGCCTATGCCACGCCCTGCGCCGAAAGATCACCACCAAGGAAAAGATGCGCGAGGCCTTCCACGCATGCACTTGGAACGACCATATCCCGCGCTTTTCCCAACTCATTGACCACGCCACCGGCCTCCATCGATTTCCCACCAGTGCCTACCTACACGCGCTTATCGTCGCTGAAGGATGCCTCACCGTCACCGGAATCGGCGAAGACGTCCTCCAAGTCAAGGAGCTGCGGCACCCCATCGCGCTTCGGGGCTCCGAATGCCGCGCCTACCAGGTATTCCTTGAATCACGAAGTTCCCGTTTAGAACTCCTAGACGCCACCCATCTCGATCCCGAGCATGGACTTATGGAATGGGACGAAAAAGAAAAATCCTCTCCAGCCGAGCAGGACTGCCGTGGCGATGGGCAATGCTTGGATTCCATCAATACCTCGCCACTTGACCGAATGCTCGCACAAAAATCAAAACTTGCCATCTCCATGGAGTTGGGAATCTCCCGCTCTCGCGTGGAAAGCGGAGACTTCGGCCTTCATGCACCACGGTGTCCCTTTGAATGCTGCGCCGATGACCTGATAGCGAATGCGCCTACTCCACCTGATACCACGGCGACGGATTGCAAGGAAACCTCATCTGCACAGGCCGCAACCCCCGAGTTCATCGAACTCGAGGATCTGGGCAATCGTTTCGAAGAATTGGACGAGTCCCTGTTTATCCACTGCTCTGCAGAAGACGTGTACAACAGGACAGCGCATCGACTCCTGTGTGCCCTGGCGGGGGTGGCGGAAAACCCAGAGCCAGTACACCTCACCACCAATGAATTTGGGCAGGTACTCGCCGAGCGTATTCAGCGATTCTAGATGGTTACTGTGCCTTCGGCCACAATCACCGAGGGTCCCGTCAACGTGGACTGGTCTCCATCGATGGTGACCTCCACGGTGCCCCCGGGGATGTGCACGGTCACCGTACCGTCGACCTGTCCGGCGTCGGCAAGCGCTGCCCGTGCTGCGGCGACGGTGCCGGTACCACAACTACGGGTTTCGCCTACTCCACGTTCGTAGACACGCATAGTGACCACGCCGTCGCTGAGTTCGGTGACAATTTCTACATTCACCCCTTCGGGGAAGAAATCTTTGTCAAAGACCGGTGCGACGAGGTTTAGCTCAGCCACGTCATTGGCGCCCCAGCCCGGCACCACACAGGCAAGGTGTGGATTTCCCATATCAACGCCCAAACCGGCGAACTTTGCCTCGCCAATGAAACAGGAAGAAACACCCGTGACCTTCGCCTCTCCCATTTCCACGGACACAGTGGCGCGGGTTGCAGAAGAATCCGTCACCTTGACCTTCTTGGCTCCGGCGCGGGTACCTACCAGGAACTCGTTTCTGTCAACCAGCCCACGCGAGTACACCCAGTGGGCGAACACCCGCGTACCATTGCCGCACATCTCCGCTACAGAACCGTCGGCGTTGTAATAGTCCATGAACCAATCATCACGCGAAAGCGCTGGGTCTGGGTCGGTGATGAGCCCAGCATCCACCAACGCGCCGACGGTTGAAACACGCAGCAATCCGTCGCCACCGATGCCTGCATGGCGATCGCACAGCGCAGCAATAAGCGCGAGATCTAAAGCGATGACGGCACTCTCATCGGGAATGATAACGAAGTCATTTTCCGTGCCGTGCCCTTTGGCAAAAGAAAGTCTCCGTACTTGCTTTTCGTCATGAGCATTGTGCTGTTGGTTCGTCATTCCACACAGTCTAGTGAGTTCGACGTCGTGGGCAAGTAGCCGACCAATGAAAGCCTCATTGCAGACGAGGCAGAATTGAGCAACACTAAGAAGCCTCCACACATTTCAAAGCCGCCGACAGTGTATCCCCGCCCGCGTTAAGCCACACCGTTCGGGGATCGCGCTTGAACCAGCTTCGTTGCCTGCGCACATATCGCCGGGTGCCTGTAATAGTGCGGTCGACGACCTCATCCCACGGCAAGTGTCCCTCTTGAGCCGCGAGAACCTGCGCGTAGCCGATGGCACGGCCAGCGGTCGAATGGGCAACGAGGCCATCTTCCTCCCGCAAACGCTCAACCTCGGCAACAAATCCCTGGTCAAACATCTTGTTCGTGCGGGTCTCAATCCGCGGATTCAACCACTCGGGAGTGGTTGCGAGGCCAAGGATGAGGGTATTCCAGCGAGGTGGCTGATCAATCGGCGGTTGACTGGCTTGGTATGGTTTCCCTGTGAGCTCGATTACTTCCAGAGCTCGCACGGTGCGACGCGGATCTTGATCCTCAATGATCCGAGCCGCCTCAGGATCTTTCTGGGCCAAAAGGTCATGAAGCGCGCCGACCCCGATTTCTTCGAGCTTTGCCTCCCACCGTGCGCGGACCGATGGATCGGTGGGCGGAAACTGCCAATCATCAACGAGCGCTTGAACATAGAGCATCGAACCGCCCACGAGTATGGGTCTTTTGCCACGCGCGATGATCTGTTCAACATCGGCGATTGCATCCTGTTGATAGCGGGCAACCGATGCAGTCTCGGTTACTTCCCACACGTCCAACTGGTAATGCGGGATGCCTTCGCGTTCCTCCTCGGTGAGTTTTGCCGTGCCAATATCCATGCCTTTGTAGAGCTGCATCGAATCGACGTTGACGATCTCTCCTCCCAATTGGTGTGCCAGCCCAACCCCAAGCCCGGATTTCCCGGAAGCCGTAGGCCCCACCACGGCAATCGGCCGCAGGTGGCTTGGGATTGGTCGACTTGCTGAAATTTCAGAAGCGTCGGCGCTTGACCATGTTGTCATCACCTGCTCCACCACCTTTCATTGGTTTCTCATCCCTTCATCGCTATTGTGCCGTCACAGACCCCATAAGCGCCCCCTGGGCTGCTTGAACCTCGCGCCTGCTCATTCAATACCAAGGCCCGTGTGGATTGTGACTTCCTGATCTGGCTCATTGACACCGCATGGTGTCCGGCCTCGGCCGGGTATTCACCACCGATTGCCAAATCACGCCCGTCCTGACCTGTTCGCAACCAATTCCGTCACTATCTTGCACCGCAAGCAGAAAGTTGTGATTCTTCCACATTGCCTATCCGTGCAATGCACACCTAGGACTCCCCTTTCACCACGGCGCAGCTTTCGATACTTCTTATCGTTGTGACCTCAATGACCGCTGCCTACGCTACGTGATGTGAGTCAAAGCGCGGAAGTTCCCACACGGCAACAAACCTTCCCACCCCGTGCGCAATGTGCTCATTTAAGAGCCGACAGCGCAGAGTGCTTTCCGACGCAGCACCGGCGCCCGCGTCCCCGATATTGCCAGTGTGTTGCGACAGCAGGCATGCAGCCTCCACCCACAAGCGTGGATCGATGATTCCTCCTTCGCGCAAGTGCCCTTCGAGATTCGACATACGCGCGGAGAATTCACCTCCGCCGGCTTGGGTGATCTCATCCCATGGATGACTCAGTTTGCCGGCCAACAGCTCGCCGCAGGCGCGGTGGATGGCTGGCGCGGTTTCCACTAGCGATAAAGGAGCCCTGGGATCAAGACCGGCTGAACCATCGAGAACTACCACGGTGAGCCGCCCCGGAGCCGGCTGGCCGATGCGCGAGCGCGAATCGGCCACCTTGCCGGACCAAGCGGGTCCCAGCAGGTAGGCGGCGATGAGTTCCGGAAGGTAGTTGCCGAAACCAACGGTGACATCCACGCCCCACGCCCGAAATGAGCCGGTGTGGGCAGTATACAGACTCTGGTCGCGGGCACCTACAACGTCGATGGCACCTGGTTGCCACTGGTCGAGGACCTTGTGCACGCAGGTACGGACCGTCGCCGCGGCAGTATCCGTGGGCGAGAGTTCAGGCACAAGAGCGGGGGAACCGGGTACAAAAAGCAAAGTCATAATTGTTCCTGATTATAGCGCCAACGCACGCACGCAGACCGGCCTCCACCACAATCGCAACTTCTGTCGCTACGCATATTCTAGGCACACTATCGGCCGCAAACAGGCGCGGGACCTACCGAAAACGGTCGATGCAACGTCGGCAAGCGAAGACTCACCGAGGCACCTCCCTCGTCGCGGGAAAACTCTCCGGCCAAATTATTCGCCACTTGATTACTGCAAAAGACAATCAATGCGACCTCATTGGCGGTGAAATCTTATTAATAAGCACTGGTCAACTGCAACTATCTTCAGTGCCGACCATCATTATCAACGCCAAGCGGCCAGCACGCTCGGAGCCAGCACCCTTATCCTGCCTTTATGCTGACAATACCTGAGGATTCGCGGTATCTTTTTATGTAGGTGTTTTTGGCCGTGCCCGAATTTATTGCCGTGGGTGCGGCTTCACCCTTTGATAATACTTTGGCAGTCACGTCGCGTGACACCTTCGAGATAAGGAAACTGAACATGAGCACTCCTTCCGCACCGAAGCCAGGCCCACGCCCAGGAGCAAAGCCCGGTCCTCGCCCAGGAGCCGCCGCTGCCGCGCGCCCCAGCGCCGTCGCCCAGCCGTCTAAGGCAACGAACCCATCTGCCTTCGGCCGCATCGCGGAAGACGGATCGGTCTTCCTCATCACCAAAGATGGTGAGCGAATGATCGGTTCTTGGCAGGCCGGAACCCCGGAGGAAGGACTTGCCCACTACGCGGCCCGCTTCGATGATCTCGTCACCGAGGTTGAACTTCTCGAAGCACGCGTGGAAAGCCACCCCGGCGACGCAGAGCACATCAAGTCAAAGGCTCAGGAACTGCTGGAGACCCTTCCCACCGCTACCGTCATCGGGGACATCGCCGCCGTTGAAAAGCGCCTCAGCGCCATCATCAGTGGCGCTGACGAAGCCGGCGAGCGGGCGAAGGAAGAAAAGCAGGCTCGCCGTGCTGAGGCGATTGCCAAGAAGGAGCAGCTCGCCGCGGAAGCGGAGGAGATCGCCGAAAAATCCACGGATTGGAAGGAAGCCGGCGACCGGATCCGCGAAATCCTCGACGAATGGAAGAAGATCCGCGGCATCGATCGCAAGACCGATGACGCCCTGTGGAAGCGCTACTCGCGTGCCCGTGACTCCTTCAATCGCCGTCGTGGCTCCCACTTTGCGGAGTTGGATCGCAGTCGCGCCGCGGCCCGAAGAGTAAAAGAAGAGATCGTCGCACGAGCCGAGGAACTCAAAGTTTCTACCGATTGGAACGAAACCGCTCGCGCTTTCCGCGACCTGATGAAGGAATGGAAGCAGGCCGGGCGCGCACCGCGTGACATTGATGACAAGTTGTGGGCCGCATTCAAGGGCGCTCAAGACTACTTCTTCAACGCACGTAATGAACTCAACGATCAGCGTGAGCGCGAATTCGAGGCCAACGCGGAGGCCAAGGACGCCCTCATCGCCGAATACGATTCTCAAATCGACCCGGCCCACGGGCTCGATGCCGCCCGCGCAAAGCTGCGTGAGCTCCAGGAAAAGTGGGAAGAGATCGGCTATGTTCCGCGTGAGCGTGTCCGCGAATTTGAGGAGAAGATCCACTCCATCGAGGCTCGGGTCGAAAACGCTGCCAATGCCCAGTGGCGCCGCACCGACCCGGAGGTCCAGGCTCGTGTTGCCCAATTCGTAGCCAAGGTCAAGGAGTTCGAAGCTCAGGCGGAGGCCATGGCGAAGAAGGGAAACACCAAGAAGGCTGAAGAGCTGCGTGCACAGGCAGCTCAGTGGCAAGAGTGGGCAGACGCCGCCGAGAAGGCAGCAGACAACCTCTGATTCCACTAGGCGACAAAAACGCTCCGTCCTTTCAGGCGGAGCGTTTTTGTATAGTTTTAGGCGCGTGTGAAACTACTGTTGAGGCTTATGCGCATCCTGACCAGCGGTGCGCTTGCGCTTGCCTGCGGCTTGCTGGCGCCGGTTATCGATGAGCAGCGGATTGGTCTCATTCGTATTCGCTCCCCTGCTGGTAAGCCTTTCACGCTGCACGAGGGCGACCTCGTCCAGGTTGACGTGTGCAGCGCGCTGCGCTGCCCATTCCCTTTGCTCATCGGATCGAGCAAACACAGTGCAGCTCAATGCGTAAACTTGGACAATCACAGCTGCTACCTCGATGTAGAACCCATAGGAAACGCCCGCGGCTCCGTCTACTTCCGCGCTCTGCATGCGCATCCAAAGCCCCAGAAGACTCGTCAGCAATGCCATGCCTGTGAGTGCAAATCCAAAGTTGGCAAACACAGTCCGCTTTGTCAGAAGCAGAAGTCCGTTGAGCAACACCACAGATATGCTGCCTAGAAAAACGAAGACATACTCGGCAATTTTGATTCCGGCTTCGTGACTGGCTGGGGTAAAGAAAAGCACATCGTAGCCCTTGATGCTTCCTGCATGCGGCAAGAACAAGGAAAGGACAAAGACAACAAAAGTGCCCATCAGGTAAAAGCGATAATGCCCAAGTTCAATGCGAGCCGCGGCCGTCTTTTCCTTCTTTGCTAGCTCATCGGGACTATTCATCGATTGAGTATCGGCTGCGTCGGCCACGCCACGCCCCTTTTTTTCACTGGCTTCAGCCACGTTCGAAAACCACTTTCGCTTTGGAGTCTCCCACCGCTTAGCGAAGCGTGTCGCGCCCGCGGTGTCTTTCTTCAACCCTAACAACCGCAGGCGTCGTTGGCAGGCTTGGCCGTCGGTGCACCGATTCTTGGAAGTCCGAGCCCAACCCCAACCGGGGCGGTCGTAGGAACCTTTCCGATCTCGGAGTTATCCCCCGCCTTGGTGCGTCGGTGGGAAAGCACTCCCTCGTCGGCAAGCAAGAAATGCGGAGCTGCACCCGTAATCGTCACGGTCACCACATCGCCGGGGCGAATCGAATCATCGATCAAGCCTTCCGGCGCGAAGTGGACGAGGCGACCATCGCGCGCGCGACCGGTCATGCGATGGGTCTCGCCGTTCTTGCGCCCACCGTCAGCCTGAACCAAAAGCTCTGCTTGAGTACCGATGAGCTTTTGATTTTCCTCGAGGCTGATTCGCTCCTGCAGCGCCAAGAGACGCTCATAACGCTCTTGCACCACTTCCTTCGGGATCTGGTTCTCATATTCTGCCGCCGGGGTACCGGGCCGCGGGCTGTATTGGAAGGTGTAAGCGCTCGTAAAGCGAGCCTTTTCCACCACATCGAGTGTGGCCTGAAAATCTTCCTCTGTTTCTCCGGGGAAACCGACGATGATGTCTGTGGTGATCGATGCGTGCGGAATCTTCTGGCGCACCTCGTCGAGAATTCCAAGGAATTTAGCCGAGCGGTAGGAGCGACGCATCTCCTTGAGCACCTTGTCCGAGCCGGACTGCAGGGGCATGTGCAGCTGCGGGCACACGTTAGGGGTTTGAGCCATAGCGTCAATAACGTCCGAGGTGAACTCGGCCGGGTGTGGGCTGGTAAAACGCAGGCGCTCCAACCCCTCGATCTCACCGCAAGCCCGGAGGAGTTTGGAGAACGCGCTGCGGTCGCGCTCTAGTTCGGGGTCAACGAAATTCACCCCGTAGGCATTCACGTTCTGCCCGAGCAGGGTGATTTCGGAAACCCCCTGGTCGACAAGGGCCTGTACCTCCGCAAGGATATCGCCCGGGCGGCGGTCTTGTTCCTTACCTCGAAGGCTAGGCACGATGCAGAACGTGCAGGTGTTGTTGCACCCCACAGAAACAGAGACCCACCCCGCGTAGGCGGATTCGCGCTTGGCGGGAAGCACCGAGGGGAACTGTTCGAGGGAGTCCACGATCTCCACCTCGGCCTTGTGGTTGTGGGAGGCACGATCGAGCAAGGCTGGTAGAGAACCAATGTTGTGGGTGCCGAAAACCACATCCACCCACGGGGCTTTCTTGACTACGACGTCCTTGTCTTTTTGAGCCAAGCATCCGCCTACAGCAATCTGCATGCCCTGGTGTTCCTTTTTCACCTGGCGCAGTTGTCCTAAGGTGCCATAAAGACGCATGTCAGCGTTCTCGCGCACAGCACAAGTGTTGAATACCACGAGGTCTGCTTGCTCACCCTTGGCGGCTGGCTCATAGCCAGCTTCTTCGAGGAGGCCGGATAGACGCTCCGAATCGTGAACATTCATCTGGCAGCCAAATGTGCGCACCTCGTAGGTGCGGGGGTTGGCCTGGTCTTGCTGGGGCTGGGTAGTGTCCGCGGATGTTTGCACGTCGGACAATTCTAGCCCTCTTCATTAAGGAATGCCTAAACCCGCGTCAGGCTAGTCAGTTACCCGGGGCGGGTATCGGTATGTTAGGCGCTGATGGCCTCCAGGCGGGCGTCGATCGCCTCCTTGGAGACTCGGATGCTTAGTCCTGAGCCGAAGCCGCGACGGGCAAGCATTCCCACGACACGACGCAGAATCTTGTCGTATTCTGCACCATTTGCCGGCACAGCCTTAATGCTTCGTGCTTTTTTCTCGGCTAACTGCCGTGCCATCTCGAATTCGTCATCATCGCTGATCTGTTTCAGCGCCTCAGCGCGTTGGGCGACCCCAACCCCTTTTTCCTTAAGTTCAAGGGAAAGCGCCTTACGCGACTTCCCTCGTCGAGCATGACGTTGACGTACCCACTCAGTGGCAAAGGCTTGGTCGTCGAGGAGACCACAATCGCGGAGATCATCTAGAACCTCATCGATGGTTATGGGGTCAAACTCCAGTGCCGCCAGCCTTTTACGCAGCTCTTCGCGGGATCGTCCGCGCTGATCGAGCAACAGAAGCGCGCGGTTGCGAACTTTTGCTTTGTCCTCTTCCTTGTGGGAGTCGAAAAAATCAGACTCCCCCGGCGTGAAGTTTTCCAGCGCTTCTCGAAGCCTTTCAATCTTTGCTGCGTGAGTTGCAGGCTCCGAAGGATAGTTTTGTTCTCTACTCTTCATCTTCGTCGTCGTCGTCGAAGTCGACGTTTGGAATCATATCCACCGGCTCATCCGTCAGCGCATCATCGGCGTTGGCAAACTCACCGATCCCGAGCTTTTTAAAGATCTTCTCCTCAATCTCGTCGGCCAACTCCGGAGTCTCCTTGAGATAGAGGCGTACCTTTTCCTTGCCTTGTCCAAGTTGATCGCCTTCGTAGGTAAACCACGAACCGGACTTCTTGATAATGCCGTGGTCAACACCGAGATCGATGATGGAAGACTCCCGAGAAATGCCCTCGCCGTACATGATGTCGAACTCGGCAACCTTAAATGGTGGCGAAACCTTGTTCTTGACCACTTTCAGCTTGGTCCTGTTGCCGATAGCATCCTGTCCATCCTTCAGAGTTTGAATACGGCGCACATCGCAGCGAACGGAAGCGTAGAACTTCAATGCCTTGCCACCAGTGGTGGTTTCAGGTGAACCGAACATCACGCCAATCTTTTCACGAAGCTGGTTGATAAAGATTGCGGTGGTACCCGAGTTGTACAAAGCGCCGGTCATCTTTCGCAACGCCTGGCTCATGAGGCGGGCCTGAAGACCAACGTGGCTATCGCCCATTTCTCCTTCGATTTCAGCCTTCGGGGTCAGCGCCGCAACGGAGTCGATCACGATGATATCGATAGCACCAGATCGTACGAGCATATCGGCGATCTCCAGCGCCTGCTCACCGGTATCCGGCTGGGAAACGAGCAATGCATCCGTGTCAACGCCCAACTTGCGTGCATAGTCTGGATCCAGGGCGTGCTCGGCGTCGATGAAGGCTGCGATACCGCCCCCCTTTTGCGCCTGAGCAATGGCATGCAGCGCCACGGTGGTCTTACCAGAGGATTCAGGCCCATAGATCTCCACGATTCGACCACGCGGGAAGCCACCAATTCCTAGGGCGACGTCGATCGCAGTATTACCAGAGGAAATTGCCTGGATCGGCGGGCGGTTCTCATCACCCAGGCGCATGACGGCGCCCTTGCCGAAATCCTTTTCAATCATTGTTAATGCGGCATCGAGCGCCTTCTTGCGGTCATCAGACGAAGATGGGATTGCTGATTTGCTGTTCTTCTTGGCAGCCATGAAGTCTCCTTGTTTGTCTTTCGTTTATTTCTAACTTCTTCTCAATGAATAAATTGTCCGTGCTCTCTGGGAAACGCAGAGCACATTCGGGCGTTTGCGCAGCGTCATTGAAACTGCACGAGGTCACCTCAATTTATGAAAGTCCAACCCGCTGCCCTCTTTAGACGAGGAAACACTGCATTTGGCTCCCTCGAGGCGACGATTTTTATTGCCACATTCCTCTCGTATGGTGTCTTCACAAAGCCTGTTTACACCACAAACATCCTCAGCAACAGACTGGTGACTGCACCACCGAAATCTTGCGTGCACCTTCGGTTTTCACGCCTCCAAGCGGAGAACGTTTCCTGCAGCGTGTTGTTTTCGAGGTTTATCCTAGCTAGACATTTCCCACACCCATAAGATACACGCACATTTGTTCGATTTTCAAAAATTCGAACATTCTTTTTCGAAAGCTCGTTGCCCATTTAACTTCGATAAACACCGAGCGATCCCACGGCTCCAAATACTTCCAGATGTCCATCCTCGAAAACGAGAACCTCCATCAAAAATAAGACCTCAATCATCCCTTCCGAGTTGACGATCTTCGGGGATATGGAAGTCTCGACATAGGCCCCACCATACTTCACGCAGGTCCGCCCCCGATTCGATGAGCTCGTTGGCGGTTTTTCCGGTACCACTAATGACGTGCGAGTCAAGAATCCACGCCCCTCTGGACGTTCCAAATTCGTCTTCCACCAACTGTTCAAAATTCGACAGGCGCATGCAGCCATCTTAACGAGTTCACATCTCTTCACGCGATTACCCATAAGCGATGCGCCATGCGAGCGTGATTGTATGACTT
Source organism: Corynebacterium sp. SCR221107 (assembly GCF_027886475.1). Lineage (NCBI taxonomy): Bacteria > Bacillati > Actinomycetota > Actinomycetes > Mycobacteriales > Corynebacteriaceae > Corynebacterium > Corynebacterium sp. SCR221107. The sequence continues at coordinate 1,870,155 of NZ_CP115670.1, forward strand.
AAAAGACTGTGCTTGAACAACGTTTAGTTTTCGGTGCGGGCACGTGTAAAATTCCTCGAGTGTCTACCTCAACTACCACAAACGCAAACGCACGCTCAAGGATGCGGCTTACTGATTTGGCCTACATCGCGGTCTTTGCCGCATTGATTATCGTCTTGGCTTTCGTCTCCATCCCCGTCGGCACCGCCGGCGTCCCGATCGTCATGCAAAATGCCGCCATCATCTTGGCGGGTCTGCTTCTCGGCGGTCGCCGCGGTTTCCTCACTGCGGCTTTGTTCCTCCTTCTCGGACTGCTTGGCTTGCCCGTGCTGGCTGGAGGCAAGTCCGTGATCGCAGCCCTGCCGGGGCCAACTGTCGGGTACCTCGTCGGCTATCTCATTTCACCTTTCGTGGCAGGTGTCATCGCCTACGCCGCACCCAAGAAAAAGAAGGGAATGCTCATCGGCTACCTCGTCTTAGGCGGTGTTGTCGCATTGGCCGTCCAGTACACCTGCGGTGCTATTGGTCTTGCGCTGCGCATGGGTATGGAATGGGGCGCAGCCTTTGCCGCACAGCTCGCATTCATCCCGATGGACAGCCTCAAGCTCGTCGTCGCCGTCATCATTGCTATCGGCGTCCACTCGGCATTCCCCGACTTGCGCAACAAGGCATAGGGCTTGTCCTAATCTCCTCAGCATGAAGCTAGGTTCAACGCGCGTGTTAGGCTGTGCCGCACGCGCCTTTTTGCCCGCTTGACGACGTCTTCCGCGCCACAACAGGCATTGTTTCCTTATCCCCTTACCGTCGCTTCCGCGGACTGCACCCTTGCTTATCTCCCCTGCTTCACTAGTGCCATGGGGCGAGGAACCGAGTCACGCGGGCGGTGTTGCTAGATAAAGTAAAGGCAGTAAAGACAAAACCGATGAGTACGGTCACTTTCACCGGCGTCAACGTCGCATTCGATGAACTCCAGGTTCTCAGCAACATCAACTTGACCCTGACAGAGCGTCGAATTGGGATCATCGGCGCCAATGGCGGCGGAAAATCCACTCTGGTTCGACTCATTAATGGCTTGGCCGACCCAACCTCCGGATCGGTTTCCGTCGATGGTTTGGATGTCGCTGCAAAGGGCAAGGAGGTGCGCCGCAAGGTCGGCTTTGTCTTTTCTGACGCTGAAAATCAAATCGTCATGCCAACCGTTGCCGATGACATCGCCTTCTCACTTCGACGAATGAAACTGCCGAAGGAAGAAAAGAAACAACGAGTGGCACACATGCTCAAGCGCTTCGGACTAGAAAACCACGCCGATCATTCCCCGCATCAGCTCTCGGGCGGGCAAAAGCAGCTGCTTGCGCTAGCGAGCGTATTGATCCTAGAACCCGACCTCATCATCGCGGACGAACCGACGACGTTGCTGGATATGATCAACCGACGCAAAATCAGCCGCGTCTTTGCCGAATTGGATCAGCAACTTATCGTGGTCACCCATGACCTGGACTTCCTCACCGGGTTTGACCGTGTGCTGTGCATCGACGACCACCACGTCGTTGCCGACGGCGCGCCGGATGAAGTCATTGGCTATTACGAAAAGCTCATGGAGTCGAGGGCCTAAGAAATGAAGAATATCCCGCTCGGAGTATACGTTCCAGGATCTTCCTTCATTCACCGGATGCCGCCGCTGTGGAAATTTGGGCTCTTGCTCGCCTTCATCATCAGCACCTCGCTATTGGTGAAGAATCCGCTTATCGCGCTTGGCCTGGTGGTCTTTGCGGCGATTGTATACCTGTGCGCGCGCATCCCAATGAAGGTGGCGTGGGGTCAGTTATGGCCGCCGCTGCCGCTTCTGGCGTTCCTCGCTGCCTTCCAGTGGTGGCAAAAAGGTCTCATGTTTGCCGCTAATGTGACGCTTGTGGTTTACGCAGCCCTCATGATGGCGATGCTGCTTACACTGACCACTCAGCTCTCCGAGATGATGACCGCCTTCGAGAAGGCTTTGGCTCCCTTCGAGAAGTTCGGGTTGCCTGTAGAGACCATCGTCCTAGCGCTGTCGCTTACGCTTCGCCTGATCCCATTGATGTTGGGAACCGTCAACGAAGTTCTTGATGCCAGAAAGGCCCGCGGGGCCGGCTTTTCCATCGCCGCCTTTGGCACGCCGGTCATCATTCGTTCTATTCGGCGCGCCCGTGCTATTGCGGATGCCCTCATGGCACGAGGGGCAGGCGACTAGCCAATTCAGCAAAACCCTGCTTGTACCGCCACCGAAGACACTATCGAACTTTGGGGGCAACAATCTCGGTAAAAGAAAAAGCGGTGCTGCGTTGCCGACAATTGCTTGCCGACGCCAAGGTTGCTCGATGGCTCGGAGGCGCTTGAGTCACCATCTTTGTTCCAGGCGTCCATATTTGCATGAACAATCGGTGTGTGGGCATACAAAAGCCGCTGTGTCCAGCGCTTTGAATAAAAGAGTTGGCCACAGCGGGAATCAGCTTCACACCCAGCTGAAGTGCGGTTTGTCAGGCTTCACCACGCAACTCGCGAAGCTTTTGTGCCACGGCGTCATCCGCCGCGCTGGGAGCTGGGGCCTGCTCAGACGCGCCCGTAATTGCTTGCTGTGTGGAGGAAGTACCTGCGTTGAGCTGACCGGACATTTCGGCGCGAATCTGCTCCAGGCGGGAGTGTCCGGCTAGCTGTACGCCGGCCTGCTCGATCTCGGCCATGCGCCCCTGGACGGAATTTTGAGCCAACTCGGCGGAACCGAGGGCGTTTGCGTAGCGGCGCTCAATCTTCTCGCGAACCTGGTCGAGATTAGGAGTGTCACGGTTGGTAATGGAGCTCATCGACTGGATGGACTCGGCGACCTTCTCCTGCATCTTGGCCTGCTCTAGCTGGCTGAGCAGCTTCGTGCGCTCTGCAACCTTCTGCTGCAACGCCATGGAGTTACGCTCGACAGCCTTCTTGGCTGCGTCGGCCTGCTGCAGGGCCTGGTCGTGCAGCTTCTTGGTATCCTCAACGCCTTGTTCTGCGGTGACGAGCTGAGCAGCGAAAGCCTCTGCGGCGTTCTCGTATTCCGTGGCCTTGGCAAGGTCACCTTCACCACGTGCCTTATCGGAAAGCTGAAGTGCCTGACGAACATTGCCCTGGAGCTTCTCGATTTCAGCCAGACGGCGGTTTAGCTGCATTTCAAGCTGACGCTGGTTACCGATCACGGCAGCTGCTTGCTGGGACAGCTCCTGGTGCTGGCGCTGTGCATCCTCGATTGCCTGCTGAATTTGAACCTTCGGGTCCGCATTTTCGTCAATCTTGGAATCGAACAAAGCCATTAAGTATTTCCAAGCTTTAGAAAATGGATTCGCCATTATTGTGGCACCTTTCGCCGTCGTCGTAGTGATCTCTCCTCAGCATAGTGGAGAAACTGCCAGATCGTCTCCCATGAGACGCTGGCGGAAGCAAAATTGGCCTTGATTTGCTCAAGGTATGAAGATGATGACCACCACACCTTGTGTAGCGGATTTGAGTACTAGGATGAACTGCCTGACAACTACAGGAATTCCCGTGTCACGACTTGTTTCACAGCCAAGCTCGTTCCCACCGGTGTGTTTAGGGACCAGAACCTGAGCAGACTCGGGGATACGCATGTCCGAGGCCTTTCCCTAGGTTGCAGAGCGGATCTGGGGTGTTTGGATGCGCCTCGTCGTCCGCTAATCGCGGTACGTGGCTAAACGCGAACCGCGCTTGCGAGATCTGCCTCCGCGGAACGCACGGCCATTGATCCTGCGGCCTCGATGAGGACATCGGAAACGCTGGCCCCGAGCGCGTGGCAAACGGAAGCGAGAATTTCCGAAGACACTTCTTTGCGCCCGCGCTCTAGTTCGGAGAGATAGCCTGGGGACACTCGTGAGGCCTCTGCGAGCTCACGAAGCGTTATCCCCTTGTCAGCACGGAATGCACGTAAAGCTGCGCCGAGTGCCTCCCGCAACAACGGCTCCGGGGTAGAAACCTTGTGTGCGGTGACCGGCTTGTCGAGTACTGCGGTATATTTCATCATCACTTAGCCCAACGGCCCTTAACTTAAAATTGTTCCCCGGCCATTTCGCAAACTTTTCGAACGCCTTTGTGCGCACCTTTTCTCGATGCCGCAATCTGCCCGCCGCGGTGTATTGCCCTTCCGACTTTTGAAAGTGGCCGCGCATGTCGCCAAGCTGTCACAGCAGTGAAAGTACGAAATCGATGGCCAGTCCAACAGAGTCTTGGCGAATCTTTGCCCGTTCCCCACTCAGAAACTCCGGCGCGCCCAAACGTACGGCAACCGCCTGCTCAGAGCTATGACCTGCAAAGGCCACGCCGCACCATACCTCGCCAACCGGGTGACCGTCTTGCGGATCCGGACCGGCAACACCGGTAAGGGAAACCCCAATGTCGCTACCGCAGGCTACTAGCGCGCCAAGTGCCATCTCTTTTGCACATTGTTCCGACACAGGCCCCACTGAGTCCAAGGTCGCCTGGTCGACGTCGGCAAGCACATGCTTGAGCCGAGTCGCATAGGTAATCAAGCCACCCTGCAGCACTGCGCTAGCCCCTGGAACATTGGCGATAGTGGCCGACAGCAGCCCCGCGGTCAACGACTCGCAGGTCGCGATTGTCAACCCCTTTTGCGCAAGAGTAGGAACGAGGAGGAATTCAGTTCCTTGGCATGTCATGACCGACCCCTAAAAGTTTTTCCTAGCTCGTTTGCTGAAGCTTGCGGGAATCAACGAGGTACTGAATGCCGGTGACCACGGTGACAATGGTCGCAGCGATGAGGACGAGCAGACGTGGAATCTCCATCCAGTCCGGCAGCGGGCATAGGTACAGGCCCATGGCCAAGGACTGTAGTGCGGTCTTGAGTTTGCCACCTTTAGACGCGGGGACGACATTTCCGCGCCGCAGTTCCACCATGCGCCACAAGGTGATACCAAGCTCGCGCACGACGATAATGATGGTAAACCAATAGGAGAAGGCACCGACGATGTTTAGACACACCAGGGCTGTGGTCATCAGCGCCTTGTCAGCGATCGGATCGGCGATTTTGCCGAAGTCGGTGACTAGACCTCGCGCGCGTGCGATATCTCCGTCGAGCTTGTCCGTAATCATCAAGACGACGAAACAAATGAAAGCAGCCCACATCCATCCGGTATGGATGTTATCCGCACGCAGGACAAGCCAGGCGAACAGTGGGATCGCGATAATGCGCACGCTGGTTAAGACGTTGGGGAGGTTCCAATTCGATGGCTTGGGCTCTTCATGATTCGTCTTGGACGTGTTCGGACTGTTGTGGCTCACGTTCTACAACCCTACCTTGCCTGCCCGCACTTGGGGTACGCCTAACCCAAAGGCGCAGCGTTTAATTAACGATGCTGCACCGTTCATTTCCCAGCACCTGGTTGTGGCGTCGTACGCGGACACATGCACCGCATCCAAAACCGGCACCAGGGCTTTCCACATGGATAGACTAGAGGGCGTGACTACTTACGCAGTGATTTATGACTACGACGCTGACAGCGAAGACATCGTCAACATCCGCCCGCGCCACCGCGAGTTTTTGGGACAGCTCAAGGAAGAAGGCAAGCTCATCGGCTCCGGCCCCTTCACCGACGGAGAGGGCGATGCGCTCATCGTTATCCGCTTGGCTGACGACTCCACCCTCGACGATGCCTACGCGCTGATGGATCAGGATCCTTTCTGGGTGGAAAATGCGCTCAACGGACGCACAATCCACACGTGGAATCCTGTCATCAACATCTGGGACTGAGCCCTACCTCGGCGATACCCCCACACACCGGTATCCCTCGACATGCCAGTTATGATTCGCGGCCGGTCGGACTGTGGGCGACCACTTGAAAAGTGATCAGCAAACGGTTGAATAAAAGATTGCTTGAATTCATCAATTGCCCGGTTGAACATGGCCAATAAAAAAGCCCCGCGGAAACCTTTTCTCAAGGTGCCCGCGGGGCTTGGGCGTTTCTTGGGCGAACGCTATGACTTATCTGGATTCGCGCGGTTATCAACAACCTTCTTCAAGGAAGCCAGACGCTTGGGATCCTCGGCGATGTCATCATCGTCGTATTCTTTGTTCCACTTCGGGGAAACGGCGCCTTGTACTTCGTCACGCTTTGTCTTGATCAGCGAGGCGACCACCGCGATAACTAAGACGCCGACGATAACCACCAACGAACCCACCGTAGAGATCTCCGGCGCGTGTACCGGCTCGCCACCGTTTATAAATGGAAGCTCGTTCTCATGCAGCGCGTGGAGGACGAGCTTAACGCCGATGAATCCCAGAATGGCCCCCAAACCGTAAGGCAGGTAGACCAGCCTGTCGAGCAAACCATCGAGGAGGAAGTACATCTGGCGCAGACCCAGCAACGAGAAGGCGTTGGTGGTGAACACGATGTAGGCCTCGTCGGTGATGCCATAAATAGCAGGGATTGAGTCAAGCGCGAACATCACGTCCATCAAACCAATGGCAACCAATGCCACGAACAGCGGGGTCAGGGCAAACTGACCCTTCTTGTGGACGTAGAGGTGATCCTTCTCGTAAGTCGCCGTCACCGGAATCACCTTGCGCAGGAACTTGATGATCGCCATGTCATTGGGATCTGTCTCAGGGGTGCCGCGCACCTCATCGACGATGAGCTTGATCGCGGTGTAGAGCAAGAAGATGCCGAAGAGGTAGAACACCCAGCTCCATGCCTCGAGGGCTGCCGCACCCGCCAGGATGAACAGCAGGCGGAAAATCAAGGCCAATGCGATGCCGATGAGCAAGACCTTCTGTTGGTACTTGCGCGGGATCTTAAAAGAACCCATGATCAGCGCAAACACGAAAAGGTTATCGACGCTAAGCGCCTTTTCCGTGACGTAGCCGGTAAGGAATTCAAGCCCATGCTGGTGAGGATTGCCAGGCTCTGCCCAGTAGACCCACAAGAAGGCACCGAAGGCGAGGGCGAAGACGACGTAGAACAGCGTCCAGCCCGCCGATTCCTTCAGGCTGGGCTCGTGCGGGGTACGCACGTGGGAATAGAAGTCGAACACGAAGAAGCCGAGAATGACAGCTCCCGTGATCAACCATGTTGCAAGGTTGACTTCCATGAAAAAAGACCTCCGGTCTCATTCGGGTTGCGGATGAACCGGAGGTCTCCCCCGCCCTCTTGCAGATCGGGCCGGCGTGACCGGGGCTTGCTTCCTTGAAGACGAGGCGGTTCCAATGCCGAATCTCAAAGGCCAAGACCGTGCTGACGATCGACGCCGTAACGTGGGGTACTCCCCTCCTATTACGTTCGACGATTTTATACCAACAAGGTCTCAAACGCTAACGGCAATCGGTGCGGGCGACCGGGATGTGGACGGCGTTAATCGTCGGAAAGCACTGGCACGACTTCGTCCCTAAAACACCCCACCTGTGGGGTTAGCGTCGACGATCGTGGTATTCGGTTCGGCGCCACCGTCGTCACCGGCATCGATCTCCTTTGGGGCTTCAGCGGGGTCCGCGCCCTTGATCATCCACAGGATGGTCTCGAGCTCCTCTGGTTTGACCAGCACCTCGCGAGCCTTCGAGCCCTCGGACGGGCCGACAACCCCGCGGGTTTCCATGAGATCCATCAAGCGACCTGCCTTGGCAAAGCCGATGCGCAGTTTACGCTGAAGCATCGAGGTGGAGCCAAGCTGCGCGGTGACCACCAGCTCGACAGCCTGGAGGAGATCCTCCAGGTCATTTCCGATATCGGCATCGATGTCCTTCTTAGCCTCAGCGGCCTTGTCATCGGTCACGCCCTCTGTGTAGTTGGGCTCCCCCTGCGACTTTGCGGCATCGACCACGGCCTGGACCTCCTCATCCGTGACGAAGGCGCCCTGGATGCGGATGGCACGCCCACCCTGCGGAATGAACAAGCCATCGCCCATGCCAATGAGCTTTTCCGCGCCACCCTGGTCGAGGATGACGCGGGAGTCAGTGGCCGAGGAAGTAGCAAACGCCAGTCGGGAAGGCACATTTGTCTTGATCAAACCGGTCACCACATCCACCGACGGACGCTGGGTGGCCAGCACCAGGTGGATACCGGCCGCACGCGCCTTCTGGGTAATACGCACGATCGAATCCTCGATCTCCTTCGGCGCAGTCATCATCAGGTCGGCGAGCTCGTCGACCACGCAAACGATGAATGGGTATGGGTGATACTCGCGTTGGGATCCGGCTGGGGTTTGGATTTCTCCGCTGCGAATCTTGCGGTTGAAGTCCTTGATGTGGCGAACACGCGCGGACTTCATGTCCATGTAGCGCTGTTCCATCTCCTCAACCAGCCACTGCAGGGCAGCTGCGGCCTTCTTCGGCTGCGTGATGATGGGAGTGATTAGGTGAGGGATGCCCTCATAAGGTGTAAGCTCCACCATCTTCGGATCCACCAGGATCAACCGCACCTCTTCCGGCGTGGCTCGGGTCAGGAGCGACACGAGGAGGGAGTTCACGAAGGCCGACTTACCCGAGCCGGTAGAACCGGCAACCAGCAAGTGCGGCATCTTCTGCACAGAGTGCACAACAAAGTCGCCCTCGATGTCCTTGCCCAAGCCGACAAGCATGGGGTCATGATCGGCGATGGTGGCTGGCGCATTGAGTACGTCGGCGAGGCGCACCATCTCGCGGTCGGCATTGGGCACCTCAATGCCCACCGCGGATTTGCCTGGGATCGGGGTCAACAGGCGCACATTGTCCGTTGCGACGGCATACGCCAGGTTGGACTGGAGATTGGTAATCTTCGATACCTTCACACCAGGTCCCAGCTCCACCTCGTAGCGAGTCACCGTCGGTCCACGGCTAAAACCGGTGACGTGAGCATCGACCTTAAACTCCTCGAAGACCTCGGTTATCGCCTCAATCATGCGATCGTTGGCCGCAGAGTGCGTTTTCGGCTGCTGCCCGGGGATGAGCAGATCCGTGCTGGGGAGCACGTAGTCGTTGTCTTGAGAAGGCAGGATCTTCGCCTGTTGCTGGGTATCCGGCAGGGAGTTTGCCGCGCGGGCGGCGGTGGCGCCAGCCGAGTGGGCCGCTGCCACACCACCGGCACCGAGGGCTACTGCCCCGGAAGGTACCGCGCCAGCGGCTGCGCCTTGCACTCCTGCACGCGTGCGCGCGGCCATTTCTCCGGCCACGCCTGCTGCACTGACGGCGCCTTCCATGAGGTTCGCAGCCGATTTTGGTGTAGAACGTTCTGCCACTGGCATCACTTGATGATCGGTCGCTGGTGCCGCCGACCGCGCTGGAGGTTGCTGTTGACGTGCGCGGGCGGCGTCGCGTTGCTTCGCAGCCTCAGCCACCATCGCTTGGCGCGTTTCTACCGCATCGGTGCGGTCATAATCGGCAGCGTTGGAAGCCGGCGCAGTGCTTTCCGACGTCGAGCGCGCCGGAGCACGGCGGTTGTCATCCTCGGGTTTGCCTACTACCGCAATCTCATCGGTATCGCCGATGTCGCGGGGCTTTCGCACCGGTTCACTAGCTGGAGGTTGCTCAGGACGCCTAAAGCTCATGGTCGGTTGCTCATATGGCGACTCCTCGGAGTGAGAGGTGGCAAATTCATCAACCGGGTATGCCTCCATCGGGTTCCGGCGCTGCGACGACGCGGTAGCACGCGAACCCGACGCTTGACGAGGATCGACCCCATAGCCATTGACGTGGTCGTCTCTGCGCCTGGAGGCGCGGCGAGCGCGTGGGGAATCCGTGCCGGAGCTCGGCATGTCGGGCAACGGAAGTTGTCGTGGCTCACGCCCGCCGCGGCTGGCGGCAATCTCGTCGATCTGCGAGTCGGCGTCGCCGTAGACATCATCCTCATCGATGTCATCGTATTCCGACTCGACATCGCCATCGACAAAGCGACGACCACCGCGCGCAGAGCCCACCATGTCCTTGATGGCGTCGGCAAGCTCGCGGGCGGAAATGCCGGTGATCTTCTGCGCGCCAAAAACGATCAGAATAACGAGTAAGGGAATGGCGATAAAGGAGCTAAAGCCCGCAGCCAACGGCCCCGCCAGGTAGGCGCCGATCGCACCACCGGCCTCACGTCGTCCAGCCCAATCTGTGGGATTTCCGGCGAACAGGTGCACCAATCCCAGCATCGACACCGTGATGATTCCGGTACCCACTGCTACCCGAGGACGGTCGGCGGGCTTGGGTGTCAGTCCGAGCATCAACATCAACGCCACGACCACGAGGACGACCGGCAGGATGAGGGCACCTGCCCCGATCGCTGTGTGCGTCATCTCAGCGATAAAGGCGCCCACTGGCCCTGCGATGTGGAACCACACAGAGGAACCCAGCACCACTGCCAAGGCGATGAGGCCTAGCGCCAAACCGTCGTAAGTTCCTGGTGTTTCCGCCTGGCCCGGGTCGAGGTCATTACCGCGCTGTCTTGGCTTGCGCGGTGTAGCTTCCCGCTCGCGGGCTTGCTCGGCTGATTCATAAAGATCTGTTGCTGGTTGACGCTTACCGCGTCGAGAAGACGCCTTCGCCTGCTCGTCTCGCGCAAGGTCCTTCGACTTGTCGTCGTCCGTGGCTTCATCCTCGACCAAGGAGTGCTCGTCAAAGTCATCATAGGCATCATCGGAGGCGCGACGGGCACGAGCCTTTGCCCCCACTTCGCCAATCTTGCGAGTCAAGGTGCCTACTCCCCGAGCGCTGGCGCCGAATGCCTGGGTAATTCCACTACCGACAGCACGAAAGGCGCTGCCGGTTCTCTCGTTGGAGGTGTCGGCAGCGCGATGGGCGGAGGTAGCAGGATAGCTCAAGCTCGTTTGTGAGCGGCGTCCCTTGGGGCCTGAGTTTTGTTGCTTCTTGGCCCGACGCTGAGAGTTCTTCCCTGACCGCGATGGAGTCGGTGATGCGCTTCTGACAGTCATGGTCTCAAGCTTAGACGTTCTAATCACATTCACAACATCCGGAACACTGTTTTGCTTAAATTTCACCTTTCAAGCGAGTCCAGTATGCATAGTTGACAAACCTCAACCACAGCTTGAGAAAGCGGCTTCGTCGAAGCGCCGTAACGCTAGTGACGTTGTGGTCAAGCATAGGACCGATACAGCTAGTAAGGGGTCTACTACCCGACCCAATCCATCACCACCGAATCCCTTCCAGCAGCTGCCCCCAGCAATAAACCTATACGGGAGACAACCTGAGCAGACCGTAGGGATCTTCAACGACAACGCCGGCTCCGTCGCCGTAGCTTGCCGCGCGACCAAAAAGCCATAGCACCATATTTTCTGCCGACCCCCGAACCACGGCAACCCTATCACCCTGGACTGCCACGCCGAGGCGATCGTGCACGACCACACGCTTGCCGCCCACCGGTTCGAAGACCACCGGCCCCGCCGAACCTCGCAACAACATCGCTGCCATAGATCGTGCGTGAGCCATAAGCTCCAGGCGATCATTGTCATGAAGACGCAGGACTGCTGTCTCCGCAAACTTGTCAGGGTTGGCCGCGACAACGTCGACATAATGTACGAAGTACTCGAGGGTGTTCATCTTTTGCTGAACAACCTTTGGAAGCTTGGACACTTTGCCCTTCCGCCAAGCATCGACCACAAAAGCCAAGTCTTGCCCCTTGACTTTAGCCATTTCCATTTCAAGTCGGTTGGCCAGTTGAGGAATAAGAATCCCGACAGCTTTGGTAGGGCGATTTTCGCGCACGTACAAATGCGCGGCTAGGTCCGCCGCGGTCCAGCCCTCACACAAGGTCGGTGCATCAGGACCAACTGTAAGCAAGGCCTGCGCCAGTGCGTCTTTCAACCGTTCAACCAGAATCATGGCATCAACTCTAGCGCCTTCATCGCCAATTCCTCCCTGCCCCCCTCTCCCCCACCGGCGCGGTACGCATGGACGCCTTGTGCTTGCCGACGACCCCAAATTTCACTCCACCGTATGTGTCAGCTGAAAGCTTCCTTTGTTCGCTCATCCACGCGTTGCTCGGCATTCGCCCGGCGCCTTCCGCATCCCCGCCACCGGGCCCAACTTGACAAGCCACGGTAATACAAAAGTCCCCTGTCTTCGTCCGCCGCACCGCACGAGCAGTCCGGGGAGAACGACAGGGGTTAGCTTTAAGAGCTTGCCTTTCTAGCTTGCGTTAGAGGCTTTCGCGGGTTGCGCGGATCTCATCGTCGTCGGCGGTGACCTGCGCAGTGGTGGTCGGGATGACCGTCGGCATAATCATCGGCTGACGACGCCAAGTCTGCTCAACATAGCGAGAAACCTTGCGACGAAGGTGCTGGACCATGCGATAAGGATCGTTTTCGCCCTCCGCAGCCAGATCATTCATGGTGGACTCCACCAGGTCGGTGACTTCCGGCATCATGGCGACAGCATCCTCGGAGAAGCCCTTTGCTTGGACGGTTGGGCGCTCCAGCAGGCGGCCGGTGCGGTTGTCGATGACCGCGGTGATGGCGATGAGACCACCCTCGCCCAGCGACGTTCGCTCCTCGAGTACCTCGGCGTCGATGTCGCCCATGGTGACACCGTCGACGTAGAGGTTACCGACTGGGATTTGGCCTACAACGCGGGCGCGACCATCGACGAGGTCGACGACAACGCCGTTTTGAGCCAGCACCACACGGTCGCGTTCCACGCCGGTGGAAATCGCCAGTTCCTTATTCGCGCGCAGGTGGCGCCATTCGCCGTGCACCGGCATCGCGTTGACCGGGCGTGCGGCGTTATAGAGGAACAACAGCTCGCCGGAGTAGCCGTGGCCGGAAGTGTGGACCTTGGCATCGCGGCCAGTGACCACGGTGGCACCGATTTGGGCCAGCATATTGATCACACCGAACACCGCTTCCTCGTTTCCGGGAACCAGCGAGGAGGACAAGATGATGAGGTCACCATCACGGACAGTGATCTGACGGTGCTCGCGACGCGCCATGCGCGAAAGCGCTGCCATCGGCTCGCCCTGGGTACCGGTGGTGATCAGCATGACCTTGTGGGGGGCCATCTTGGCAGCGTCATCCATCGTGACAATTGTGCCGCGTGGCGCCTTGAGGTAACCGAGCTTCTCGGCGATCTCCATGTTTCGGATCATCGAACGACCATTGAAGGCAACCTTGCGGCCAGCGGCCACGGCAGCATCCACAGCAGCCTGCACGCGGTACACGTTAGAGGCGAAGGAAGCAAGGATCACGCGCTGCTTGGCATCTGCGACCAAACGCTTCAAGGTGGGAGCAATTTCCGCCTCGGAGCCGGAAACGCCAGGGGTGGTTGCGTTCGTGGAATCGCACAAAAGGAGATCCACACCCTCGTCGCCGAAGCGAGAAAGCGCTGGCAAGTCGGTCGGACGCCCATCCGGCGGGGTCTGATCCAGCTTGATATCGCCGGTGTGAACGACCAGACCCGCTCCCGTCTTGATGGCAACGCCCAAGCAATCCGGAATTGAGTGGTTGACAGCCCAGAAGCGAATGTTGAAAGGACCGCGGTTTTCCACGGACTGCTCATTGACCTCGATGAGCTTTGGCCGCTGGCGGTGCTCCCGACACTTAGCAGCAATCAGTGCCAAGGTGAACTTGGAGGCGATGATCGGAATGTCAGGGCGCAGCTTCAATAGCCAAGGGATAGCGCCGATGTGGTCCTCGTGACCGTGCGTGACAACGAGAGCCTCGACGCGATCGAGTTGGTTTTCAATCGGTCCGAAATCGGGCAGGATCAAGTCCACGCCAGGCTCGCCGGAGGAGGGAAACAGCACGCCACAGTCAACGATGAGCAGGCGGTTATTGTACTCAAAGACCGTCATGTTACGGCCGATTTCGGAAATGCCACCAAGCGCGTAGATGCGAAGGCCGTTCTTCGGGGCCTTGGGTGGCTGCGGAAGACGCTCGGTGAGATCGGCGCCCTGCATGGACTTGACCACATTGCGGCGCTCGCGACCGCGACCGCCACGCTCGTTGCGATTGCCGTTTGAATCGGTGCGCGAAGCATCATTGCCGCCGCGACGAGACCTGTTGCTCGAACGCTTATTGGTGTTACGTCCTCGGCCGCCGCCCTTGTTGGCATTTCCCTCGGGCTTGTGCTCTGCAGCACCCGCGTCAGTTACTTCCGGTGCCTGGAATACAGGCGCTTCGTTAGCCTCCGGCGGCCCAGCCTTACGGGTCACCTTTCGAGAGCGGCTACGGGGTTCAGTCATATTTATAGGACTCCAGCTTTTTCTAGATCGTGGCGGAGCTCTTCCACTTCCTGCTCGTTGGGAGCAATGATCGGCAGACGCGGATCGCCTACTTCAATGCCCTGCAAACGCAGTCCTGCCTTGGCGAAGGTCACGCCGCCAAGGCGGCCCTGTGCCGAGACGAGTGGGGACAGCCGCGCATTGATTTCGCGCGCCTTGTCGAGTTCGCCGTTAATAAATAGGGTTCGCATTTCGCGCAAGAGCTGAGGTGCTAGATGTCCGATGACGGAGATAAAGCCAGTTGCTCCAACCGACAGCCACGGGAGATTAAGCGGATCATCGCCGGAGTACCAGGCAAGCCCAGTCTCTTGAATCAGCGGGGTTGCCGCTGCGATGTCTCCCTTGGCGTCTTTGACGCCCTTGACGGTTGGCAACTGTGCGATCCGGCGCAGGGTTTCCGGCTGGATCGGCACCACAGAACGAGGCGGAATATCGTAGGCGCAGATAGGAAGAGGTGTCGCCTCAGCGATGGCGCGGAAGTGCTGATAAATACCTTCCTGGCTGGGCTTGGAGTAATAAGGCGTCACAACCAGCAACGCGTCTGCGCCAGCCTCGGCCGAAGCCTTGGCCATCGCAAGGGATGCTGCGGTGTTGTTCGTGCCGGCGCCCGCAATGATCTTTGCGGAATCACCAACCTCTTCTTTCACGGCCTTGAGCAGGCTGATCTTTTCATCCAGCGAGGTTGTCGGTGACTCACCGGTGGTTCCGGCGAGAACGAGAGAGTCAACCCCATTGGCTACCAGGTGCGCGGCCAAACGACGCCCGGCGGCGAGGTCAAGCTGGCCTTCGGAATCAAAGGGGGTGACGATGGCAACAGAAACAGTACCGAAGTACTCGCTGCCGTTATTCGCTGTCGAACCTGTGCTCATGAATGGTAAGGTTACCTGCTTTCTCCCGCTGTGCCCATCACCACCCCAACTTTTTGCCCCACATATCCCCATACTGCTTCGTCGTTTTCCTCTCTCCCCCGCACTCGCCAAGCTTGTGGGCGCCTTCCCCACCAGTGCCCATCGCTTAATCCCGTTCCTGCATCCCAAGGCCAATCCCAGCGACCCCTGCTAAGCCTTGCGCTATGCAATAGTGACATCACCGTCGGTAGGTTCCCCAAACAGCCTGCAAGCCAGCACGCCTTCCTTCCTTTCAAGGGAGAGAAAACGAACCGGCTTGTCTGATTGGCAATTTCTTTGCCCAGTATTCCCATGGCGTCTGCTTCAGCTTGCCGTCCACACACCATGAAGCATGCCGCCTGTGAACGTCGGAAAGCAATCACGACAGGCCAAACCGCCACGGTCGATGCCTGGGCCACGGCGAAGATAAACCCTCATGCACCTGTGGCCAAGCACGACCTCATCACTCTCCTACGGAAAAACCTAGGGCCTCAAGCTATGGACGTTGGGGACGAGCGTTTGCTTAACAGCAGCGCGAGGCCGGGTTGTTATCCTGATTGGCGTATCTTTCGCGCCAATAGTCGCGCTTGGACAAGACCTCGCACCCTGGGTGAGCCTGGCGGCGGTGGGCGACGTAGTTGTCGTAGTCATGATCGCCGACCACGGCACCGAGGTACCACCACACGGACTTGGCTATTTTCACAACAGCGTGCATTTAATGCCCCACATGCTTTCCAGGATTGCGGGCTTCCCACGCCTTGACCAAGACACGCTCGGCGTCGGTGGGAACCATCGACTCGGGTGCGAAAAGCGCGGAGGCAACATAAGGCTCCTCCGAGGTCGCTGGGGTGTGCCCCTGGGCATGCTGGCGCGCTGCCTTTACCGTCGCCACCAGGCATGTGGCCACAACGATGGCGACTAACACGAGATACAACGCCGACAAGGTGCCCTGAACCGCAGTATTGCGGATGACGGCATCGATGGCTTCCGGCGTCTTTGCCGTGCCAAAGGTAGTAAGGTCTTGTTCTTTCGCGTCCTTGAACGCGCTGTGCTGCGCCCAGTATCCGATGGACGGCGTGTCGCTGAAGATCTTCTGTAGCGAGGCGTAGAAAGTCACGGTAACGTCCCACGCCAATGGGATGGCTGGCACCCACGCGTACTTCAAACCGGTTTTTTTCACCACCACGACGAGGATCAGGCTCAAGGCGATGGCGGCCAGGAGTTGATTCGCAATACCAAACAGCGGGAAGAGCATGTTGATTCCGCCCAGCGGGTAGTCACACCCATGAGCAAGATTGAACCCCATCCGGCGCAGATGACAGCCGTTGCGATCCACGCACCCGGCTTCCAGTGCGGATCCTTGAACTTGCCCAGACCGGGGATGGCACCGAAGGTGTCAGAGAGCAGGAAGCGAGCCACGCGGGTTCCCGCATCGATCGTGGTCAGGATGAAAAGGGCCTCAAACATGATGGCGAAGTGATACCAGAAGGCCTGGAGGGAATCATTGCCGAAGATGTCGGTGAGGATGTGAGACATGCCAAACGCGAAGGTGGGCGCACCGCCGGTACGGGACACGATCGCACAGGGAAAGACCCCCTGCGCTCACCTTTTTCGGAAATTGACTCCCCCGATGCGCAATGAGCAAATCTCGTTCAATGCTTGTCGCTTTCCGACGTCGCCAGCGCCCGCAACACACCTTGCATTCTTGCCGCATACCACCCCCTTTGCCCTGCTACGCCCGCACACAGTGTTCGCCACGCCAAGAACAACCAGTACCCCTTTTTAGAGTCAATCTTTTCAGCTTACCCCACGGCCCGACCACACGACGTATTGGTTTTACTCCCCCTTGTGCGCCACAGTTGGTGAGACCACGCGGGCTTGACGAAAAGACAGAAGGCGGCGCACAGGATGAATGAACATCACTGTGCGCCGCCAACGCTTTCCCCCTCAAACCTGCCACCCCGCACACCTTGAGTGCGCGTCCTATCGCAAAGATTGAAGCCGCCGAAAGTCACAGATCAAGCCGATCAATCGTCCGCGATTGCCTCTGAATTCTTAGAAGTCGGTGACGTATGGACTCGTTGCCATCTTCGAGCCATCCATCAAGGTAGTGACCTCGAAATCACCGAAGGCCACGGGGGCCTGGTTTTGCAGAAGCTCTAAACACTCAACTGCTAAGGTTCGGATCTCAACGTCAGCATGCTCGGAGGCACGCATTCCGATGAAGTGACGCCACGTCCGGAAGTTTCCGGTCACCACGATGCGCGACTCCATCGCATTCGGCAAGATCGCGCGGGCGGCCTGCCGCGCCTGCTTCTTTCGCAGCAGGGCGTTAGGCTCGTCGGCAAGCTTTTCCTCTAGCGCTTCCAGCAGTTCGTTGTAGGCCAAGCGGCTAACATCGACAGTGTTGAGAAAGATCTCGCGTAGCTGCTCATCCTCATCGATGAGCGGTGGAACGATGACCTCTGTCTGATCTTGGTGAACAAATCGTTGCGATAGCTGCGAGAAACTAAAATGACGGTGCCGGGTGAGCTCATGTGTTGCCGAACGCGACAACCCACGAATGTACAGCGTTGCCGTGGGGTGCTCCAGCAACGCCGTGTGCCCCACCTCCATGATGTGGCGCAGATAGGCCTCATTAGTAGCCGTGCGGGGATTGGGCTTATCAAAGGACTCATAACACGCCCGCCCCGCAAACTCTATGAGGGCTTCCGAGTCGGTGGCATCCGTCTCCCAGTCAATGTCAGAAGGTGGCATGAAGTGCGAGCAGGCCACGATCTGGACGTTGAGCAGTTTTTGCCGGGCCATCGGTCTAGAGTCCGAGGAAGTGCTCAAGTCCCACGGTCAGGCCCTCGTGATGTGCGACTTCACGCACGCCAACGAGCACACCCGGCACAAAGGAGTTGCGATCATAGGAATCCTGACGGATGGTCAGGGACTGCCCCTGGGCGCCAAAGATGACCTCCTCGTGCGCAACCATGCCAGTCATGCGGACTGCATGTACGCGCACGCCATCAACATCAGCCCCACGGGCACCATCAAGGGATTGGTCGGTGGCATCCGGCATCACACCCAATCCTGCCTCGCGGCGCGCAGCGGCGATACCCTCGGCGGTGTGAATGGCGGTGCCGGAAGGTGCGTCCAGCTTGTTCGGATGGTGGTACTCAACAACCTCAGCAGAATCAAAGAAGCGCGCTGCCTGCTTGGCAAACTGCATGGTCAAAACCGCAGAGATGGCAAAGTTTGGGGCGATCAGCACGTTGGCTCCGCCCTGCTTCGCCCACTGCTCGACCTGCGCAAGACGCTCCTGAGTAAAGCCGGTTGTACCCACCACGGCGTTGATGCCGTGGGTGAGGACAAACTCAAGGGTATCCATCACCACTGCCGGTGCGGTGAAGTCCACGATGACCTCAGCTCCCGTGCTAAGCAGAGTTTCGAGAGAATCTCCCTTATCGATCTGAGCCACCAGCTCGAGATCGTCTGCGGCGTTCACACCCTCACACACGGCCTGCCCAACGCGCCCCTTGGCACCGATAACGCCTACCTTGATTGCCACGTGTCTTACTCCTTGCTGTTAGAAGTAGCTTCTGAAAAAGAAATAAAAAATCACATCTGCTTTGGGGAATTCGCGGAGAATTTCTCCGCGTATCTCCAAGCTCTTTGAACAAGTCTAGGACACTGGCTGAGCAACTGGTGATAGCGACCTCCACGAGGCGAACCCCTTGTCGTCGGGAAGCTTCCGTATTCAACTGCACTACAGCCAATGCCCAAGGAACATCCCGTTTATGCCACAGGGCGCCGCCGGTCCGACCTTTCCTTCCCACCCCTTATGGGATGAAAAGAAATTGTGGTGCCTAGCGACGCCCCATCATGTCTCAGGCGGGAACTCTCCTGCTGAGTGTGGCAGGCTAGTCCTCGTTGCTGACCAGTCCGAGGGAGATCTTGCCTCGGTTGTCGATGTCGAGGATTTCGACCTCAATCTTGTCGCCGACGTTGACAACGTCTTCGACCTTCTCCACTCGCTTGCCGTTGCCCAGCTTGGAGATGTGGACCAATCCATCGCGGCCGGGAACCAGCGACACGAACGCGCCGAAGGCGGTGGTCTTGACAACAGTGCCGAGGAATCGCTCACCGACCTTCGGCAGCTGAGGATTGGCAATCGAATTGATCTTCTCGATTGCGGCCTGGGCTGCCTCGCCGCTGGTGGCAGAGACGTAGACGGTGCCATCCTCCTCGATGGAGATGTCCGCACCGGTCTCCTCGGTGATTTGGTTGATGGTCTTGCCCTTCGGGCCGATGACCTCACCGATCTTGGAAACCGGGACGGTGACCGTGGTGATACGAGGAGCCAACGGGCTCATCTCGTCCGGGGTGTCGATGACCTCGGCCATCGTGTCCAAGATGGTGATGCGGGCATCACGAGCTTGTGCCAGTGCGGCGGCGAGCACCTCGGAAGGAATACCGTCGAGCTTCGTGTCCAGCTGCAGTGCGGTCACAAACTCAGACGTACCGGCCACCTTGAAGTCCATGTCGCCGAAGGCATCCTCGGCGCCGAGGATGTCGGTCAGCGCAACATAGCGGGTCTCGCCGTCGACCTCATCGGAGACCAAGCCCATGGCGATGCCGGCCACCGGGGCCTTCAGCGGCACGCCGGCGTTGTACAGCGAGAGGGTCGAGGCACACACCGAGCCCATAGACGTCGAGCCGTTTGAGCCCAAAGCCTCAGAGACCTGGCGGATGGTGTACGGGAACTCCTCGCGGGAAGGAATCACCGGCACGAGCGCGCGCTCGGCGAGCGCGCCGTGCCCGATCTCGCGGCGCTTCGGGGAACCCACACGGCCGGTCTCGCCGGTGGAATACGGCGGGAAGTTGTAATGGTGGATGTAGCGCTTGGAGGTGGTCGGGGTCAGCGAGTCAATCTGCTGCTCCATCTTGAGCATGTTCAAGGTGGTCACGCCGAGGATTTGGGTCTCACCGCGCTCGAAGAGGGAGGAACCGTGCGCACGAGGGATGAGGTCAACCTCGACGGAAAGGTCGCGGATGTCGGTAACACCGCGGCCGTCGATGCGGAACTGCTCGGTGAGGATCTTCTGGCGCACGATCTTCTTCATCACCGCGTTGTAGGCGGCGCGGATTTCCTTGGAGGCGTTCTCATTGTCCTCGAAGGAATCGATGAGCTCGTCCTCGACCTGCACCATGTACTCGTTGGTGGCCTCGTCGCGCTCCTGCTTGGCCTTGATCGTCAAGAGCTTGGTGAGCTTGGCCGAAGCCTTCTTCTCCACCGCAGCGTAGACCTCGTCAGTGTAGGCCGGGAACAGCGGGAACTCCTGGGTCTCCTTCGCTGCACGCTCAGCCAGACCAGCCTGAGCGCGGCACAGCAGCTCGATGAAGGGCTTTGCTGCCTCTAGGCCTGCGGCGACCACGGTCTCCGTCGGCGCAGGGGCTCCGCCAGCGATGCGCTCGACCACATGCTCGGTGGCACCGGCCTCGACCATCATGATGGCAACGTCTTCGATGGTCTTGTTGCCCTTCTTCTTGGCAACGATGCGTCCTGCGACCACGAGCTCGAACAAGGCGGCCTGGTGCTGCTCCTCGGTAGGGAAGGCAACCCACTGCCCTTCTGGGTGCGCCTCATCAGAAATCAGAGCGATGCGTACGCCGCCGACGGCGCCGGAGGTGGGCAGGCCGGACAGCTGAGTGGCGGCGGAGGCGCCATTGATGGCGACGACGTCGTAGCGGTCGGTGGGGTTCATGGAAAGAACCGTCACCACGACCTGCACCTCGTTGCGCAGGCCCTTGACGAAGGTGGGGCGCAGCGGGCGGTCGATCAGACGACACGCCAGAATGGCCTCGGTGGAGGGACGGCCCTCACGGCGGAAGAAGGAGCCGGGAATTTGGCCTGCGGCGTACATCCGCTCCTCGACGTCCACGGTTAGCGGGAAGAAGTCGAAGCCTTCACGGGGCTGCTTTGAGGCCGTGGTGGTGGCGAGCAGCATGGTGTCATCATCCAGGTAGGTGGTGACGGAACCGTCCGCTTGGCGGGCCAATTGCCCAGTCTCAAAACGGATGGTGCGAGTTCCGAAATCGCCATTATCGATGGTTACGATGGCCTCGGTTACTCCATAATCAGGATCTTCAGAGAACTGAATCTGTCCCTTGGTGTTGCTCAAAACTGACGTCTCCTTGTCAATCAGACGTTGTGTCGGTGGTCATCGGTGCCACCTTTTACCAATTCTTAATAGTTTTCGAATTTGCAACTTTGGGAAGTTTAGCACGAAAAAACCCGCAAATCAGCACTACAAAGTGTGATTCGCGGGTTGTGAGGTACTCGCACCCTAATAGGCGAGTGCGCGGTATTGCTCAAGCACTGCATTGGGCAGTCCCTTAAGCATCCTCAAATAAGGCCACAAGCCTTGATTGCTTAGCGACGCAGACCCAGGCGGGAGATGAGGTCACGGTAGCGATCAACGTTGTTAGCAGCCAAGTACTTCAGCAGGCCACGACGGCGACCAACAAGAAGCAGCAGACCACGACGGGAGTGGTGATCGTGCTTGTGGAACTTCAGGTGCTCGGTCAGGTTGTTGATACGGGTGGTCAGCAGCGCAACCTGAGCCTCCGGGGAACCGGTGTCGGTCTCGTGCAGGCCGTACTCGGCGAGGATGGACTTCTTCTGCTCAGCGGACAATGCCATGAGTAGTACTCCTATAAATATTTCAGTCCACATGAAAAAATTCGCAAGTTTTCAACCTGCGGCTTCGAACTGCTGTGGACCGCAGTAGAAAAGCTCAGAGAATACTAACACAACCTCGCTCATTATTCCACTAGGAAACGGTCGGCTCGATGAAGCGGCGGACGCTATAGCGAAGATCATCGGCCATGTTGATTGCCTGCGCCGTGTGTTCGTGATCGGCTGCGGTATCGAGGAGGGTCTTGGCATTAAAGAGCTGGGTTTGCATCTTTCTGATGGCCACCATGTCATCTTGCAGGTCCGTCCCGATACCTCGGGTGACAACGAGCAGGTCCCACTGGGAAATCAAGGTAGCCAGGTCGGCGCTGGCCTCGGCCTTGAGCTGCTCGAATTCCTCAAGTGCTGCCTGCTGCTCTTTGACCTGGACCTTCGATTCCTTCGCCAACATTATCGCTCGATAGACGCTGACGAAGGCTAGGACGACTAGCACACCACCGAGCAAGTAGAGGGCGAGGGTAAGCGCCCACATCAACAATGACAGAGCCACTGCGATGAGAATGAGCATGGCGCAACCGGAATTTCCGCGGCTTCTCATGATGACAGGCTCCTTTGCAGCTCAGCTGCACCTTCAAAACACAGCACTCCGAGGAGGACTAAGCCGACAAAGGCGACCACCGCCAGAATGTAATAGGTGTACCACGCAGCCGGCGCCTTCATCTGATCAAGGGCAAGCCCCACTTTCTTGATGCCGTGCGCCACCTGGACACGTTCGCCTTCATTGAGGATGAGCTTGCGCTTTTGCCGGAGCCACGCGACCGAAGACGCCGTAAGGGCCTCCTCAGCCGCAGCTTTCGGGAGGTTCTCGTTACTGCTTTCTGATAAGGGGATGGGAATGACCATGACTTACATATCTAGCACCACCCCACGACACCCGCAGCACGAATGCGAACAAGGATTCGCCAAGGTGCCATCACACCCCGCGCTCCCCCACCACACATAGTGTCTAAGGCCAAGCTCTTGGCGCGATTGTCGAAAATATCATCGCTATCGTCCCCCATTCCCCACAGGTGGTGTGCAGGGGCGTTTTGTGCTTGCGACGCCTAACGGTGGCGTCACCAAGCGAATCGATAGCCTATTGGCTTAACCAACTACTGGCCCGAGGCAACGCGCCCAATGCGGGTCATGAACTCCTCGAGGAAGCGGGAAACATCCACGCCGACTGCCACCTTGGCATTCTTGTGCGGATCGTTGAGCCGGGTCTCATCGCCAATGGTCCGGCCCCTGGTTGCGCCTTCGGTATCCACCTTCAAGTTGATCGGCAGCAAGGTGACCAGGCTGGGGTCGACCGCAACGCCGACTGCCAGCGGATCGTGCAGGCCACAGCCGCCCAGGTGCGGCGCGGTGGTGTCGTAGGCCTTGATGTAATAATCGGTGGCATCGGCAAGGAAGGTACCCGCCGGGGTTCCCAGCGCACGCCACTGCTTGGTCTCCTTGTAGGTGAGCAGGGTTTGCAGGGTCACGTCCAAGCCAATCATGGTGATGTCGGCGGTCTTACGCACCATGATGTCGGCAGCCTCGGGATCCTGGTTAATATTGGCTTCCGCCCATGGCGCCACGTTTCCCGGCACAGTCAGCGCGCCACCCATGAACACGATGTGCGCGTTGTCGGCGAAGCTGGGGTCTTTCTCGATCGCGGTTGCGATGTTGGTCATGGCACCCGTGGGGATGATGATGAGCTCATCGCCGTAGGTATGGACGGACTCAATCAGGAAGTCCACCGCGGATTTTTCCTGTACCTTTGCCGCAGCGTCGGCTACAGCCACTTCCCCGATGCCATTGTGCCCGTGGATGAAGGCAGAAATTTCCAGTACCTCAAATGAGTCCTTGGCCAGCGCGTGAGGCTCACCGACGAATACCGGAATGTCCGGGCGTCCGAACAACTCGAGGAGGGCTAGGTCGTTGCGGGCACCGTCTTCAACGAGCACGTTACCGTAGGTAGCGGTGATGCCGATGAGCTCAAGCTCAGGCGAACCAAGCGCATAAGCCAAGGCAAGCGCGTCATCGATGCCGGTGTCGAGGTCGAGGATTACTTTCTTTGCCATCGTGGGGTCTTTTTCCTTGTGTGGAGTTTCGAAATAGCTGACGGAATTGAATTGTCGCGCAGGGCGAAAGGCGGTCTTTCCCCCTGGAAGCCTTTAGGCGTCGGCAAGCGCCTTGCGCACTTGTGCCACATCGTTGTTGATCGCCTCGAGGAGCTCTTCAACGCTGGAGAACTTCTCCATTCCGCGCACGAAGTCCACAAACTCAACGACCACGGTGTGCCCGTAGAGGTCGGCGGAGCGATCCAACACGAAAGATTCCACGCTGCGGCGTTCATCGCCGAAGGTGGGGTTATGTCCCACGGAAATCGCCGCCATGTAGCGCACATCATGTTCCATGTCGCCGTCGATAGGCGCCGGGGAGACGACGCGAAGCCAGCCGGCGTAGACGCCGTCGGCAGGCAGTGCAACCGAGTCCGGGAAATAGAGGTTCGCCGTGGGGAAGCCCAGCTCCTTGCCACCGCGGCCCGCGCCACGCACGACTTGCCCCTTCACGGAGTAGGCGCGCCCCAGCGCCCAGTTGGCGCGCTTGACATCGGAGGCGGCGAGGCAGTTTCGGATCAGCGTGGAACACAACACGGTACCGTCTTCTGCCAACAGCGGAAGCACCTCGATTTCCACGCCGTATTTTTCACCCAGCTGCTTGAGGGTATCGGTCGTGCCCGCCGCCTTGTAACCAAAGGTGAAGTTCTCCCCCACCACCACGACCCGTGCATGCAAGGTGTCCATGAGGACCTGAGTGAAAAACTCCTCCGGTTCCAGGCGGGCCATGTCGGCATTGAAGCTCAAGGCCAACATGTGCTCCACCCCGAGCTCGTCGGCGAGGTCGGCACGCTCTCGCACCGAGCCCAGCATCGGGGGCATGCGATCCGGGCGCAAAATGGCCAAGGGGTGCGGGTTGAAGGTCAACAAGATGCTGGGCACACCGAGTTCGGTTGCCCTGGTTGTTGCCTTGGCGATAAGCGTCCGGTGTCCGCGGTGAATCCCGTCGAATACGCCGATGGTGACCACTGATGCATCAAGGGATGCGGGTACTTCTTCTAGTCCGTGCCAGATATCCACGCCCAATAGCCTACGACATAGACTGGTGTTCATGAATGATCCCCTTGCAACTTCGGGTCTCGTAGTGGTGGATAAACCCGCCGGAATGACCTCTCACGATGTGGTTTCTCGCCTCCGTCGCTATTTCCACACCAAGAAAGTCGGCCACTCCGGCACCCTCGATCCCATGGCAACGGGGGTGCTCGTGTTGGGAATTGAACGCGGCACGAAGTACTTGGCGCATATGGTCACTGACACCAAATCCTATGCGGCAACGATCCGCCTCGGTGCGGCAACCACCACCGATGACCGCGAGGGCGAGGTTGTTTTTGAAAAAAGCGCAGCCGACCTCAACGACGAGCGCATCAAGGAAGAAATCGACTCACTCACCGGCACCATCATGCAAAAACCGGCTGCAGTCAGCGCCATCAAGATCGATGGTAAGCGCGCGCACCAACTCGTCCGCGAAGGCGTAGCGGTTGATATTCCCGCACGCCCCGTGACGATTTTCCGCTTTGATGTGTTAGAAACTCGGCGTGAAGGGGCGTTTGTCGACCTCGACGTCGAGGTCGATTGCAGTTCTGGGACGTATATCCGCTCCCTCGCCCGCGATCTGGGACTCGCGCTGGGCACCGGCGGGCATCTCACCGCACTGCGTCGCACGGCGGTCGGCCCGTTTACGCTTGCCGACGCCTATCGGCTCGAAGAACTCGAGGACAATCCGCGCCTGTCGCTGAGCCTTGACGAGGCGCTCACGCGCACCTATCCCGTGTTCTCGGCCACCGCGCAGGAGGCGGAAGCACTCGCTATGGGCAAATGGCTCGAACCCCGCGGCCTTGACGGCATTCACGCTGCGGTGGGACCCGATGGCAAGGCGATCGCACTCATCAAGGAAAAGGGAAAGCGCCTATCGACCATCTTTGTCGCACGCCCATCCACGCTTTCCTAGCCCGGCTTAAGGACCGTTTCTCCTCCCACGGCCACATTAAGAATCCCCTCCCCTTCCACCCGCGCAGGTGGTCACCCCCGGCTCGCCCTAGGGCTGCGCGAAAGTGGAAAATCAACGCAACGTAGAGGTGATCTGCGCTGACGCAGACTACCCGCAGCGGCGAATTCCGCACCCCGTCAGGCAAAGATTCGCAAGCATGAGAATCGCAGGATCCCTCGTCAAGGCGACGAGCCGGTGCAGGAGGCAAGCACGTCGCCTCCCTCAATCAGGCCCGATACGCCCGCCCGACAATCGCCGTTACTAGACCACCGCGGTAGTGGCCACGATGTAGCCGTCTTGAATCATCCACTTGCCTTCGATAAACGGCACCGGTGTCGGGCGAACAAGGAGGTAAGAAACAAAGGTGCCGTCATCGCGGATATCGATCTCTGCCTGTTCAAAACCCAGCCACCGACGAGTCAGAGGAAACCACGCCTTGTAGGTGGCTTCCTTCGCACAAAACAACAAGCGATCAGCGCATTCGACGCCCTTGTCTTTGAGGTAATCCAACTGGGCGAGCTCACTGACGCGCGAGATCGATCCCAAAACCCCCTCGGGAAGTGGCTCAGCTATTTCCGCGTCAAGGCCCATGGAGCGGACCAACAACCGCGGGGCAACAACGGCGGCGCGCAGGCCGTCGGTATGCGTAAGCGAGCCCGACACCGATGCCGGCCACAGCGGCATTCCCCGTTCCCCACGCAGGATCGGCTCCCCGGTGTCGCGATCGAGTTTCTTCAGCGCCTGATGCGCACACCACCGCGCATCGCCAAATTCCGCCTTGCGGACGTCGACCGCATGGGCGACTAGCGCCCGCTCCAAGGGGTGCAAACCGTGGAAATTGCTCAGATCGGGGTGGTCCTTGTCGACCTTTTTCACAACGAACTGTGCGCTGGAGGGAAAAAGCTTGGCATCAAGCATCACTTCACCTCCATGACTGGAATCGGCCACTGTCGATCCTCGGGCAATCGTCCCCACTCACGCGGATAACCCAAAGAGACCTCCTCGTGGACGATGCCATCGACGTTCACAGTCCCCGGCATGTGCAGGTGCCCATAGACCACGCGCTGGGCGTTGTAACGCTGCGCCCAGGTGCGGGTGTGACGGGTCCCGCACCACAGCCCGATTTCTTTCAAACGCAATTGATTGACCGGCTCCACCACCAGTGGCCAGTGGTTAATGAGGATCGTCGGTCCTTGCACACGCGATAGCCTGCGCACTGAATAGGCCAGGCGATCCCAACACCACGCACGCACGTCGACGAAGGGCGCGATGGCAAATTCGTCGGTAAGCATAACCTGCTTGTCGCGGGCAGCCTGCACCGCCTGCTCCACAGTCAGTTCCTGCGGCTTGAAGGAATAGTCGTACAAGGTAAACAAGGGCACGAGGGTGACGCCGCCAAAAACCGGATACGGATCCTCAGGTGTTAACACATCGATGCGACGGCAGCCTTCCACAAGCTCGTCGTATTTCGCTCGCCCCTGATGGCGGTCAGTGGAACGAGAAAACAGCTCATGATTGCCGGGCACCCAGATCACCCGCGCGAAACGCTTCCGCAACGTATTGAGCACCTGCAACACCAGCTCAGTACGCTCGGCAACGTCACCAGCCACGATGAGCCAATCGCCCGGATCCTTCGGCTGGATAGCGTCGATCCACGGGGCGTTAGCCTTCACCGCCGCGTGCAAATCCGCGACGGCCCACAGTGTCTGCGTCACCGCAACCGCACCTTTCAATTGGACTCAAATACTTCCACATCATCTCATCACGCCATTTGACAACGAACGAACGACGTGCGATTTACCCCAACTTCGACCGTCACAATGAGGATCGACAGCTGGGAAGCTCCGCCATGGTTCCGGCACCAAGGCACTCGATAGCCGACTCCGCACGCCCACAAGCGCACCCGGATCTGGAACGAATCCAATTCGCCTGGGATTTAACTCGCAATGCCTGCGGGTGCGGCGTGCAACGATGCCCACTCCAGCTAAGGTTGCCCAACGACGCTTGACGGTGCGCACGCCTTGCGGGGCCACGCCCGTCATTGTCCCGTTTTCGCCCATCGCATGGACTGAAACCGCCATGCTACACCTATAAGACGAATGGCAACGAAGGTAACGAGACCAACCCACACTCCAATCAAACCAAAGTCGAAGTACAGTGACGCCCACACAAATGGCAAGAAGCCGAGCAGGGCAGCCGAAATCGTAAGATTGCGCAAGAACGCGGAGTCACCCGCCCCCAGCAAAACCCCATCAAAGGCGAACACCACCCCACCCAGCACGATCAAAACGATAAGCAACCACCAGGGACCGGCGATTGCCTCCAACACGGCCGCATCGCTACTAAATTGCCGCGGAATCGCTTGCCACCCAAGGGCGAAGACTCCTGCCAGGACAATGGCGAACACCGTCGAATAGGTCACCACTTTCACCCCCACAGCGCGCGCCCTGCGCACCGCACCTGCACCCAATGCAGCCCCCGTGAGCGTCTGGGCTGCGATGGCAAGCGAATCCAAGACCAGTGAAAGAAAATTCCACAGCTGCAACAACACCTGATGCGCTGCAAGTGAGGCCGAGCCAAAACGGCTTGCCACCGCTGCCGCGCTGATAAAGCAAACCTGAAAACTCAACGATCGAACGATCAAGTGCGAACCCATCCGAAGCTGCTGCCTGATGATCGACACATCCGGGCGCCACGAACCCCGTTTTCCTTGGTCCCCCGTGCGCCGGAAGGTGTACCACAAACACCCCAAAAACAACGAAGCTGTAATCGCGGTACCCATGAAATTGGCGACAGCGGACCCCACGATGCCCCAGCGCGCCACGAAGAAGGGAATCGCGATCGCGCCGGGAATCACGCCGGCCAACGTAAAGGCAAGTGGTAAGCGAGTATTTTGGATCCCGCGCAGCCAACCATTGCCCGCCATAACGCACAACACCAGCGGAATGCCAAAAGCTGTCACGCGCAACCACCTCGCTGACAGCTCCGCGACGCCGGCATCGGAGCTCAACCACAGCGCCAGCGTGGGGGCACCTCCCCACACCAGGATGCAAAGAACTATTCCCACGGCGAGGGCGACCCAGGTGGCTTGAACGCCTTCCATGATTGCCTGGTCTCTTTTCCCCGCCCCAAAGGCGCGAGATGCCCTGGCCGTGGTGCCATAGGACAAAAAGGTGAGCTGGGTGGTCACCTGCGAATAGATCGTCGTACCGGCACCGAGTGCGGCGAGGTTGAGCGCTGACGTATGACCGACCACGGATGTATCGAGCAACAAGAACAATGGAGTCGCCGACAGCACGCCCAGCGCCGGCAGCGCGAGCGCCAACACCGTTGACATGCTGACCCTTGCGTGATCGCCTCCCGCACCCGGCTCGCTGCTGGCCCCGGCGCCACGAGGCTTCTCATGCGCGGAAGTTTGGTGGGTGTCCTTATTGCGTCTGTGGGAGTTCACCTCACATAGTGTAGTGACGAATCCCCTTGCCTTTAGTGGGCACCATGTTCTTGCTTCAGGCCACCGGTTCTTCTACCGCCAGGCGGCCGAGCTCAGGCTGCAGCGGCTGGAAGTTCTTCAGGCAAAAGGGCGAGGCGAACTCGAGAATGACAGAGACTCACGCAGCCACCAATGCTCAAGCATTATCTGCATCTGATGCACTCTGAGGCAATGGAATCGATGATCTGCGCGATGACGTGTTCAGTGGTGCCAAACGTGGTAAATCCAGCTGAGCTCACGTGCCCGCCACCGCCGAGGTCGCGAGCCACATGGGAGACGTCATACTTCATCGAGCGCAGTGATACCGCCCAGTCCCCGGCCGAGTATTCCTTGAGGACAACGACGACATCCCCGTCGGAGACACCTCGAATCATATCCGCGATTCCCTCGACCGAAGACTGCGAATGCCCGCGGATGCGATCCCGCGAGGCAATGGCAAAGACCACGGAAAGCGCTCCCACCTCGACCTTGCGCAGGTCTTCGAGGACCTTTCCAATCATGACGAGGTCGGCAACGGTCCCGCCGTCGAAAAGCTCATTGCCGATGGTTCGAATGTCCAAACCATTATCGACGAGCTCTTTGGCCAGCTGATGCATGCTGGGCCTGCCCCAACGAAAACCGCCGGTGTCCGTAATCAATCCTGCATAAAGGCAGTGTGCGATGTCGCGATCCAGGGTGATGTCGAGATAACGGAACCACTCCCGCAATACCGTCGTGGTGGACTCGGCTTGCTTGTCGATGAGATTGACCCCGCCGAAACCGAGGTTGGTGGCGTGGTGATCCACCAAGATCACGCGGTTGGGATTCTCGAGGACCTCGGGTTGCAAGGATCCGGTGCGAGACGACGCCCCGCAATCGACCACCACGACAACGTCTGCTTCGGGCATGTGATCGACGACCCGGATGTCGTCCCAGCCCGGGATTGAGCTTGTCTCAGGGTCTAATGGGCGTCGTTGCCCAATCAGTCCAAACGATTGCTTGCCAAGCTGCCGAAAAGCGGCCACACATGCACACATGCTGCCAATTGCGTCAGCGTCGGGATTGACGTGGCCGATCACCGCAATCGTTTCGGCAGCCATGATCTTTTGCGTGGCTAAGGTAAATGCCTCAGGCAAAGAGAGCGGGTCAGCGGTGGCAAACAAGGCGAAAAATTCCCTCCTGCTCATTACGAGCTCACAAACGAGTACGTAGCTGGTGCTCCGGGCATTCCCCGCCAGGCAAATACACCCCTAGTCTAATCAGTTGTCACTGCAACCGTGGGGTTGTTAGTCCTCTTCAGGAGACTTCTTATAAGGATCTGCGTCACCCGCTGGCACCGCGTTTGCCTTCAACCTGGCCAATTCTTCGTCGCGGGCGCGGGCGCGCGCCAGCAGCTCCTCCATGTGTGCAGTTGCCTCAGGAACGGAGTCAAACTCGAACTTCAAGGTTGGGGTAAACCGGACCGAAAGCTGCTCGCCGACAATCTTGCGAAGCTGCCCTTTGGCGCGGTGCAGCGCCTCGGCCGCAGCCTTAACGTCTGGTTCCTGGTCGATGGTGCGGCCGCGGACCGTGTAGAAAATCGTTGCGTCATGGAGGTCGCCTGTGACCCGGGTGTCGGTGATGGTGACATATTCCAAGCGATTGTCTTTGATTTCGCGTTCGATCGCCGTGGCGACGATCGTCTGAATCCTTTTTGCCAGCCGTGCCGCGCGTGCGTGGTCAGCCATGTCGGTTCTCCTCATAGTGGATCGAAGTGAAATCGTGCATTGCCACACAAGCACATCCGCACGCGCGACATAGCGCACATGGCCATAATAATGGCGCACTGGTTGTCCCTGCAGGCACCGCCTGGATGTGGCTGGGTTTGCTGCTTCACCAGCGGTCACCGTTGCATTTTTGCTTTCCGACGACCACAGGCGTGCCTCAGCCCATGGAGACCATGGACACCGCGCCACATTCTGACGTATGCAATCTTAACCGCCCCTGCGTCTGCACGAGCAGGACTTCACCCGCTGTGATCGCACCGTCGTGTCTTATCTCTTCCCGAAGCACGAATCATCCCAACAGCGCAGCGAAAACCCTGCCTCACAAAGCGCATGAGCTTGTGCAAAAGCGGGCTCGCCCTCATCGTGAAGGCGAGCCCGCCATTGGAGGTCACACCCCATGGTGCACGGGAATGACCAGCAGTACTAGGCGCAGCAGCCGCTGCCCCTCGCGTCCAGCCAAGGGCAGCAACTAGCGACAGTACTTAGGTGCGAGGAACTTCTACCTGCTCGAAGACCTCGATGATGTCACCTACCTGAATATCCGGGTAGGACAGGACCATACCGCACTCATAACCTGCGGAGACCTCAGTGACATCGTCCTTTTCGCGACGCAGCGACTCGATGGTTGCGTTGTCGGCGATGACGTTGCCGTCGCGGATGAGGCGAATAGAGGCGTTGCGACGAACCTTGCCGGTTTCGACCATACAACCTGCAATCAGGCCGACAGCAGAAGCCTTGAAGATTGCGCGGATCTCCGCCCGACCAACCTCGCGCTCCTCGTAGATTGGCTTGAGCATGCCCTTGAGAGCCTGCTCCACCTCTTCGATGGCGCGGTAGATAACCGTGTAGTAACGGATATCTACGCCCTCGGCGTTGGCTTCCTCAGTAGCCTTGCCCTCAGCGCGCACGTTGAAGGCGATGATGACAGCGTCAGAGGCAGCAGCCAAGGAGACGTTGGTCTGGGTGACGGCACCAACACCACGGTCGATGATGTTGAGCTGAACCTCGTCGTCCACCTCGATCTTGAGCAAGGCCTCCTCGAGGGCTTCCACGGAGCCCGCGTTGTCACCCTTGAGGATGAGGTTGAGGGTCGAGGTCTCCTTGAGCACTGCATCCAGATCCTCGAGGGAGACACGCTTGCGAGACTTCGCAGCCAGCGCGTTACGCTTGCGGGCGTTGCGCTGGTTGGCGATCTGACGTGCGACACGGTCATCCTCAACCACGAGCAAGTTGTCGCCGGCTCCTGGCACGCCATTGAGACCTTGCATCTGGACAGGGCGGGACGGACCTGCTTCTTCGACGTCGTTGCCGAACTCGTCAACCATGCGACGCACGCGACCATAGGCGTCGCCAGCGACGACGGAATCACCAACACGGAGGGTACCGCGCTGGACGATAACGGTGGCAACTGGACCACGGCCACGGTCGAGGTGAGCCTCAATAGCCACACCCTGAGCAGGCATATCCGGGTTCGCGCGCAGATCCAGCGAGGCATCGGCGGTCAGCAAGACTGCCTCGAGCAACCCATCAATGTTGATGTTCTGCTTTGCGGAGATGTCCACGAACATCGTGTCGCCACCGTACTCTTCCGGCACGAGGCCGTATTCGGTCAGCTGGCCACGGATCTTCTCCGGGGAAGCCCCCGGCTTATCGATCTTGTTCACGGCAACCACGATGGGCACATCTGCGGCCTTGGCGTGATTGATAGCCTCAACGGTCTGCGGCATGACACCGTCGTCAGCAGCAACGACGAGCACGGCGATATCGGTGGACTTCGCACCACGGGCACGCATGGCGGTAAACGCCTCGTGCCCTGGGGTATCCAGGAAGGTAATTTTGCGTGGATTGCCATCGACATTCACGGTCACCTGGTAGGCGCCGATGCCCTGGGTGATGCCACCGGCCTCGTCGGAACCGACGTTGGTCTTACGGATGGTATCCAACAGTCGGGTCTTACCGTGGTCGACGTGACCCATGACGGTCACCACTGGAGGACGAACCTCGAGGTCTTCCTCGGTACCTTCGTCCTCACCGAACTGGAGGTCGAAGGACTCAAGCAGCTCGCGGTCCTCGTCTTCAGGGGAGACAACCTGAACCACATAGTTCATCTCATCGCCCAGCAGCATCAACGTCTCTTCGCTGACGGAGGCGGTAGCAGTAACCATCTCACCGAGGTTGAACAGCGCCTGCACCAGTGCTGCTGGCTCCGCACCGATCTTCTCCGCGAAGTCAGACAGTGACGCGCCGCGGGCAAGGCGCACGGTAGCGCCGCCACCGTCAGGCAGGCGAACGCCACCAATGACGTTCGGTGCCTGCATTGCCTCGTACTCGTTGCGCTTCTGCCGCTTCGACTTACGCCCCTTGCGAGGTGCGCCACCCGGACGGCCGAAAGCTCCAGCGGTGCCGCCGCGGCGACCACCGCGCCCAGCTCCGCCACCGCGGCCTCCGAAGCCACCCTGGCCCGGACCGTTTTGACCGCCCTGGCCACCCTGACCGCCGCGCCCACCACGACCGCCTGAAGCAGCGCGGGTAGGCATCTGGCCTGGGTTCGGATGCGTCGGCATCATGGCAGGCGAAGGACGACGTCCACCACCCTGACGCTCCTGACCGCCTGAGGACTGGCCCTGTGCCGGACGGGAATCACGACGCTGTTGGCCCTGACCGCCTTGGCGTTCACGGTTGCCGCCTGGGCGGGGGCCACGCTCGCCGTTGGCGTTCGGCCGATTTCTACCTGGGCGTGGGCCGCCACCTGGACGAGGAGCCGGGCGCTCTCCGCCACCGGTAGAAAATGGGTTATTTGCCACTCGAGGCGCGCGGGCACCTGGCTTCGGACCCGGACGAGCAGCGGTGGCACCTGGGCGCGCCTGCGGACGAGGCATCGCACCAGGGGTGGCTTGCGGCTTAGCTGCAGACTCAAATTTCGGCGCCGCTGGCTTCGGTGCGGCAGGCTTTGGCGCTGCCGACTTTGCCTGTGCTCCGGGGGTTGGGGCGGCCGGCTTTACTGCCGAGCCTGGGGTCGATGCTGCTGAGGTCTTAGCTGCCGGGGTTGCCGGGGATACCGGGGATGCAGCCTTCTGCGCCGGACGCGCAGGCTTAGGCGCTGCCGGCTTCGGCGTGGCAGGCTTAGAAGGTGCAGGGGCCGCGGCCTGTGCTGCGGCTGGCGCCGACTTCTTTTCGGCGGTTGCGCCGTAGTGCTCCTTCATCTTCTTGACCACCGGAGGTTCGATGGTCGAAGACGCAGTCTTGACGAACTCGCCCTGTTCTTTCAGGGTTGCGAGCAGTTCCTTGCTTGTTACACCGAGCTGCTTTGCAAGCTCATGTACACGTAGCTTTCCGGGCACTTCTCTCCTTGTGTTACGGAAGGAAGTTCTTCGATAGTGCCCGGCGTGCGGGTTCTATCGTGAGCTTCCAACCTTGTTGATCGTGACGTTCATCGCTGATGCTTCATCGTGTGCTCATCAGTGTTCGGTCTTCCTTTTACTCTCGGGTCTGTGTGGCGCGGTTCGTAACTAGGTACGCGCGCACGCGACCTGTGTCTACGTTGGTAGACACCCGCAACGCCCTCGCGAATGCGCGACGTTTTTCAGCCAGCTCCAAAGCATCGATGGTGGGAGTAATCCACGCCCCGCGCCCACCCGCACGTTTGCGGGGATCAGCCATGAGCCTGGTGGGATCCCGAGGATCCAGCACGACTCGAAGGAGCTGGGACTGGGGTTTGCGTGTCGCAGTTGCAATACAGGTACGGATTGGTTCGGAAGATGTAGGAAGGTGCTGTGCGCTCCCTTTCCCCATGGCCTCTCGATTCATCCAACTCCTTGCTGATTACTGCTACTTATATTTTCAACCACGTTCGCCCCACACGTATGAGAGCGCGTTTACAGCATTCTCATTTATCAGCGCGCACCCCTGCCTGCCTGTCAAGACAAAAGGACGCACGCTACGTCGCGGAACATGTTTTGGGCCGAAGGACAGTGTACGCCATTGCCCCCAACTGGGGCAATTATCAAATGAGTTTGACCACCTATATGTTTCGCAGGTGCTACCCAGATACAACGAAAACATAACTCATCCTCACCCAGCCCTGGAGGCGTAGTTTTCTCATTAGGACACACCCGCACCAAGGTTTTCAGGCAGTTGCCTAACCATGCCCTTTTACTACCTCATCATCGAGCACTGAGCTTGCCATCGATCCGCCGACTGTGACTTTCTTACCAAAGCAGCCCCGCGTGTTAGCTTTCCCATGTGAGCCCAGTCTCCAGGCATCACGCACCGGCGCTGTTCACAGGCCTAGGATCCTCGTCACCACGAGCAGCCCTGCAAGCAAATCCGCTCACCAGGCAAACGCCGCTAGGTCGAACCATGAATGTTGGCGTGTACCATCGCCGAGAGGTCGCACACCGTGGCGTCGGAAAGCAAAAACCCTAAGGAATGATGTCCTTAGGGTCATATGCTGCTCGGCTATGGGCCAACGGCGGTACTTCTTAGCTCGCGTCGGAACGGATATCGATCTTCCAGCCGGTCAAACGTGCGGCCAAGCGGGCATTTTGGCCTTCTTTTCCGATAGCCAGCGAGAGCTGGTAG
This sequence comes from Corynebacterium sp. SCR221107, assembly GCF_027886475.1. Classification (NCBI taxonomy): domain Bacteria; kingdom Bacillati; phylum Actinomycetota; class Actinomycetes; order Mycobacteriales; family Corynebacteriaceae; genus Corynebacterium; species Corynebacterium sp. SCR221107. The sequence goes on from NZ_CP115670.1 coordinate 1,905,872, forward strand.
TCCGGCACGGTCACGCGGGCAGACTGGGCTGCAAGATCGATGACTTCGACGTGAACTACCTTCGACGGCGCCAAGGAGTTGCCCACGTAGACTGCCGGATCCTCGGAATAGTCGATGATGTCAATCTTTTCGCCACCCAGCTCACGCATGATGTTGTTCACGCGCTGACCGCGCGGGCCGATGCAAGCACCCTTGGCGTTGAGCCCCTTCTTGGTGGCACGAACGGCAACCTTGGAGCGGTGCCCTGCCTCGCGTGCGATGGAGACAATCTCGACCGAACCGTCAGCGACCTCGGGGACCTCCAGCTCGAAAAGCTTGCGAACCAGCTCAGGGTGGGTACGAGACAGGTTAATTTGGAGGCTACGCGGGTTATTGCGCCCGACGCCGACGACATAAGTCTTTACGCGATCGCCGTGGGTGAGCTTTTCGCCGGGAATCTGCTCGGCGGGAAGGATCTGGCCGTCCTTGCCTTCTAGCTCGGTGCCGAGGTGAACCACGACGATTCCGCGTTCATTGGCGAATGCGTCGGCCTGCACGATGCCGGAGACCACGGTCCCCTCGTACTTAGAGTAGGCATCGTAGGCTTGCGAGGTCTCAGCCTCGCGGAGCCGCTTAAGGATGGCGTCACGAACGGCAGGTCCACCGATGCGGGAGAAATTAACTGGGGTGTCGTCGAATTCGGAGACAAGCTCACCGTCTTCATCAAACTCCGAGACGATGACGGAGGCAATTCCAGTGTCTGCATCGATATCCACGCGCGCCTTCGAGGTTGGGCTTGGCTTCGTGTCCTTGAACTCCCGGTACGCAAACAGCAGAGCGTTCGCGATGGTTTCAAGCAAGTCATCAACCTTGATCCCCGCTTGGGATTCAATGTTTTTCAGCGCCTGAATATCGATATTCACTTGTTGTCCTCTCGCCTTTCCAAGGCTTCGTCGAATGAAAGCGCGACCAATTCCATCTCGTCGGCCACGGGTTGTGCAAACTCAATTTCTACCATTGAATCCGCATGCGATGCCAACTCCAGGTCTCTTAACTGCATAACCTTGCCCACCCGCGCAATGACAATGACCCGATCTTGCGCCTCATTAAGGGCCCCGATGCGCCACAAGGATTTCTTGCCATCGTCGATGATGGTGACCAGCCGACCCCGATTGCGGGCCCAGTGGCGAGGCAGACGCAGCGGCATATCGGTACCGGGCGTTCCAACTTCAAGGGTGTATCCCGGACCGAAGTTCAACTCGCCTGCCTCCTCGAGCTTGTCAAACTGCGCAGACAGCTCGTTGGAGACCACCTCCAAAACGTCCGAGTTCACGCGCTCATCGGAGTCCAATGCGATAGCCACCAGGGACTTCTTCCCCGCGCGCGAAATCTTAATCCCCTCGAGGTCGAGGCCGTAGTGCGTGGCAACTGGGACGATCGCCTGGGCGAGTTGTTCTTCTGTTGGAAAAGCCATGCACCTGATCTTGCCACACATTCGATTCGGGACGGTCCCCAACCTTTGCGGGGACATCAGGCGTGTTGCGCGCGTGACATCACAGTCTCATCTCCAGGCACAAACCAGACACCTTCCCCTCAGAAGCGATCGAAGTCCTTTTCATCCCGCCCTGGGTGGCACCGCCACCTGCAGCCGATAACCTATTATGCTTTTCTGCGTGATCCTGCAGCGCAAGAAGAATAAACCAAACCCACCGGCCACATTTGTCACCACGCAGGCGGCGGGCAGTGCGAACAGCGGGACGTCGTTAAGCATAAGGCGCATATTTGGCATGCCTGCCCGCATGGCCGCAGTGGCTGCCGTCGCTAGTGTTACGCTGACCGGATGCAGCCTCATCCCCACCCCTAGCCCGGATCCCACGCTGCTGAGCCTCTACCAACGAGCAGCACTGGACGCAAAAGATGCTTCCGATCCGAATGTAGCCGCCCTGCGTGCAGACAACGCGGCAGCGCTAAAGTCCGAGATTGAGCGACTGTGTGGGCATTATGACGATGGGCAAGTTCCGGAAAGCTGCCAGGTCACCGAGGATCCCACCGGCGTAGATACCGCCACCCCGGCCACAACTCACATCCTCGACCAACTCGCCACCGTGCCCCAGGAATCCCTGCCTGTGGTGCTGATGGAATTCCTCCAACTCGCAGCCCAATTAGGCCCACTGCCGCCACTGCATCACGCAGACGTGAGCATCCAGACCAATACCAACGTACCCAAGTCAGTTGTCAACGCCGACGAGGAAACTCTCCTGCTGCGCACTGAGCAGGAGTTCGGCTTCACCTACGGCCTTCAGATGGCCATGGCCTACGCCGATGCCGACCTGCTGCCCTTGCTCGAGGAATCGCTCAACTCCCACTACGAGATCCTCAACAAGCTTGAAGAAACCACCGGATCGCAGTACATGGCGATCCCAGTCCTCCAACCCACCTACGACCTCAGTACCTACCCCACGGTCTCGGATGCCGCCAGCGCCCGGGAATTCTATTCCGCGCTGTTAAGCGACCTACTCAAGGGATGGATGCAGGCCGCCGCACAAGCCGGCGCCGATTCATGGCGCTACCAATCATTCATCATCGCAGGCCTGCTGACTCAGGAGGCAGTTCGCGCCGGGATCCCGGTGGATTTCAGTTTGAGCACCGAAGCCGCCGAGACATCTGGGACCTTAAACACGACGGAGCCTTCGTCCAACACTGAGGCCTCCGGAACTCCACCGCAGACCGTTTCAAGAAGCACCGGCAGCACCCCCGAGGAAAGTGCGCCGGAGACGGCCGCGAATTCCTCGGCGTCCGGCGACGTGGCGTCTGTCGATCCGGCCGCAACTGATGAATCCGGCGCAGACACAGAAGGTGCTAGCGACGCCAGCGATGTGGTTTCCCCGGAGGCAATTGCACCCGCCGCCTCCTAGTGCGCGCCGTCTCGTGCGTACCAGCAAGAGACGACGAACACGGTGCACGAGTTGAAAAGTCTCGCACTTAATGGCACCGACGGCGCCGCGCTGAGTTCTTCCACGCCAAAGGCCTAGGTAAGCAAGCTTTCTTCGTTGCTTACTTACCTAGGCCCGAGTAAGTCGTGGTGGACCCTAGAGGACCCCAAGTGGATCCTCTTAAGCCTCTTAAGCCTCAGTGCACCCTCGTCATGACTATCGGTGGTGCTCGCCTGGCTTTTAGGCGCTGAGAATCTGCTTGACTGCCTCGACAACGCCGTCGGCAGGCACCTCAAGGGTCTGCCCACCGCGCACACGGATCTCCACCTTGCCCTCCTTGAACGCGCGTCCAAGCACGACCACGATGGGCATACCGAGCAGCTCGGAATCCTTGAACTTCACGCCTGGGCTCACCTTCGGGCGGTCGTCGAAGAGTACCTCCACGCCCGCTGCGTCGAGCTCGGCGACAAGCTTGTCGCCTGCGTCAAGTGCTGCTTGGTCCTTGTTGGCCACCACCAGATGGACCTGGTACGGGGCAACCTCGAGCGGCCAATTCAGGCCCTGCTCGTCATGGCGCTGCTCGGCGAGTACGGCCATGAGGCGGGAGACACCGATGCCGTAGGAACCCATCGTTGGGATGGCGCGCTTGCCGTTTTCATCCAGGATCTGCACGTCGAAGGCGTTGGTGTACTTGCGGCCGAGCTGGAAGATGTGTCCGATCTCGATGCCGCGGGCCAAGGTGAGCACGCCCTGGCCAAGCGGTGCCGGATCGCCCTCTTTGACCTCGGCGGCCTCGATGAAGCCGTCGACCTCAAAATCGCGGCCCGCGACGAGACCGACGACGTGGCGTTGCGGGGCATCCGCGCCGGTAATCCAGGCGGTACCTTCGGCGACGCGCGGATCGGCCAGCACCTTCACACCGTTGGCGCGCAGGGCACGCGGCCCCACGTACCCCTTGACAAGGAAGGGATTCTTCTTGAAGTCTTCCTCCACCGCCAGCTCCACCTCGGCAGGCTCCAAGGAAGCCTCGAGGCGCTTCATGTCCACCTCGCGGTCGCCGGGCAGGAGAATGCCGGTGAGCTCTGCCTCCTCAGAGCCGGGCTGGGTGACCTTGACGATGAGGCACTTGAGCGTATCGGAGGCCTCAACCTCGCGGCCATCGACGGTGATGCCGGCAGAACGTGCCCAATCAACCAGCGCTTCGATGGTCTCCGAAGCCGGGGTATCGTGCTCCACAGCCTCTCGTTGGCCTTCGATCGGGCGCGGGGTGCCAGGCTGGGTTACCACGGCCTCGACGTTGGCGGCGTAGTCGCCCTCGGTAGCGCGCACGAAGGTGTCCTCGCCGTTGTCGGACACTGCCAGAAATTCCTCGGAGGCGGAGCCGCCCATTGCCCCGGAGGTTGCGGCACAAATCACGTATTCAACCCCGAGGCGATCGAAAATGCGCTGATAGGCCCCGCGGTGACGCTGATAGGACTGTGCCAATCCCTCATCGGTCATGTCGAAGGAATAGGAGTCCTTCATGACGAACTCGCGTCCGCGCAGAATGCCCGCGCGCGGGCGCTCCTCGTCGCGGTACTTCGTCTGAATCTGGTACAAGGTGACCGGGAAATCCTTGTAGGAGGAGTACATTTCCTTGACCGCGGAGGCAAACATCTCCTCATGCGTGGGGCCGAGCAGATAATCGGCGTCCTTGCGATCTTTCAACCTAAACAGCGAGTCTCCATACTCCGTCCAGCGATGGGTCTGCTCGTAGGGCTCGCGAGGAAGCAACGCCGGGAACAGCAGCTCCTGGGCGCCGATTCCGTCCATCTCCTCGCGCACGACATTTTCGATCTTGCGCAGGGTGCGCAGTCCCAGGGGCAGCCAGGTGTACACGCCGGGTGCGACTCGGCGTATGTAACCTGCTCGCACGAGCAGCTTGTGGCTGGGTACTTCTGCGTCTGCCGGATCCTCGCGCAGCGTGCGAAGAAACAGGGTTGAAAGGCGTGTAATCATGTTTGCACATGTTACCCGGTTACCCTAGAGGGATGCTTATTGTGTTGCCTCCAAGCGAGACTAAGTCTGTCGGCGGGGATTACCCGCCACTTGATTTCGACGCCCTTCGCTTCCCTTCCCTCAACCCGGCGCGCCGCGACATAGCTGAGGATCTCGTGGCCTTGCCGGTCGAGGATGCGTTGGACGTGCTTGGTATTTCGGAAAAGCTGCGCGGCGAGGCCGAAATGAACCAGGCATTGTTTTCCTCCCCCACCGATTGCGCTTTCCGACGCTACGCGGGCGTGCTCTACGATGCGCTCGACCCTTCCTCTTTGCCGAAGGAGGCCCTAGAAAAGGTGGCTATCGGTTCGGCCTTATTCGGCCTGGTCGGGGCCCTCGATGCCATTCCCCACTACCGGTTGTCCGGCGGTTCCAAGCTTCCCCGTCGCGGGGGCGGGCCGGTGCCGACGATGAAGGCCAGGTGGTCGAGTTTGATTCGCGATGAATTACGCGCCGTTGCCGAAACGGAGTTGCTGATCGACTTGCGTTCGGGAACCTATCAGCAACTCGGAAAGGCCAAGCAGGCGCTGACGGTGCGCGTGGAATCGCAGTATCCGGATGGCACGCGCAAAGTAGTAAGCCACTTCAACAAGCATTACAAGGGCTTACTTGCCCGCACCCTGCTGTTGGCGCACTCCCCAGCGCGCTCGATTGAAGATGTCGCTCAGGCAGCTACCGAGGCTGGCTTCAAGGCAGAACTTCCCACCCAGGCCGGTTCCAATGAGCTTACGGTGATTGTAAAAACCGAGGGCTAGGGACACTAGGTTCAGCCTTGGCCGCGTGCGGGTCAGCACAGTCGCCTCAGCAGCCGTGTTCACCCTGGTGCATGTCTGAAAGCTAAAGGTGCCTGGCCGTTGGCTTAAGCTTCGAGAGCCGCGACCTCGCCGATGACATACACCGCCGGTGGCGCGACTTCGTTGGCAGCCATGGTGTCGGCCAGCGTACCCAGAGTGCAACGGAAGACGCGCTGCGTTTCGGTGCTGCCTTCTTGGATGATGGCGGCGGCGGTGTCTGCGGGCTTGCCGGCGTCGATAAGCGCTTGGGCGATGAGTGGCGCGTTTTTCACGCCCATGATCACAGCCAACGTGCCACCCGTGTGGGCCAGCGCTGCGTAATCGTTGAGGCACGTGGGATGCTGCGGCGGCACGTGTCCGGAAATCACCGTGAAGCTATGGACCACGCCGCGCTGAGTGATGGGAATCCCGGCCAAGGCCGGTGCCGAGATGGCGCTGGTAACTCCGGGGACTACCTCCGTTGCGAACCCGTGCGCCGCGAGTGCTTGTAGTTCTTCAAACCCCCGGCCGAAGACATAAGGGTCACCGCCTTTCAGGCGTACGACCTTCTTTCCCGCCTGGGCGTATGCGACCAGCATCTCGTTGATCTTTTCCTGAGCCACCTGTTTGCCGTAGGGCAGTTTGGACACGTCGATGACTTCCTTGGTGGAGATATCGCACAGCTTGTCCAGTTCCGGTGCGGGCCCAAGGTGATCGGCCAGGATGACCTCCGCGTCCTGAAGGCGGTGCATGCCACGGACCGTGATGAGGTCCCAGGCGCCTGGGCCGCCGCCAACGAGGGAGACCAACGGGGTACTGCTATTGCTCATGGTGCATTAGTTTAGCGGTCGGTAGCATGGGTGAATGACTCTCACCCACCGCTTCGCCGAGCGCCTGCCTCAGATGTGCCTTCCGCAAAAACCGGAAGCCTTCCCTGACCTCGAGGTTGTCATCTTCAACGATGACCTAGGCGCCAGGTTAGGTCTCGATGGGCAGGCGCTTGTCGATATGATTCGCGAAGCAACGCACGCGAAGGAGCCCATCAGCCACGCCCAGGCGTATGCCGGGCATCAGTTTGGACAGTTTGTGCCCCTTCTTGGGGATGGAAGAGCCCTGCTGCTAGGCGAGGTGGAGTCACACGGTGACGATGGTGGTTCCCGCGTCGACATTCACCTCAAAGGTTCCGGCCGCACCCCATTTTCGCGTGGCGGCGACGGTCAGGCCGCGCTGGGGCCTATGCTGCGGGAATATCTCGTCTCCGAGGCCATGCACGGGTTAGGGGTTCCCACCACCCGCAGCCTGGCTGTGCTTCGCACCGGAAAACGTATCCAACGAGAAAGGGTTGTTGAGGGGGCGCTGCTGGTGCGCGTGGCCAAGACGCACCTTCGTGTGGGCTCGCTGCACTATGCTGCGCTGCGCGGGAAGGAAACGCTGTCTTCGGTGATGGACTTCGCGGCAACGGAACTGAGTGCTTCGTTAGGCCCATCGTCGGCAAGCAATGCTACGGCGAGACACGACAACCGGTACGGCGACTTCTACGCGCGACTGGTCCACGCGCATGCCCGCCTGGTGGCGAAGTGGATGCGCCGCGGATTCGTCCACGGCGTGCTCAATACGGACAATACTTCCCTGGCGGGTGAGACGATTGACTACGGGCCGTGTGCCTTCATGGACGTCTTCGACGCGAACGCGTGTTTTTCCTCGATCGACCGTCAAGGCCGCTACGCCTATCGCAACCAGCCGTCGATTATTGGGTGGAATCTGGCCCGGGCGGCGGAGGCGATGATCCCGCTGCTTAGCCTCGAGGATGCTCAATCCATCCTCGGTACATACTCCGCGCAATTCAGGCAGGCATGGCTTGAGGAAATGGCCGAGGCCACCGGCCTAGAACTTAGCCCTGCGGTCGAGGAGCTGTTGGATGATCTGGTGGCGATATTAGAGGCTATCCGCCCTGAGCGCGCAGGCATCACGGTGCCCACGGTGCAACCGGACGCTAAGGAATCGGTTGCAGATTCTGTCGGCGAACAACCTGTCGGCAATGACACGCCAGAAAGCGGCGTTGTCGGCGCCGATGGTGCGGTTGATTATCATCGTTTCCTTCGCGCGCTTTCCGACGAGCACCCTTTAAAGCCCGACTACCCTGCCGAACTTCAAGACTGGGTGCGTCGCTGGCTCGATTGTCACCCCGATACAGCAAGTCTGCGCGGGCGCAACCCCATTGTGATCCCGCGCAATCATCTCATCGAGCAGGCGTTGGAAAGCGCCGACGATGGCGATCTGTCCAAAGTAAGGCTCTTGGCTCGCGCGCTCGCGGATCCTTTTTCCTTCTCGGACTCGCTTCACGCATCGGAACGGGCATGGTTGGATTCGCCGCCTCCCGTCCGGGAACAACCTTTTGTTACCTATTGCGGTACTTAAGAACTCAACATGGCTTCCCGAGTCAGCAGGCTGGACTTGATCTGTGCACCGTAGCGAAATTGCCCCACCGACCCGTCGTTGCGGGTTATTCGATGGCAAGGAACGAATAAAGCCGCAGCATTGGTAGCACAGGCGCTGGCCGCGGCACGAACGGCCCTTGCGTTGCCGCACCTTTCGGCATATTCGGTATAGCTCAGCACTTGCCCCGGCGCCACCGCCCGCAAGGTTTCCCAGGCAGCCATGCGAAAGGGGCCGGAATGTTGTTCTACAGGGATCCGGCTCGGGGCGTACACGTCGCCACCGTAATAGGCGGTGACGGCTCGCGCCGCAGAGGCGAGGACGCCCGACGCGTCGAGCTCACCTTCCTGCATGAGTGCGATTGTGTGCGGGCGAATAGAGGGGTGTATCAGGCTGCGAAGCTGTTCGAGCTCGGCGGTCCATCCCGACGCCAGCACCGCAATATCCGAGGCGATGATGCTAAAGACACCGTCGGGTGTCTCCACGCTCACGGCGCGCGTCACAGCCGGGGTGTGGAATGTCATGCTTGCCATGCGCTTACACCTTTCTGCTTCCCGCCATTGAAGGCGAATGATGGTCAATCTGGCAATGCACGGTAGCCAGCGGCTCTACTGTTTTGCGCAGGCGTCCATGAAGCGCACGATGGCCTCGGGTACCGCAGCCGGGTGCACATGAAGATAGCTGGCGTGGATATTGCCGGCGCCACCTGGACCAATGAAACCTTCTGCTTTGGGTGTTCCATCCCACCCCTTCCAGCCCCACGCCGGCGTGAAGTCCGGTGCGGTCTGGCTTGCAAGCGCGGTGTGGTGGAATTCGTGGCCTACTACCCTTTGCCCGGCTCGGTACAACACCGAATCGTGGAGGCTTACCGCCTCCCGGTAGCCAAGCGTCAAACGTTGGGACATCGCACCCGTGGTTTCGATTACTCCCAGCATCGCGTGATCGTCGAGGCTGCCTAGCAGCCACAGGAGCCCAGCGCATTCTGCATGAACGGGCATCCCGTCCGCAATCCTTGTACGGATGTGGGCTGTGAGATCCTTTCGCCCCGACAGGGCCTCAACATGTTCTTCCGGGAATCCTCCTGGGATAATGAGCCCATCGCACTCAGGAAGATCATCCACCAGCGGGTCGAAGGTGACAACAGTGGCGCCGGCGGCGGCCAGCAATTCGGTGTGCTCGGCGTAGGTGAAAGAAAACGCCGGTCCGGCGGTCATCGCAATCACCGGGCTCGGGTGCAGGAGCGCGCCCGGTCCTCCAGCCGTCTGGGGTGCAGGTTGGGTGTCTGGTGCCGCCTCCGATTCTCGTGCCCGCGCCTGGGCGATGGCTTCCTGGGGATCCCAGGGCCGGCCGCGCCAACGGCAGTAGGCAAGCCGCAGGATCGCCTCCACGTCGACGTGTTCTTCCACGATGTCACCCATGCGTGCCACGGCGGCCTCGGCCTCGCCCAGCTCCCCTGCAGTCACCAGACCTAGATGCCTGGAGGGGACCTCGATGTGATCGACGCGCGGAATCGCTCCGAGGACAGGCACGCCGAGGGCCTCGACCGCCGCGGTGCACACGGCGGCATGGCGCGGTGTGCCTACCTTGTTGAGAATCACCCCGGCGATGTGAACGGCAGTATCCTGAGTGAGGAATCCACGAACGAGCGCGCCGACGGACTGGCTCATCCCACGCACGTCCACCACGAGGATGACCGGCATGCCCAACTCCGCGGCTACTGCCGCCGTGGAACCGACGGCAAGCCCCACCTCGGCTTCGGATGACTGGCCGGCTGACGCGGTGATGCGGCCGTCGAAAAGCCCCATGACGCCTTCGACGACACCGATATCTGCGCCGGCCGAGCCGTGCGCGTACAGGCTTCCGATGAGCCCTTGACACATGACGGCGTCCAGATTGCGCCCCACGGTGCCCGTGGCCAGCCCGTGATATCCGGGGTCGATATAATCCGGGCCTACTTTAAATGGCGCGACGGTGGCCCTGGTGGATAACGCGCGCAGCAGCCCGGTTGCGATAGTGGTTTTGCCCGAGCCGGAGCTTGTCGCGGCGATGACCACTCCTGGAGTGGCAGTTGAAGATGTTGAGGTGCTCACCTTGTTCAAGATACTAAACGCCACCCCCGCGCAGTCCTGAGGTGGCGTTGGAGGAGCGACGCTATCGCCTATTCCTGTGATGCGAGAGGCGTTTCACCACGTTGCTTGACGACGCCGCCAGCCGCTACCACTCAATGCCTTTTTGACCCTTGCGGCCGACATCCATGGGGTGCTTAATCTTGGCCATCTCGGTCACTAGGTCCGCTACCTCCACCAGCTTGGGGTCCGCATCGCGCCCGGTCATCACGACATGCTGCTTTCCCGGACGATTAGCCAGGGTTTCTACGACATCATCAATGTCGATCCACCCCCATTTAATGGGATAGGTGAACTCGTCGAGCACGTAGAAATCATGTTCCTGGTTAGCAAGGCGCCGCTTGATTTCCTGCCACCCCTCGGCGGCGTCCCGGGCGTGGTCCTCGTCGCTGCCCTGCTTCTTCGACCATGACCAGCCTTCGCCCATCTTGTGCCACTCAACGGCGCCACCCTCACCGGTTTCTTCATGCAGGCGTCCAAGGCGCTTAAAGACGGACTCCTCACCCACTTTCCACTTCGCGGACTTGACGAACTGGAACACCCCGATGTTCATCCCTTGGTTCCACGCGCGCAACGCCATGCCGAAAGCAGCGGTGGACTTGCCTTTGCCTTCGCCGGTATGTACCGCGGTAATCGGCAGCATCCGGCGCTGGCGGGTAGTCAGCCCATCATTGGGGATGGTGGCCGGGTCGACTTTTCCTTGAGGCATGGGCACTCCTTTGTTGATAGTGAGGTGTTTTAAGCCAGGATGCATTATCTTCACAACCGGCAAGCTCGTTGTGCGAGCATTCGATGACACAATCCGGCCGTGACTTGGTGCTGCCACCACCTTAGCGGCAATTGTTCACAGACAAGGCATGCGCCCACATAAGCTACGAAGCTTCGCGGACTGTCGGCCGTTTAGATCGCCTCGATAATGCCGGTTACTGCATTCGCGTCGAGCTGATCGACCTCGACGCAGGCTGCACCCAGGCCACGGGCGAGCTCCTTGGCAAGGCCTAGCCTGATGCGCCCGCCACGCTCACAGTCAATCACGATGCTCGCACACAAATCCTTACGGGCTATGTCTTCGCTGGCCGACCGCAGCTTGTCCAGTCCACCGGCGCCCGTTGCCCGACCATCGGAAAGCACCATGAGAATGGCCCTACGCCCGGGTTCCTTAAGCCCCTCGCGACGAATGAGGTCGGCGGCCATGGCAAGGCCTTCCGGCAAGGGAGTCTTTCCGCCGGTGGGCAGGTCCTGCAATCGCTTGTGGGCAACATCGATGGAGGAGGTCGGCGGCAAGACCAGTTCCGGGCGCGCACCGCGCACGCTAATGACTGCCACGCGATCGCGGCGCTGGTAGGCATCGGAAAGCATGGAATGCACTGCTCCCGTCACAGCGGATAGCCGATCCCGCGCTGCCATCGAGCCTGATGCATCCACGACGAAGACGATGAGGTTCGACTCCCTACCTTTGCGCAGGCTTCCTCGGAAGTCTTCCGGTAGGAAGCTGATACGACCGCCTTCGATGCGGGCGCCACGGTCGCCGGCTGCCTTAATGGTTCCCATGATGTCAAAGCCGTGGCCATGCTTAATGGGGCGCACGTGCCCGCCCTGGGCGGTATAAGCCGGTGACCGACGCCCCGGAGTCGACTCCTGCCGGGAGCCCAAAGGGGCTTTGCGTTGGAGTTTACGCAGGGCGAAAGGTCGCGCCTTGATCGGCGCTACCTCCCTGCGGCGCGTGGCCTTCCTTCTGATTGTTGTCTTCGTCGTGCGGCTCGGGCTGAGAATTAGCCTCTACATCGTCGTCTTGAGCTGTGCTGTTTTCACGGTCATCGCTGTCAATGCCGCCATTGCCGTCATCAGGGAACTCTTCGCGCGCTTGCTCTAGCGCGTCGTCGAGTTGCTGTTCGTCAAGACCAGGTTCGTCAAAGGGGTTGCGACGCTTGCGATGTGGCAAGGCCAGCTCGGCGGCGACACGAATATCCTCATCGGTGACGAACTCCCGTCCCTCCCAAGCCGCATGCGCACACGCCGTTCTCGCGATCACAAGGTCACCGCGCATCCCGTCAACATCGAAGGACGCGCAGATGGCCGCAATCCGGGCAACATTGGTGTCTGAGAGCTCGACGGAGCCCACCAACGAAGCAGCCGCTGCTAGGCGCTGAGAGATCGCCGCGTCTTCTTCCTCCCACTGTGCAATGAAGGCCTCGGGATCGTCTTCGAAGGCCAGTCGGCGCTTCATGATTTCCGCGCGAACCTGAATATCACGCGACGCCACGACGTCGAGGGATAGTCCGAATCGGTCCAACAGCTGCGGGCGCAGCTCACCTTCCTCGGGGTTCATGGTACCGACCAGCACGAAGTTGGCTGCGGCCGTATGCGAGATCGAGTCGCGCTCAATGGTGACCACGCCGGTTGCAGCGGCGTCCAGGAGGGCATCCACGAGGTGATCGGCAAGCAGGTTGACTTCATCGACGTATAGGACCCCGCCGTCGGCCTCCGCGAGCAGACCCGGGCGATAGGTGGCCTTGCCCGTTGTCAGGACGGTCTCCAAATCCAAAGCGCCCACGACGCGGTCCTCTGTTGCCCCGATGGGAAGATTAACCAAGGGCGCGTCACCTAAAAGAGATGCGAAGGCGCGCACCGTCGTCGTTTTAGCGGTGCCTTTTTCACCACGAACGACCACCCCACCGATCTTTGGGGAAATGGCGCACAAGATCAGCGCGAGACGTAACTTCTCTTGGCCGACGACTGCGGAAAAAGGATACTGGTAGCGCTGTGGCTTAGACACGGTAAATGAGACACCCATCAGTTGTTCGAAAGCTTTGTTTAAAGGCGGGCACGGTGCCCTTGCCTCCATCCACTATTACCACGCACCCCATGCACACAACGCGGCGTGCCCCCTTCCGCACTATGCGGGGAGGGGGCACGCCGAAAAAGTCCGATGCAAGTGATCTTTTGTGTAGCCTAACTACTGCTCGAGCTTCAGGGTCTTTTGGGTGTAGGACCAGATTTCCTCGAACAGCTTCTTGTCGGTGGCAAGCTGAACGCCGTAGGAAGGAACCATTTCCTTGATCTTGTCGCCCCACTCGATCATCTTCTGGCCGAAGCAACGCTCGAGAAGCTCGATCATTGCGGCAGGTGCGATCGAAGCACCCGGGGAGGCACCGAGGATACCGGCGATAGAGCCATCACCGGAGTTAATCAGGGAGGTACCGAACGCCAAGGTGGAGAAGCGCGGGCCGACTACCGGCTGGATTGCCTGGACACGCTGACCTGCGGTGACCAGCTCCCAGTCCTCATCGCGTGCGTTTGGCATGTACTCACGCAACGACTCCATGCGAGCCTTCTGATCCTTGAGCAGCTCAGTGATCAGGTACTTGGTCAGACCCATCTCCTGAACGCCAACGCCGATGTAAGACATGAGGTTGGTCGGGCGGATGGACTTAAACAGGTCGAACCAGGTTCCCTGCTTGAGGAACTTCGGGGTCCAGCCTGCGTAAGGGCCAAACAGTAGACCCTTCTCGCCGTCAATGACACGGGTGTCCAAGTGTGGAACGGACATCGGCGGTGCACCGATGGAGGCCTTGCCATAGACCTTTGCGGCGTGCTGTTCGATGATGTCCGGGTTGGTGCAGCGCAGCCACTGGCCGGACACAGGGAAGCCACCCCAACCGCGGATCTCCGGAATACCGGACTTCTGAAGCAGCGGCAAAGCCATACCGCCGGCGCCGACGAAGACGAAGTTAGCTCGAATGGTAGAAACATCGCCGGTGTGGCGGTTCTTAACGGTCAACTTCCACTTCTGACCATCACGGGTGAGGTTGGTGACCTCGTGCCCGTAGAGGATCTCAGTGCCCTTGTCCTTTGCATCATTGAGGAATTGCTTTGCCAGAGCACCGTAGTTGATGTCGGTGCCCGCCTCGGTCCACGAAATGGCAACCTTGTCGGAGGCGCTGCGGCCGTCAGCCATCAGCGGGAGCATTTCGTCGAACTTTGCGCGGTCGTCGGTGAACTGCATGTTCGGGAACAGCGGGTGCCCAACAAGAGCATCGTAGCGCTTGCGCAGGTACTCCACCTGGTCTGCACCGCGGCCAAAGGAAACGTGCGGAACCGGGTTAATCCACTCGCGCGGGTCTGCCAGCACTCCGCGATCGACCTGGTGTGCCCAGAACTGACGCGAAGCCTGGAACTTCTCGTTGACGCCGATGGCTTTGGTGATCTCGATCTTGCCCTTGACCTCTGGGGTGTAATTGAGCTCACACAGTGCAGAGTGGCCGGTACCAGCGTTGTTCCAAGGAGAAGAAGACTCCTCAGCCGGTGCGTCGAGGCGCTCGAAGAGAATCTGGGACCATCCCGGTTCCAGCTCTCGGAGCATTGCGCCAAGGGTGGCGCTCATGATGCCAGCGCCCACCAGTGCCACGTCCACCTCGTGGCTGATGGCTGCGTTGTTCTTGGAATCTGACATTTCAAACTTCCTTGCGTTCTACGCTTTTCGTTTCCCGTTTCGTTGTGAACCCGTGAAAAATAATGCGCGCGGGCGTGACTAGTTTCCGTGAGATTTCATTCGGAATCTAGCGCCCCGAAAGTGCGCCTTTCAAGGATTCATCGTCCCAATGAACAGCAGTTTTTGACGGCTTAACGCGGCAACCATGAGGCGACAAACCGTGTATCAAAAACGGCAATTCATCCTCGTTTGAGTCTACGCTTAGATGTATGGGGGGTGGTAAAAACGGTCTCCTTTCCCCCAAAGTCAAGGATAAAGCTCGCCATCACCACCCCCATTTGGGATTGTCAGGCCACCTTCCCTGCATTCTTTCCTCCCCCGCTTCCTCCCACCCTTGAATCGACGCCCGATTCCTTACTCCGCACCTACCCCGCCTGCGCTAGTTGCTTTCCGACGTCCGAAAGGCTCCACCACTTACCGCAGCCCTTGACTATAGGGAGTTTTTGCGGCGCGCATATACACACACATATATATAAGGAAAAACGACGAAGCTAGAACAGTGCTCTCAGCGCCATATCACGATGCCCTCCCTACCTAGGCCCCCTTTATATAAGGTGCGGTCATCCGTTTTTTTCGTTTCATGACCGCACCTAGAGTGCCGCTTCTTTGACTTATGGCGTGTTGAACGTCGTGAAGCAAACACGCCTTGAACTGGGAGGCGACGCTTGGGGCTAGCAATGGTGCGCGTTGCAGCAATTCTCAATTCAATTATCGGCGTCCCCGATAGACGGGCGCGCTAGATAGGATCGTTCTATCCTTGGAGCCATGAGTGATTCCTTGAGGTTATCTGGGAACGAGAACCCCCCGAGCCCGCAGTGGGAGACAGATTTCTTAGGCCCCGACTATGTCGTACGCTACCTTCCACTTGGTACAGATCCCGATGGCGAAGGCTCACTTCGTGCCGCCCTCGTGCATCACCAGCCCGCCACTGACAGCACCGCTGCCGCCACTAAAGGCACCGCGATCCTGCACGTCCACGGAGTAACGGACTATTTCTTCCACACTCACGTGGCGGAACATTTTCGCGCACTTGGCATCGACTTTTTCGCGATCGACCTACACAAGTGCGGGCGCGCTCACCTGGATGGCCAAACTTGGCACTACGAATCCGACTTACGCCACTACTATGACGAACTTGCACAGGCGGCGACGATCGCTTTGGAGCACAATGAACGCCTCGTACTTCTCGCCCACTCCACGGGCGGATTGATTGTGGCCAATTGGCTCGACCATCTTCGGTCCAGAAATGACCCTTTGGCGGCAAAGATTGCTGGCGCGATCTTCAATAGCCCCTGGTTGGATATGATTGTTCCAATCCCTCTCGCGCGCACCGTTGCTCCCATTATCAAATTCATGGGCAAGAAATGGCCGCGCCGGTCTCTTCCGTCAAAGTCCAATTCGGCCTACGGCGATGCCCTGCATTCAAGCCGCTTTGGAAGTTGGGATTATGACTTAAGTTTCAAGCCTCTGGCTGGACACACCAAGTACATGGGCTGGCTGCGCAGCGTGGTCAAATCCCAGGAGCGTCTTCATGCCGGCAAGATCAACTGTGGCGTGCCAGTCCTCACCCTGTGTTCGGCCGAGTCTTCCACCGGAAAGCCCTTTAGCGAAAGATCGCAATCTACCGACGCGGTGCTGAACGTGACCCAAATTAGGCGATGGGCGCCATTCCTCGCCGATTCCAGCACGGTGGAGGCCATCCCCGGCGCTGTTCACGACGTATTTCTTTCCGCCCCCACTCCCCGAAGCCAGGCATTTCGCACGACCGACCTATGGCTTGCCGCAATATTGCCCCCAGGAGCCATGAACTTCCCCGCCCGGTCCTAACGCCAGCGACATCATCCTAGGCTGGGATGAGTGGAAGTCCAACCATTACTGGAGAAAAATCTGGGCGAAACGCAGGCACATTGACGCCCCTGATTCTATTGCACAGCAACGTCCTGGGCTCACTGTGAAAAAGTACAGTAGCACAATGCCTTAGAATCGAGATTCCCTGCTGCTTCGAGATGACCGTGAGCGGTAGATGGAATTCTGCGCGTCTCTTGTACGTTTCAGATAGCTGACGCCGAATTCACAATCAAGCTCAACTAACCTAGTCAGTTCCATTGCGCTTCTCGTCGAACAAGGACTCACCTGTTCACCACCTTCGTTCGAGGGCATTGCTTTTCTATCGTGTAAACAATGAATACGAGCCCCGCACCGAAACCGCTGCGGCTCGAACAAGCGCTACGCTCAGCGAGCTTTACCTAATTTTCAATTCAAAATAACTAGCCATCTTTATAGATCAAGGAAAAGGAAGCAGAAGACAGCATGGCCAACTCCAAGCACTATGACCTTGTAATCGTGGGAACCGGCTCAGGAAATTCCATTCCGGGGCCAGAATTCGACAACAAGTCCATCGCTATCGTTGAAAAAGGAACTTTTGGTGGCACCTGCCTCAATGTCGGTTGCATTCCCACCAAAATGTTCGTTCACGCTGCAGACCTCGCACACGACATTGCCGATGCCAAGCGTTTCGGCGTGCAGGCAAGCCTTAACGGCGTAGACTGGCCCAGCATTGTCTCCCGCGTGTTCGACAACCGAATCGACCCCATTGCCCGCGGTGGCGAAGAGTACCGCCGCGGTCCACGCACACCCAACATCGACGTCTACGACCAGCACGCCACCTTTATTGCCCCCAAGACTCTCAAAACTGGTATCGGCGAGGAAAAATGGATCGTTACCGGCGATCAGATTGTCATCGCCACCGGCGCTCGTCCGGCGATCCCCGACTTTATTTCCGACTCCAACCTCACGCCAGGTGTGGACTATTTCACGAACGAGAATGTCATGCGCATGCCGGAGCTTCCTCAATCGATGATTGTTCTCGGGGGCGGGTTCATCGCCATGGAATTCTCGCACATCTTTAGCTCCTTGGGCGTTGAGGTCAAACTCATCAACCGTTCCGACAAAGTTCTACGGGTCATGGATGAAGACATTTCGGCCCGCATGACCGAGATTGTCTCCGATCGCTATGAAACGCATCTGGGTCGACTCGTGAGCAAGGTGGAAAAGGTGGACGGCCTGATTGTTGCCACGCTTGACGACGGATCCCAGGTCAAAGCAGAAACCCTGCTCGTCGCGCTCGGTCGCATCCCCAATGGCGACCAGATGAACCTTGAGGCGGCAGGCATCGAACTCGATGGCGCTGTCATCAAAGTCGACGAGTATGGTCGCACCAGCGCGCAGGGAGTGTGGGCTCTAGGTGATGTTAGTTCCCCTTACCAGCTCAAACACGTTGCCAATGCCGAGATGCGAGCAGTTCGCCACAATCTCTTGCACCCAGACAATCTCAAGAAGTTGCCTCACGATGCCGTTCCGGCTGCAGTGTTTAGCAATCCGCAGATCGCAACGGTTGGCCTGACGGAGCAGCAAGCCAAAGAGGCCGGATACGACATCACAGTGAAGATCCAAAACTACAGCGACATCGCCTACGGATGGGCGTTAGAAGACTCCACCGGGTTTGCGAAGGTCATCGCCGATCAAAAGACCGGCAAGCTGCTTGGCGCACACATCATCGGATATCAGGCATCAAGCCTCATCCAGTCCTTCGTTACCATGCTCGCCTTCGATATGGATGTACGCTCTTTTGCCACCGAACAGTACTGGATCCACCCGGCGCTGACCGAGCTGGTGGAAAATGCACTCCTTGGCCTCGATGTCGATAACGCGCAATAGAGCAATCCATCACCGCGAGAGCCCTTTCACAAAAGCCACACCATTCACTTAATCATCAGCCCCCACGGGGGCTTTGAGACCGACGAGAACGCTCCTGCATGGGCACAGATCTGGCGCGACGTCACCTACGTCGGTGTCGCTGGCACCGTCATCGGCGCTATCATCGCCGGCATCAACTGGCTGAAGTTCCAGGGCATCCTGCCTTACTGATTGCCATGCGCAAGGGGTAACCTAGTCCCCAAGGCGCAGCTTGAATAGCTTGGAGCGGGCGGGGTCATCCATTTGAGGATGGCCCCGCCCGCTTTGCGTCTTTGTACTGCGGCCCAGACAACATGGGGGCAAAAGGCAGTATGCTATCTAATCTTGGTATTTCTGGGACGGTTTCAGGCCGACAGCGACGGCCAAAGCATCAAGGTCCCAATGCGCCTCGATAACGTCGGCAAGCATGTCCAGCTGCGCTTCACGGGCGGCAGCGAAGCTGGTGTCATTGGCCAAAACGAATCCATAACGTCCGGAGAGCTCAGCAACCTCGCGCAGGAATTGTCTTCTGGACTCATCATGTTCCAGATGACCGTGCCGGTGGGTGCCGAAGCACGCACCGCTGCGCGATCCTTCCGCACCAATCCATGCGGGATCACCCGAATATTCCACCCGACCGTGGTGCACCTCGTAGGCACCGTTGGGGTGGCGGATGAGGGTCTTTTCCGGGTGAAAAACGATGCGTGCGTCGAAGATGCCAAGCCCGTCAACGGGGTCGGGGCTCCCAGCCTCGACTGGATCGACGATGGTGGTACACATCATCTGGTAGCCGCCGCAGACCCCGAGAACCGGCTGCCCATTGCGCGCGCGATGCACGATTGCCTGTGCAATCCCCGTGTCTCTTATCCACTTGAGGTCGCTGAGCGTGGACTTGGAGCCGGGCACTACCGCAAGATCGGCATCGAGCACGTCGCGTGGGTCGTCGGTCCACACCACCGTGATTCCTGGCTCGCACGCCAACGCCTCGACATCGGTCGCGTTGGAGATCCGCGGCAGGCGCACGGCGGCGACCTTGAGCCTTTCCGTCCCCACGGGTGCCAACTTCGGGCCGACGGAGGTGCCTATGGCTGATTGCAGGGAATCTTCGGCATCTATCCACAGCCCATTGACGAAGGGCAAGACTGCCACCGTAGGCACGCCGGTCATCGACTCCAGCTCTTCGAGCCCCGGTTTAAGGATCGACTCATCGCCACGGAATTTATTGACCACGAATCCCTTGATCCTTGCCCGATCCGATGCGGAAACTATCTGGTGGGTGCCGTAGAAATGCGCCAGCACTCCCCCGCGGTCAATGTCACCAACAAGAAACACCGGGAGATCGGCGAGCTCCGCGAGCCCAAAATTGGCGACGTCGGTTTCCCTCAGATTGATCTCCGCCGGCGAACCGGCGCCCTCACAGATCACCAGATCATAGGCATCCTCCAGCTCTTCGAGGCAGGCCGCGGCCACCTCCCGAAGCTGGGTGCGGTGCTCGATGTAGTTTTTTGCCGAGACGTTGCCTCGGGCTTTCCCCTTGACTACTAATTGGCTGGTTCGATCGGAACCAGGCTTGAGCAGAATTGGGTTGAAGCTTGTCGACGGCACCAGGCCGCAGGCTGCAGCCTGCAGCGCCTGCGCGCGGCCGATTTCCCCGCCGTCTGGAGTAACCGCCGAGTTATTCGACATGTTCTGGGCTTTGAAGGGAGCAACCCTTAGCCCTCGTCTCGCAAAGGCCCTACATAATCCGGCAACGACGACCGACTTGCCCGCATCCGAGGTACATCCCGCCACCAAAAAAGCTGTCATAGGAAACTATCTTACAAACGGCAGCCTCAAGAACTGCCTCATCTCAAGGCCAACGCTGGCCTCGAGCACAGGTGGTTGCTCAACAGACCAGCGAGAAGCCGCCTTCGACTGGAAGCACCATGGTTGCCAACCACAGTGGGGAAGGCGACGGGTGAACGTCGGAAAGCACGATGCAACGCCAGCCAAGACCAGCCGTGTCCGTCTTGCGCTGCATCATGGTGGGACTTATTCGGTGGGCAGGGTGAGGATCTCGTTGCCATCCTCCGTGATGACGATGGTGTGCTCGAACTGAGCTGTGAACTTGTGGTCATCGTTTTGCACGGTCCAACCGTTGTCCCAAATCGTGTAATCGAGCGAGCCGAGATTGATCATCGGTTCAATGGTCAATGTCATGCCCGGTTCGAGAACATTACGGTAAGCCTGGGAATCATAATGCAAGACCACCAATCCATTGTGGAAGGTGGGGCCGACCCCGTGACCAGTGAAGTCGCGCACCACGTTGTAGCCAAATCGCTTGGCATAGGCCTCGATCACCCTGCCGATGACGTTAATCTCGCGGCCTGGCTTTGCGGCGCGGATACCACGCATCATGGCTTCCTCGGTGCGCTCGACCAGCAGGCGGTGTTCCTCGGAGACATCGCCAGCCAGGAAGGTTGCGTTAGTATCGCCATGCACGCCGTTCTTGAAGGCGGTGACATCGATATTGACGATATCGCCGTCCTCAATCACCGTGGTATCCGGGATGCCATGACAGATAATCTCATTCAAAGAAACGCAACAAGACTTGGGAAAATCGAGGTAACCAAGCGTTGAAGGATAGGCGCCATGATCGCACATGTACTCATGGGCGATGCGGTCAATCTCATCAGTGCTTACCCCGGGAGCCACAGCCGCACCGGCGACCTTCAGTGCATTCGCAGCAATAGCAGATGCCTCCCGCATAGCCTCGATGACCTCCGGGGTTTGCACGAAGGGCTCACCTTGGTTTTCTTTGACCGTTGGCTTCCACACGTATT
This sequence comes from Corynebacterium sp. SCR221107, assembly GCF_027886475.1. Classification (NCBI taxonomy): domain Bacteria; kingdom Bacillati; phylum Actinomycetota; class Actinomycetes; order Mycobacteriales; family Corynebacteriaceae; genus Corynebacterium; species Corynebacterium sp. SCR221107. Next base: position 1,927,205 of record NZ_CP115670.1, read on the forward strand.
CTGGGCGCGGAATGCTGGCCGGAACCTCGCGGATCGGTGTTGGTTTGCCTGGACGAAGCGGTGCACGATTGGCAGCCATGAAATTTCCTTACAACTGTCTTTTAAGTAAATGGGAACAATAATCCACCGGCGAGCGCACACGCCGCCGACTAGATGAGAGGCCAAATTCCTCTCACAACCCCTCGATTGTACTCGCCTACGCAAGCACTCACTCTAAAGCAGTGGCCTTCGGGCATCGCACCACTACTTCGATGCCGTTAGTGACAAACGGATGACGGTGGCCAGAAAGGGCGTTCCAACCCGGAAAGCTGCTGGCGCGGACGCTGACGATTACTCCTCGGCTAAGTCCCCGCTATTGACCAGCGACCATGGGGTCTGACTGAACCACTGCGGCTTCGGATTCCGCACCTTCAGGGCCCATCCCAACGACTGTTCCTGCACCACCGGCATTGAGCTCGTCCAAGCGGGTTAAGAACTTGTCCGTAATCGCCACCGAGGTCTCCGAACCGCCTCCGAGAACGACAAGAGTTGCGAAGGCAATATCATCGCGATACCCGGTAAACCAAGCGTGCGAGCCTTCGTTGATTTCTGCCTCACCAGTTTTGCCATAGATCTCGCCGCCTGCTTGCATACCAGCAGCGGTACCACTGGTAACCACCGATCGCATGAGCGTGCGCAGTTGATTCAAGGTCTCGGGCTCCGGTGCAGCAACGTCGATGCTTGCGGTGGTCTCATGCCCTGAAATCAAGGTCGGCAGCGGGGTGTGGCCAGCCGCTGCCGTGGCAGAGACCAAGGCCATGCCGAAAGGCGAGGCCAAGTCCGCGCCCTGGCCATAGCCGGCCTCAGTTCGCTCGAGTTCGGTCTCCCCCTCCGGTATGGAGCCAGTGATGGTGGTCAGTCCCGGGATGTCATAGTCAACACCCAAACCAAAAGACAAACCCATAGCCTTGAGCTGTCCCTGGCCAAGTTGCTCAGAGATGTTTGCAAACGTGGTGTTGCAGGACTTTGCAAAAGCATTCGTTAGCGCAGTATCTCCCAGGGAAAACTGATTGTAGTTGTTAACGATTCGACCATAGATATTCATCGATCCCGGGCATGGGACGATCGAATCGGAATTAAGCCCTTGATCCTGGATACCGGCCGAAGCCGTGATGATCTTAAACGTCGAGCCGGGTGGGTACTGTCCATTCAGCGCAATGTCACCATCCTCGTCGGCCTTGTCAGACTGCGCCACGGCAAGGATCTCCCCAGTTGATGGGCGTATGGCAACCAGCATCGTCTTCATATCGGCGCGCATATTCACTGCTTCCTCCGCCGCTCGCTGCACGTTGTGGTCCAAGCTGATGCGTACCGACGGAGCCACTGTCGGCGCGTGATAGTCCAACTGGCCAATGACCGCACCATCGTGGTTTACCGCATCGATCTCCCAGCCGTTGGCGCCCTCGAGGTCGCTTTCCACAAGTTCTGCCACGCGGGATACGATGTCTGGTGCGAAGTTAGGATCAGTTGCTACCATCGCAGGCTCTTCGTTGAAAAAGACCTCTGGGCTGCGCTCCAATGTCGTCTTCAGCGCCTGCCCTTGCGCCTGGCTAACCACTGCAACTGAGTATGTGCCGTTGGCGCCTTTGAGGTTATTTTCCAATTCGTCGGCATCAATCGTGCCGGCTGACTCATCATCGGCGCGGGCTGCATTGATGGCATTGGCAACCGTCATTGCAGTGGAGCGAGCATTGCTTACCGCGTCGGTGTCCACGAGTACCCGGAACACGGTGCCCGGGCGCAAGACTTCCGCGCCGTCGGAGGAGATGACGCTGGCACGCTCGGCATTGACGGCACGTAACTCCAGATGCTGGTTGGCTCCCAGCTGCGGATGGATCAGTGAGGGCGCCCACCGAATGCGCCATTGGTCGTTGATGCGATTCAACGTCATATTCGCTTCGTAAGTAAGCTCGCGGTCGCGTGGAAGATCCCAGGTGACGTTGTACCTCGCAGTAGCAACCGTGCCGTCGAGTTTGACATCCGTCAGCTCAGTCTCGACTCCCTCCGCCTGCAGACCATCCCAGCTCGCCGACAAGGTGGACGCGGCCTGGCTGGCGTTGTCACTTGCCTGGCCTGCAGCCTCGAAGTTCTGGGCCTGCCAATCGTCAAGGAACTGTTCAACGACAGGATTTGCCGAAGCCGGCTTGGGTGTGCAGCCAACGAGCTGGCCGGCAGCCACTCCCGCCACCAGCAGAACTGAGAGAAATCTCCGCATGAGCTTCAACGTATCACTCGCTGGCCCGCGCCACAGTTTGCCACTCCCACCGCCTCACCGTAGGGGCACCGATGCAGCGGTGGGAGTATCAACGCCCCATTCACCAAGAGCCGCCACCAACGTACGTGGTGACGGCTCTCTTGAGCTTAGCTGCACATGGCGCGCGACAGATTACTTGGTGATGGACACCTTCGAGGGGCCGCCTTCCTTAATCTCCAAACCCTGCTCCTCAGCCAGGCGCATGGCCTCTTCGATGAGAGTTTGGACGATCTGGGATTCCGGAACCGTCTTGATAACCTCGCCCTTGACAAAGATCTGACCCTTGCCGTTGCCGGAGGCAACACCCAAATCGGCATCGCGTGCCTCGCCCGGGCCATTGACCACACACCCCATGACGGCAACACGCAGCGGAATGTTCATGCCGTCCAGTGCGGCGGTGACTTCTTCGGCGAGGGTGTACACATCCACCTGTGCACGGCCGCACGAAGGGCACGAGACAATTTCGAGTCCGCGCTCGCGCAAGTTCAGCGACTGCAGAATCTGGTCGCCGACCTTAATCTCCTCCACGGGATCAGCAGACAAGGAAACGCGAATAGTGTCACCAATGCCCTGGCTAAGCAAAGCGCCGAAAGCCACTGCGGACTTAATCGTGCCTTGGAAAGCCGGGCCAGCTTCCGTAACGCCAAGGTGCAGCGGATAGTCGGTCTTGGCGGCCAACTGGCGATAAGCCTCCACCATGATGACAGGGTCGTTGTGCTTGACGGAGATGGCGATATCACCAAAGCCGTGCTCTTCGAAGAGGCTCGCCTCCCAAATGGCAGACTCGACAAGAGCCTCTGGGGTGGCCTTGCCGTACTTTTCCAGCAAACGCCTATCCAAGGATCCCGCGTTGACACCGATGCGAATCGGGATACCCGCATCTCCGGCAGCCTTTGCGACTTCCTTCACACGGCCATCAAATTCCTTGATGTTGCCGGGATTGACGCGGACGGCTGCACAGCCGGCATCGATAGCTGCAAAGATGTACTTCGGCTGGAAGTGAATGTCGGCCACGACTGGGATCGGCGACTTCTTCGCGATGATCGGCAGGGCCTCAGCGTCCACGGTCTTAGGGCACGCGACGCGGATAATGTCGCAGCCAGATGCGGTCAGCTGTGCGATTTGCTGCAGGGTTGCGTTGACATCGTGGGTCTTGGTGGTGGTCATCGACTGAACTGACACCGGGTAATCAGAGCCGATGCCTACGTTTCCAACCATGATCTGGCGCGTTTTGCGACGTGGCGCCAAGGTTGGAAGAGGTGCTTCTGGAAGACCAAGGCCGATGGGGGTAGACACGTGTATTGCTCTCCTTGAGGAACCCGTAGGCTTCTGCGAAACCTAGACGGAACCTAATTGAAGTTTTAAATAGGTACTAGCCAATCTAGTTAGATAGGTACTTCTTTGGATTCTACACTTCCCCACTAACTCGGCCTGTTGGCAACAAACGTTCTTTAGCCGAAGGCGCGAATTGGATTGACCACATCGGCCAGAATGACGATGACGCCCACTCCCACGAGCAGCGCGGCCACAGCCATCGTCAGTGGCATGAGCTTTTGATAGTCCGCCGGACCAGCCACTGGCAGCCCGCGAAGGCGACGGATAAAGTCCCTGACTTTTTCATAGAGCACCACCGCAATGTGGCCACCATCGAGTGGTGGAAGCGGGATGAGATTAAACACAGCCAAAAACAGGTTGAGGTTGGCAAGCAGAAGGAAGAAACTCGACCACATCGAGCGCTCAGCCAGTTCACCTCCAACGCGGGAAGCACCGACAACGCTCACCGGGCTATCGGCCTCACGCTCCCCACCGAAAATGGACGCCGCAACTCCTGGAATCTTGCCCGGAAATGCAGCAACCCCCTTCACAGTCTCCCCCATGAGGAATCCCATGTAGTGGTTGGCCACCACGAAAGACTCCGTGGCACTCGATGGTTCAATGACAACGGGCGCATTGGATACCCCAATCGCACCAACGGCGACTTCGTTACCGCTCGAGTCCAGCCGGGATGCGGTAGCAACAGGTACAGCGATCTCTAGGTTGTCGCTGCCGCGGACAACCGAGAGGGTGATTGTTTCTCCCGGGCGTGCCATCACGTAGTCACGGAGAGCCACGAAGCTTTCCAGCTTTTCACCATCCACCGCGGTAATTTTGTCTCCCGGGAGAAGGCCTGCCTCACCGGCTGGCCCTGTTCCACTACATTCAGCGAGAGTTTGTGCATCTAGCTGGCGCGGTGCCACGCAGGTTACCTCACCGACGGTCGGAGTGTAGTCTGCCTTGGGATCGGCAAGTCCAGAGGTCAACGCCACCAAGTAGAAGATCACGAAGGCGATGATGAAATTGACAAAGACTCCGCCGAGCAGCACGATGATGCGCTTCCATGCAGGTTTATCCCGCATGGCGTACGGTTCTTCCTCCTTGGTGACCTCATCTTGATTCGTCATTCCGGCGATATCGCAGAACCCGCCCAAAGGAATCAGCTTGAATCCGTACTCGGTGTGCCCTCGGGTAAAGGAAAAAACCTTGGGGCCAAAGCCAATGAAAAACCTGCGCACCCGCATGCCCGTTGCGCGTGCCGCCGTATAGTGGCCGGCCTCATGTACACCAATTGTTACGGCAATGCCGAGGGCAAACAGAAGGACACCAATGAGGTAGGAAATCACAAAGAACCAATCATGTCAGGGACAATTCGCGCCGGCACCAGACTCGGCCCAGGCGGCATGACAACAATTCAGTCGAGCACTCGACTCTACCGGCAAGGGTTGAGCAAACAAGGCGTGTCTTACCCTTCGGGGCACATCCACTGTCTTCGCTCACCCACCTACTTATGCGAGCAAACGCGCCACCAGTTCATCGGCACGCCGTCGAGCCTCGGTTTCAACCGCGATGATGTCATCGAATGATGAGGGTACACCAGCAAACTGGGAAGCCTCCCCGACGATCTGTTCAACAACGTCGACGATCTGCGGGAATTTGATCCCACCGCGCAAAAACGACGCTGCCGCCTGCTCATTGGCTGCGTTGTAAACAGCCGGATGAGTCCCGCCAAGGCTTGCAACATGACGCGCCACCTCCACAGCGGGAAACGCTTCATTGTCCACCGGGAAGAATTCCCACGTGGATGCCGTTGCAAAGTCAAGGCTCGGCTGAGCCTTTGCGACCCGTCGTGGCCAATTCATCGCCAAGGAAATGGGAAGCTTCATCGAGGGCGGAGAGGCTTGTGCAATCGTTGCGCCATCGATGAACGTGATCATGGAGTGGACGATGGATTGCGGATGGACCGTTACTTCAATCCTCTCGGCCGGAATGCCAAACAACAAAGTCGCCTCAATGAGCTCAAGACCTTTATTGACAAGGGTTGCTGAATTGAGCGTGTTCATCTGACCCATCGACCAAGTCGGATGTGCGGCCGCTTGCTGTGGGGTAACATCCCACATGTGCTCGCGAGTCCAACCCCTAAAAGGTCCGCCGGAGGCGGTAAGCACAAAACGATCAACCTCGTATTCGCTACCGGAGCGCAATGCCTGCGCCATGGCGGAATGCTCGCTGTCAACCGGAATAATCTGGCCCGGACGCGCCTGATTCACGACCCACGAGCCACCAGCGACCAAAGATTCCTTATTGGCAAGCGCGAGATATGCGCCCGACTCAATAACCGCAAGTGTGGCCGCCAGCCCTAGCGACCCGACGAGGCCGTTAAGAACCAAGTCCACGGGTTGTTCTTTTACTAGGGTGGTCGCGGAATCTGGGCCATCCAATACAGTGCCACCCAGCGCTTCACTAACGACTGCAGCGGCTTTCAAGTCCGCAACAGCTACTTGGTTTCCGGAAAGTCCAAGTGCACGAGCCTGCTCGATAATTAAACTCGGGTTACGGCCACCAGCGGCTATACCTTTCACAATGAACTTATCCGGATTATCGGCGATTACCTCTAAGGCCTGGGTTCCAATCGAGCCTGTACTACCAAGGATAAGCACTGTGCGCGCGCCGTCATTGACTTCGGTGCGTGGCATGGTCGCGCCCGTAGTCGCTGAGATGATTGGATAAGCCCCGTTGGGATTGCTAGTGGTGAAAGAATCGTTGGTCACCACTTCATTATGAACCATGCCAGCGACAACGGTGGCTTCGCATCTGCCGGCATTGACGACTTGCCCGACCATCGTGTGTGTTGCTGTGCCAGCGACTCCTGAAGCATTCCGGAAATGAAAGAAATGACGAAACTTTCTATGGCTACGCATAACGAGCCGTGCGTTTTAATTCCGAAGCACACCCGCCCCGCATTGCTTACCGACGCTTCAGTGCAGGTCCCAATGAAGCTGGTGCAGGTTCGCAGACAATGAGTTCGTCTATACAGGTGATCACGAACGCTCGATTCCCGGTCACGGAAAATGCTACCCAGTTCCCACTTCCTTGATTACCCACGCTAGTCACCCCCTATTGTGTACGTACTTTAGGTTGATGCCTCTACGCGTCCTCGCACTTTATCGGGTTGCTCCGATTTTTCGCCTCCACTTGTCCCCAAGAATGTCGCTTTAAGCTGCCGGATATGCGAAAATAGCCGTTGAATCAATAGAGGACGTTGCACGTAGGCACGGCTTGCAGAAAATCGCCTTGCACGTACGTCGCAAGTGAGAATGAGGAGAAGAACGTGGCTGGTTCCCACCACATCACCCCAGAGGTACACAACGGTGTATCCACTCTGGATGAGCCTTCAGCAGCCTGGGGTTGGCACAGCATCGGGCGCAATGCGATTCAGATTTCCGGTTGGATTTCCGTCCTGTTCCTGTTGGCATACAACTTCGGCAACCACACAGGCCATGTTGAGACCATCTTCCTGTTCGTCTTCGCAGCAGTGATCGCTCTCGGCCTCATCCTCCAGCTTTTTGAGCCGAAAGGTTCCCAGGTCCGCACCCTGACCGCGCACAACAAGCCGATGGGTCACAAGGAGCCTGATTGGAATTACCTGCAGGCAACCTGCACCGGGCCCTACGCTGAACTGACCGATTCCCAGCTGCGTGCGCTCAACATCGAGCCATCCCGCGTCGCTCACCTTCGCTCCCTCCCCAAGGACTAACCACGAACCGCTTTTTCGGGTAGGACCTTTCCAACCTCGAGGTTTCTAGAACGCTGTTTGTTTCTGCAGACAGCGTTTTTTCATGCCCCCAATTCAAACTTGGGACACACCGCGCATCCCCCTGCGGAGGATGATCCATTCAAGCTGGGGCAACCGAGGTTCCTAGCTCTACCTGAAAGACGATAGTTAGGTTGTGGCATTGAAGCGTCGGTAAGCAAGGACAACCGCCTGTACCACCGTGTGGTGGCAGGCGGTTGTGCGTATGGAAATAAGGTTAGCGTTCTTCGGCGGCGAGCTGGCCGCAGGCGGCGGCGATCTCTTGCCCCTTGGTGTCACGCACGGTACACGGAACCCCCTGTGCGATCACGCGGCGCACGAACTCATCCTGACGCTCCTTGGGCGAAGCATCCCACTTCGAGCCCGGCGTTGGATTAAGCGGAATGAGGTTAACGTGTACCTTCGAACCGAGCGCCTTGTGCAGCTTCTTGCCCAAAAGATCCGCGCGCCAGCCTTGATCATTGATGTCACGGATGAGCGCATACTCGATGGATACACGCCGGCCGGACTTGTCCGCGTAATAGCGCGCGGCGTCGAGGACCTCGGCGACGGGATAGCGATTATTGACAGGCACGAGCGTATCGCGAAGCTCGTCGTCTGGCGTGTGCAAGGAAACCGCGAGGGTTACGGACAGGTCTTCGTCGGCAAGCTTGCGAATCAGCGGAGCTAGGCCCACCGTGGAAACGGTGACGTTACGCTGTGAGATCCCAAAACCTTCCGGCACCGGCCGGGTGATCTGACGCACCGCGGACACCACTCGCTTGTAGTTGATAAGCGGCTCGCCCATGCCCATGAACACGATATTGGACAAGCGACCGCCCTCGGCAGCCATCGTGGCGGCGGCGGCACGGACCTGATCGACGATCTCGCCGGTAGAAAGGTTGCGATCAAGACCGCCCTGACCGGTCGCACAGAATGGGCATGCCATACCACAGCCAGCCTGGGAGGAAATACACAACGTCGCTCGGTCAGGGTAGCGCATCAGCACAGACTCCAGCAGCGTGCCATCATGCAACCGCCACAGCGTCTTTTGGGTCTCGCCGTCGTCGGCTTCCACCACGCGAACGGGAGTCATCAGAGGTGGGAAAAGCCTGTCCGCAACGGCCTCACGCGCAGATTCCGGAAGATCAGTCATGGTACGCGGGTCCGCTTCCATGCGGCCGTAGTAATGTTTCGCCAGCTGGTTGGCGCGGAACTTGGGCAGGCCAATCTCTTGGAGTGCTTCCACCCGCTCATCCTGGGTAAGGTCAGCGAAATGCTTGGGAGGCATTTTGGCGCGCCCTGCGCCAAAATCGAGTGCTACTGGTTTTGCCATAATGAAGCCATTGTCGCACGCCGGACTGCCCGTTGGCGAGTCCGCCCATGCACTGTGGCTACGGAGCACGCCATTGCTGGTCGGTGCTGATATGCCGATTTGCTTTCCGACGCCCACAGGTCGGTCAGCACGAACCCCGCCCTTTTTTAGTTTCGGACTGCCAAAGGCAGCGGTGATAAAAAGACTCACCAGCCACATTGGGGTTACTTCCGCCGCCGAATCTTCCATGTTTTGGTAGGCTTCTCAACCAGCAGATGAGCACACCACACCGTTGACCTTATCTTTTTCTTATGTTTGATTTTCACTTGTACGCTCCCGCTATCATTTGCACAGCCCACAGCGGTCGGTGATCCTTAGCGCCGACTGGCAACCATCGCGATTTTCAAGTTGAATGGACGTCATGCGTAAGACTGATTCCCAAGGTTTCCCAGAGTTCAACGGCACCGGTGAGGCCAACGCCGAACCCCAATCCCCTGCCACCAATTCCTTCGAAGCCGCGTCGGAGTCCGCCCTTGCTCCCGAAACCAGCAACGCGAACCTGCCGGCCGTGGTCGAGCCCCCGGCCGGTGAGACAACCGAGGATGCCACTGTTTCCGAGAACCAGAATGGCAATCAGTCCCCGACTTCTGTTCCGACCAAGGTGGAATCGACTTTTGCCGGTGGCACCTGGATCGCACTAATCGTCGGCGCCTTGCTGCTTATCGTGCTGTTGGTATTTATCCTTCAAAACCAGCAGGCGGTAGCCATCTCCTTCTTCAATCTCCATGTAAGCCTGCCTTCCGGTGTGGGCTTCCTGTTTGCCGCTATCTTGGGTGCACTTATCATGGCTCTCGTCGGCGGCATGCGTATGTTCCAGCTTCGTCGCCAGATAAAGAAGCTTCGCAAACTGCATCATCAAAAGTAGATGCTTAACACAACACCCCGCCGGGTCGTGACCCGGCGGGGTGTTGTCGTTGTGATTACAGGGTCTTCCTAGACCACGGAGATAAGGCTTAACAGCAGCCACGTCACCATCGCTGAAGGAAGCATGCCGTCGAGGCGATCCATGATGCCACCGTGTCCCGGCAGCATCGCCGACATGTCCTTGATGCCGAGCTCACGTTTGAACTGCGACTCGACGAGATCCCCCAGCGTCGCACAAATGACAAGAAGGAAGCCCAACACCGCGCCCCACCACCAGTGGAACTGCAGGAGCAACGTCACGGTCAAACCACCGACGAGCATGCCACCGATGACCGACCCAGCAAAGCCCTCCCAGGACTTCTTCGGGCTCACGGCCGGCGCCATCGGGTGGGAGCCGAACATCACTCCGGCGATGTAACCACCCGTATCAGAGGCAATCACGCACAGCATGAACGTCACAATGAAGTAGGCACCCGGCACGGAGTCGGTCTCGAACAAAGACAGCATGGCCGCGAAGCTTCCGAACAGCGGGATCCAGGTCAGGACAAAGATCGCGATCGACATGTCGCGCAAGTAATTCTTCGGCGCGGAGTTTCGCCCGTGATGGAAAAGCCTTCCGAACATGATAAGCAAGACGGAAGCGACATAGGCACTCACGAGGCCTTTGGTACCGAACGGCCAGCTCATCCACACCATCAGCTGTCCGCCGAGCAAGAGTAGGGTGCGGTTAACCAGATAGCCGTGCTCACTCAGGCGCGCGGATACCTCCCAGGTAGCAAGTCCCACTGCAAATGCCACCAAGGGGTACCACCCGAAGGGAATGACGAAAATGCATAAAAGCACCAAGGCGCCTAGGCCGACGCCCACTGACACCGCAGCTTTCAGATCACGGCCGGCGGAGTTTTTCGGTTTGGGAAGATGCTCAAACCCATGCGTGGTCTGATTCATTGCTCACATGCCTCCTTGTGCACATGTGAATGGGCGAAAAGAAGGCATGTTCCTCCTTCTTTCCGCCCATATGCTTCGCTGTGGTCGATGAAGGCCTTAGACCTCCATCAACTCGCCTTCTTTCTTGGACACCAGTTCGTCGATTTGTGCGACGTACTTCGAGGTGACCTTGTCGAGCTCCTTTTCAGCAGCCTGAACCTCGTCCTCACCGGCGTCGCCGTCCTTTTGGATCTTCTTGAGCTGATCCATTCCCTTGCGGCGCACGTTTCGAATGGCGATCTTGCCATCCTCGCCCTTGGAGCGGGCGAGCTTTGCCATGTCCTTACGACGCTCCTCCGTCAGCTGCGGAATGGTCACACGCAGCACCTGGCCGTCGTTGGTGGGGTTAACGCCGAGGTCGGAGTTGCGGATGGCGTTTTCGATCTCATTCATCATGGACATCTCGTATGGCTTGATGAGCAGCATTCTCGCCTCGGGCACCGAAATGGTTGCCATTTGGGTGATCGGGGTGGGCACGCCGTAGTAATCAGCGATCACGCCGTTGAACATCGCCGGGTTAGCGCGACCGGTGCGGATGTTGGTCAGCTCGTCACGGGTGCGCTCCACCGAGGTGGTCATGTGCTCTTCTGCTTCGAACAGAATTTCATCAATCATGGGAGTCGAGATTCCTTACAGTATTGTTGTCACGATCGGTCATCGTGGCACCAGGTGCGGGCACCACATATACATCCTTCACGCCTTCTTGCCACAGGCATCACAGACCTCAACCAAGGTGAAATAGTTGTCGAGCTGTAGTAGAAAGCGGGTGCTCTATCTAAAATATCAGGACTTCACCAAAGTACCGATAGCTTCGCCCGCAACAGCGCGAGCAATATTGCCCTCCTGGAGGAGATTGAACACGAGGATCGGCATATTGTTGTCCATGCACAGGCTAAACGCGGTGGCATCCGCCACCTTCAGGCCCTTCTCGATGACCTCGCGGGGGGTAATCTCGCTGAACAGCTCCGCATCCGGGTTGGTGCGAGGATCGTCAGAATAGACGCCATCGACAGCCTTTGCCATCAGCAGCACTTCGCAATCAATTTCCAAAGCACGCTGTGCCGCCGTGGTATCCGTGGAGAAATAAGGCATACCCATGCCAGCGCCGAAGATGACCACGCGTCCCTTTTCAAGGTGGCGCTTCGCCCGCAGCGGCAGGTATGGTTCGGCCACCTGAGCCATATTGATGGCCGTTTGCACCCGGCAGTCGATTCCCTCTTGCTCGAGGAAGTCCTGCAATGCCAAGCAGTTCATCACGGTTCCCAGCATGCCCATGTAGTCCGAACGATTGCGATCGAGACCGCGCTGCTGCAGCTGTGCGCCGCGGAAGAAGTTGCCACCGCCGATGACGACTGCGATCTCATAGCCTTCACGGGCAACGCTGGCAATCTGGCGGGCGACCCCAGATACGACGTCGGGATCGATGCCGACGGCCCCGCCACCGAACATCTCACCTCCAAGCTTTAGCATGACGCGCTTGTATCCAGGACGTTGAGCAGCCTGCTCCATGGGTTGATACCTTTCTTCCCTGTTGTAGGTTCGATCGCTTCGGAAATGGAAGTGCGGACCAGGGCCACTTCTGCCCCTGGAAAATGAAAGCCGCTGGGTTGCAACGACCCATGTACTTCCACAGTGAAGATCCTCACGCGCCATCGCGCGCTTGCTACGAAGCCACGAGTGGCTTCAAGCCGCAAGTTGGGCGATTGCGTTCATGAAGGGCGAGCACCGGCGGTTTCGTGGTGTTCGATCCGGCGACATCAACAAATCAGTCTACCTTTTCCGCCTTCAATTGCGCGAGTTTGCCACATATGACAAAACCCGGTGCAAGGTCCCCGATTTTCTAGGAGGGATCGCGCACCGGGAGAGCAGACCACTACTCAAGCGGATGTAGCCTCAGCTGGTCATCGTGCCAGAATTAGTGTTGGCCAACCTCGAAGCGAGAGAAAGCGGTGATGGTGACACCAGCGTCTTCCATGAGCTTCTGAACGGTCTTCTTGTTGTCAGCAACGGAAGGCTGCTCGAGCAGGACAACGTCCTTGTAAAAGCCGTTGAGGCGACCCTCGACGATCTTCGGGATAGCCTTCTCCGGCTTGCCCTCTTCGCGGGTGATCTGCTCAGCGATGGAACGCTCCTTCTCAACGACCTCAGCCGGAACGTCCTCACGGGTCAGGTAGGAAGCCTTCAAAGCGGCAACCTGCATGGCGGCTGCGTGTGCAGCCTCCTTGGCAGCGTCACCCTCGCCCTCGTAGGCAACCAGGACGCCGACTGCCGGCGGCAGGTCAGCGGAGCGGTGGTGCAGGTAAACGGAGAGGTTTGCGCCCTCGAGGGTGACGGCGCGACGCAGCTCAAGCTTCTCACCGATCTTTGCGGACAGCTCCTGGATGGCCTCTGCGGCAGTCTTGCCGTCGACGTCAGCGGCAGCGAGCTCCTCAGCAGAGTTAGCCTTGACTGCTGCAGCAGCGTCGGCAACCTTCTGAGCGAACTCCTTGAACTCAGCGTTCTTTGCAACGAAGTCGGTCTCGGAGTTGATCTCAACCATGGTGTTGCCGGAAACGGCAATCAGGCCCTCGGTTGCGTTGCGCTCTGCGCGCTTTCCGACGTCCTTAGCGCCCTTGATGCGCAGGACCTCGACAGCCTTGTCGAAGTCTCCACCGGTCTCCTCCAGAGCCTTCTTACAGTCCAGCATACCGGAACCGGTGATCTCGCGGAGCTTCTTAACGTCAGCAGCGGTGTAGTTCGCCATTGTGGGGGCGATCCTCCTCTAGTTAGGGGTGTTTCTTAAAAGTTTCTCATTCAGGGTAGCGGGCATTACGCCAGCGCGCACGACTTAGACGGTGAAATCCGTCATTTTCTTCTAAAAGAATCCGAGCTACTCCCACAATCATCTCCACAGATCCTTCCTCAGTCACCGTGGTGCGAAAGGTGTGGGGACTATAGACGTCGGCAAGCAAGCACAACGCAAGGCCTGCGGCGAAGGAGAAAACGAGAAACCTGTATAAGGGCAAACATGCCCTTCAGCCTCGGTGAAACAACGTGTGCGTTTACCGAACCGAAGGGCATGACTTTCTTCGCAAGCGAAAAGCTTAATGCGGCGAAGGGGTTTTACTCAGCCTCGGCCGGAGCCTCAACCTTTGCGGCAACCTCTTCGGTAGCCTCAACCTTGGCAGCAGCCTCGATCTTCTCGGAATCGCCAGCAGCTTCCTTAGCGGCGGCCAGGGCGCGCTCTTCGCGAGCCTTCTTGCCCTCGATGACGGCGTGGGAGATCACGCGGGTCAGGATCTCGATGGAGCGGATGGAGTCATCGTTGCCCGGAACCGGGAAGTTGACAACGTCCGGATCGCAGTTGGTGTCGAGGATGGCCACAACCGGGATGGAAAGCTTGTGAGCCTCGTTGACTGCGATGTGCTCCTTGTTGGTGTCGATGACCCACAGAGCCGAAGGAGCCTTCTGCATGTCAGCGATGCCGCCGAGAACGCGCTCAAGCTTGATGCGCTCGCGGTTGAGCATGAGGATTTCCTTCTTGGTACGACCCTCGTAGCCGTTCTCGGCCGCATCCATTGCCTGCAGTTCCTTCATGCGGTGCAGACGCTTGGAAACGGTCTGGAAGTTGGTGAGCATGCCACCCAACCAACGGTGGTTGACATAAGGCATGCCAACGCGCTCAGCCTCGGTAGCAACAGCTTCCTGAGCCTGCTTCTTGGTGCCGACGTAGAGGATGGTGCCGCCGTGAGCAACGGTCTCCTTGACGAACTCGTAAGCCTCGTTGATGTAGGTCAGAGTCTGCTGGAGATCGATGATGTAGATTCCGTTGCGGTCGGTCAAGATGAAACGACGCATCTTCGGGTTCCAACGGCGGGTCTGGTGTCCGAAGTGGACACCGGAGTCAAGGAGCTCTCGCATGGTTACAACTGCCATGGTGCTTCCTTTCTAAAGTTCATATAGATTCGGTTACTTACATATTGCGCAGGTTCTCCCTACGCCCTAGCCGACATCACCGCGCCCGCACCCTGCCTTTCGGCGAGGGACCAACGCGCACGCGGTATCGCGATGCCTGCGCGAATTAAGCAGCGCCTTGTGCTTTTGCTTTCCGACGATCACCGCCGCAGCCAAATGCAAAGGCCACCTCCCCGGTACGAGCCCAGGGCGGCAGCCAAAAAGTCTTTTCCGACACTGCTAACCGGCAAGTTTAGCCCAACCACCCCCAAATACCAAAAATCGCAACACTGTGCCAGAAATACATTTCGGCTCGCCGGTGGTGCTTTGATTTTTCCCAGGGCTATCCACAATGAGACAGGTCCGAGATGCAAGCACCCTTGTGTTTCGCCCACGTCTATGTTTGAGGTGCACCGAATTGGGAATTTCCCCAGCTAGCTTGCCCCTTAGTTGCATCCAATACGGCGTGCATCGGCCAGGCCGGAAGTGCTAGTTTTATTCACGATAGGCTTGGGTGGGGACACTTATCCACAAGCAGCCCCCAGGCGCGCGGGCAGTGACGAAAACATGCCGGTAGCAAGGAAACTATGGACGCCGTGCGCATCATCATGACCTTACTTATTCTCACCATTTTCCCGCCGCCGCACCACCTGGTGACTACCTCTGGGCAACGCGCCTTTTACCTTGCTGCAGACACTACCAATCCCTCCTTGGCAAACGCGGAAAGCTACGTTCACCCGATAACGGGGAGCAGAAATGCCACAGGCATCGCTCGCGGATTCGATAAACCGGAGCACAACTGGCTTCCCGGCCATCGCGGCGTGGATCTTTTCGCCCCGGTCGGTACAACGGTACTCGCCGCAGGCGATGGCGTCATCGCCTTCGCGGGCACGGTCGCCGGCACCCCCATCGTTTCCATCGATCACCCCGATGGCCTGCGCAGCACGTACCAGCCGGTTAGCGCCAGCGTCACCGCAGGCCAAGAGGTAACCCGAGGCATGCCCATTGGCACCCTCCAAGCAACTGCCGACGGCTCGGCCGGGCTACACTGGGGCATCCTTGACGGCAAGGATTCCTACCTCAATCCCCTCGATCTGCTCACTCCGCCCCGGATCCGACTCAAGCCAGCGAATTAACCATCCCCATCCCCCTTGACGAAAACCACCCACACTTGTTTTCACACACGCCCCAACGCGAGGAACCAGGAGCTCTCCCCACGAACGCCTATCCGCCGCCCCATTAATGGGGCGGCTTTTTCATCTACCCAACGAAGCCTTTTTGACCCTGCACAGGACATCACCGGTGCCACTAGCAGTCCTAGGCGCGGGGATGGGCTTGTGTAAAAGCGTCTTTCAGACGTTGAGTACTGACATGGGTATAGATCTGCGTCGTCTGCAAGGAGGAATGGCCCAGCAACTCCTGCACCATGCGCAAATCCGCCCCGCCGTCGAGGACGTGGGTGGCCGCGGTATGCCTTAGATCGTGTGGCCCCAGCCCTTCAACGTCGACCTCTCGCCCTGCCTGCTCGACGATGCGACGAACTTGGCGGGGATCAATCCGCGCCCCTCGAACGCCGACGAACAAGGCCTGCTCCCCCGACTTCGCCATGCGCGGGCGGACCTCCGACTGCCACTTATCGAGCGCCTTACGGGCCTTGGCACCAAATGGTACAACCCGCTGTTTGTTGCCTTTGCCTGTTACTTTGAGGGTTCGCGCTCGCAAGTCGACGTCTCCCACATTTGCCCCCGTAAGCTCAGAAACTCGAATGCCGGTGGCGTACAGCAACTCCAAGATCGCGTGGTTGCGCACCCGTTGATCGCGCGCCTTCTGCTCATCACCGCTTAACCCATGGCACACCCGCTCGGGTTCGACATCGCCTGCGTCACCATCGACATCCATCAAGGACTTCGCCTGTGCGACAGAAAGAACGGTCGGAAGGTGCCTGTTGGCAGCGGGCACGACCAGGCGGGCGGCAACGTCGTTCGGAATATATCCGCCGCGCACCAACCAGGTGCTAAACCCGCGTGCGGCGGCCGCCCTCCTGGCGAGCGTCGAGCGGGCTTTACCCTCGGCGACGGCATCAGCGAGCCATGACCGGAGGTTCGCGAGGGTGAATTCGTCCACCGATGTGTACAGCGTGGCGAATGAACACAAGTCAGATACGTAGCCTTTGACCGTGGCCTCTGATCGGCCTTGGACTAGAAGCAGGTGTTCGCCATAGTCTGCGACAAGTTCACCCATCTGTGAAATGGAGTCGTGCTGCTGCCCAGCGCGGGGCGTTGGATCGAGATTGTCTGGAGTGTTGCTTCCCACATACGGCAATGAGGGCGAAGCGCCGCGGGAATCATATTTCTTCCCGGCGTGCTTCGCCCTCGATTGTGACTCACCCATAGTGCATAACCTTAATGCGCTACCGACTAGCCGTCGCACCCGCCACCCGGTATTTGACCGGGACTCGTGTGCGCCGGCGCAACTCAACGCGGCGCGGACGCTTCCGGGGACCAGCCCGAACCCCGACGGCATTTCTTAGTCTTGCCTCACCTACAGTACCTCGGTGGGTAAGTTATGCAACCCTAAGTGAAATATTTTTTCTTTGCCATTGGTTCTTTTCTCTTTCGACTAGTCCTTTCTTCTCGAGCTCGACGAGCAGATGCACCGCTAGGGCCACCGTTACTCCCGCTTCCTTGGCAACGGTGGAGGCTGTGTGTAGCTCCTGGCTCAAGGCGTCGTAAATGCGCAGCTCGTTCCTGCTCAGCGATTGCACCGGCGACTTGGCAAAGTCCAGCTCATACTGCGCGTCGGCGTCGACTTCGCCCATGCGGGATAACAGCGCGCGAATGTCGTCGGCACTGGTGATAAGCTCCGCCTCGTGGTTGCGGATGCGGTGGTGACAGCCGAGGGAATTGACCGTGGTGATCGGTCCTGGCACCGCCATCGCCACCCTGCCCAAGCCGCTCGCCCAGCTCAAAGTATTCAGCGCTCCCGAGCGCCAGGCCGCCTCCACCACGACGGTGCCCAACGTCAACGCCGCCACCAACCGGTTGCGGGTCAGGAATCTATGACGCTGCGGGGTCACCTCCGGTGGATACTCCGTGACCAGCGCCCCTCGTTGAGCGATCGCAGAAAAAAGCTGTTCATTTCGCGAAGGATAGGAACGATCGAGCCCACACGCCGTGACACACACAGTGGGAACGGCCTGGTTCAACGCCTCCGAATGCGCCACGGTGTCCACCCCCAGTGCCCCTCCGGAGACGATGGTCCACTGATGCATAGCTAGTCCTTGCACCAGAGTTTGCGTTGCCTCGCGCCCGTAACTACTTACCGCGCGAGTTCCAACGAAGGCCACCGACTGCGAAAGGATCTGATCAAGCCTGAGCGCACCGCGCACCCACAGTGCGTGTGGGGCCACCGCGTCGTCTTGATAGGAGCGAATGTGCGGGCTCATCCCCGAGCGCGCGAAACCGAATGCCTGATCAAGCTGCTCTCTGGGCCATTCCTCGTCTTGCGGGGTCACTAGCCGCCCGCCGAGATCGCCAATGATTGTGAGGTCTTGTTTGGCACGATCCCACTCAAAACGCGACTGGGTTGCTGAAAGCAGACCCGGCCCCAGCCACGAAGAGCGGTTTTTGATTGCATGCGCGATCTCACTGGCACTTTTACCACTTGCAAGGTGGTCGTTGAGGTATGCGCTGGGGCCTTCGACGACCCGCGAGAGATAGGCCCAGGGCTCGTAGTCAATGGTGTCGGATCCGGGCGCGGAAACAGTGGTAACGCTCATGCCGCAACCACCAAATCCGCGCTGTCGTGCAGCTCCACCGCGCGCGCCACGTGGTCGAGCGTTGGCTTATCGACGCCGTCGAGGTCGCACAACGTCCACGCCAACCGCAGCGTACGGTCGCAGCCGCGCTGGCTTAACTGCCCCTGCGCCAAATGAGCTGCCAGCAAGGCTGTGCCTTCCTCATCGGCGGGGAAATGCCGCCGCAGACGAGGTGCTTCCACCGCGGCATTTGTCGGCGCAGCAACTCCTGTCCGCTCCCACCGCTGGCTGGCTTTTTCCCGTGCCGCAGCCACTCGCTCGGCGATAGCTTCGCTCGGCTCAGTCTCGTGTGCACTCAGCACCGCGCCGCGAGCACGCGTTCGCACAAACATATCGATCCGATCCCGCAAAGGACCCGACAGATTATTCAAATAGGAAGCCCGTTGGGCAGAGCTGCACCGACACAGCGCCGGGTCTTCTGCAGCACACCGACAGGGGTTGGCGGCAAGCACGAGCTGGAAACGTGCCGGAAAAGTGACATCCTGGCGTGCCCGCGCCAACCGCACCGCGCCCTCCTCGATCGGCGTACGCAAACAGTCTAGGATCTGGGCTGGAATTTCACTGACTTCGTCGAGGAATAACACGCCGCGATGTGCCTGCGTCACCGCACCCGGCACGGGTGTCCCCGCACCTCCACCCAACAGCGCCGCGCGCGTGACCGAGTGGTGCGGCGCCACAAACGGCGGCTGGTAGAAAGTCCCCGGTGGCCCTACATCACTGATGGAACGAATCGCCGCAACCTCCAATTGCTGCGCCGGGGAAAGCGGCGGCATGATCGTCGGCAAGCGTTCGGCAATCATGGATTTGCCGGAGCCAGGTGGCCCGATAAGCATGAAATTGTGCCCGCCGGCGGCAGCAACTTCGGCGGCAAACTTGGCCTCCGGCTCGCCCGCCACATCCGCCATGTCCAGCGCCCGCTGCGCCGTGTGGGGCGTGCTGTGCGCCATGCTTGCCGACGTCGACCGCGCGCTGTCGAGGCCTACCTGCCCGTGCAGCCAAGCGACGATGTCTGAGAGGCTTTCCGCGATCAAGATCTCCACGCCGTCGACCAAGCACCCCTCCTGTGCATTCCCCGGGGACAGGATGGCCGTAGCAACGCCGTGTTCTTGTGCCGCCAGCAGCGCCGGAAGCACCCCCTTGACCGGACGCAAGCGCCCATCGAGCCCCAACTCAGCCAGCACCAGGGTCTCTGACAGGCGAACGCGCATGTCATAGTCGTCACGCGCGGCGGCGAGGATCGCCAGACACATCGCCGCATCCAGCTGCGCGCCCGACTTTTTCAGCGAAGCCGGTGTCAGGGAAACAATTACTTTCGTCTTTGGCCAGGCGAGGAAGCTATTTTGTGCCGCTGTCTTCATTCGATCGCGCGACTCGGCGATGGCCGTGTCCCCCAGCCCCACGATGAACGTGCCGGGCAGGCCAGGACCCACATTGGCCTCGATCTCCACTAAGCGAGCCCCCACCCCGACGATAACGGCGGACAATGACTTAGCAAGAGCCACGATCGACCCCCTTGACGTGACGGATGTGCGGTGCCATCCCTTCCGCGATTACCACGCCAATCACATCGAATCGAACCTGCAGCCACGGCTTGGGCTCGAGCCAGCGTGCGGCAGCCAAACGAAGTCGACGCAGCTTGCGCGTGCTGACCGATTCCTCGACGCCAAAAGCTTTGCCGCGACGGGTTTTTACCTCCACAAAGCAGATCTCGCCGTCACCGGACTGGGCGATGATGTCGATCTCTCCCTCTTTGAACGCAACATTGCGCTCCAATATCCGGTAGCCATTTGATTTCAGGTAGGCCGCGGCATGGTCTTCGCCTAGGCCTCCTAGCTGTTGGCGCCCCGTCGGGGCGCACTTGCTGCCTCGCCCCCGCGGTGACGGCGAGGATGTTTGTTGCCTACACGTGCCGGTTGTGTGGTGTGTGCTCATCTCACAAGGATCCTTATCTCCCCCTCGTGGGCTCATGCCGACGCAAAGGGGGTGCAAAGTGGTTGCGTACTGATACGTGAAGAAGTGCATCCAAAGCCAGTGCCTGGCCACTCAAGAAATTCTTCTTCGACCACTTTTCTAAAAGGTGGCCCCTACCTGCGCAATCCCCCCATTCGAAAAAGCCCCAAATGCTGTGGATAACTCCGATCCGAGAAAAGTTATCCACAGCTATTCTCCTTATTTTCAGGTATCGTTTGACAAATAGGCGAATTTTGCTATAATTCTTCGCTTTTTCGGGCAGCAACCATGGTCGTCGGAAAGCAAAAAAGCCCTGCGAAAAGCAGGGCACGTGCTAAGTGGGCTACTCCGGAATGATCAGCTCCGGCTTATCCAGCTCCTCAATGTTGACATCCTTGTAGGTGATCACGCGAACGTAGCGCACGAAACGCGCCGAGCGGTACATGTCCCACACCCACGCATCCGACATGCGCACCTCGTAATAAACATCGTTACCTTGGGTGTGCGGAATGAGCTGGACGGCATTGGCCAGATAAAACCTCCGCTCCGTCTCCACGACGTAGGAGAACTGGCTAACCACATCGCGGTACTCGCGATACAGGGACAGCTCGACTTCGGCCTCATAATTGTCGAGTTCTTCTGCGCTCATTGCACTTGCCTCATTTACGTTTAGGAAACATTCACAGTGGGATCCTTTAGCTGACCTATCCGGTGCTCATCTCCCCAGCCTCGGTGCCGAGGCAGCTAGCAAGCCACTGCCGGTGTGCAGCACCCACATTCGCATAACTATAACGATGCTCAGGGCACCCACCGTGGAGGCTCACCGCAGTCATGTGCGCCTTCGTTCCGTAGCCCTTGTGACCAGCCAAGCCGTAGCCGGGATACTTCTCATCGAGTGCGAGCATGATCTGATCGCGATGATGCTTGGCCAGCACGCTGGCCGCGGCGATGCAACGCGCCGCGGCGTCCCCGCCGATGATCGGCAGCATGGAGGTGGCCATGCCGGGTACTTTCATAGCGTCGGTAAGCACATAACCCGGGCGCACCTCAAGCCTGGCCACTGCCCTGCGCATCCCGGAGATATTGGCATGCTGGATACCGAAGCGGTCGATCTGTGGGGCAGAAATGTCGACGATCGCCCACGCTAGCGCCTTGGCTTGAATGACGGGGAAAAGCTCGGCGCGGACCTTCTCGGAAAGCTTCTTGGAATCGGTCAGCCTCTCGAGCTCCTTAATGGGCCGATCGGGCAAGATACATGCCGCGATGGTGATCGGCCCGCAACACGCCCCACGCCCGGCCTCGTCGACCCCCGCGACCGGGCCCAGCCCCGCCTTCGACAGCGCAACCTCATAGGTTCGCAACTGTTTGAGTGTGCGCATCGTTAGCTCCTCATACCGCCCAAGAAGGTTACAAAGCTAACAATATTCGCCAGCCCGCGGGTGCTGGCGTTGCACCACAGGCTATGGGCGGGGTTTTTAAGCCTGCACGGTGTGCGGGCATGCAAAAGGCCACCGTCGAAAAACGTTGCACGACAGTTTCCGACGATGGCCCGCAACAAGCCCACCTTCCCTATGTGGAAGGCGCGAAAAAAGGCCTACTCCTGAATGTCTATGGAATCGACTCCGCCAATCCGATTGAAGGGGAACAGGATAAACTGCACCTTTCCGCGGATGTTTTCGCGGGGGATCGTTCCCTGGAACTCATCACCGAGGTGATAGCGGGAGTCAGCAGAGTTGGTACGGTTGTCCCCCATGACGAAATATTTGCCTTCGGGAACCGTGATTGGTCCGAAATAGAAACCGCCGCAGGCCTCCGAGCCCGTTGCAGGATCCACCGGATAGGTTGGCGGGTCAAGGATGTAGGAGCTGTCGATGACCTTCCCGTCCACCGTCACACCCGCGTCGCCTTCGAGGCATTGTACGGTTTGACCGCCCGTAGCGACGATGCGCTTGACAAGATCATTCTCATCAGGCGCCACGAGACCGACGACCGAACCTAAGTTCTGCAGGCCGCGAATGACGGAATTCTCGCTGCGCTGGGAGACATAACCCGCATTCCACGAATCAGTGCCCTTAAACACCACCACATCGCCCGCCTTCGGCTCACCCAGGGCGTAGCTGATCTTGTCAACGAAGATGCGATCACCCGTGCAGCCGGAGCAACCATGCAAGGTTGGTTCCATGGACGCCGACGGGATCATGTACACACGTCCGACGAAAGTCTGGAGCACCATGATGATCACCAAGGTCATCACGACAACGATGGGGATTTCCACGTACCAAGGGGCCGACTTGCCCTCTTGTTCCGTCTCGCCATTTTCCGTGTCGTCGTTGCGCTGATCCGGATCCTCCTGTGGCGTCAGGTCCTGCCCTTGGTGGGGATCGTGCGCATGAGCTCCAAATTGCGGTGTTGCATTCACGCCGTCTAACTCTAGCAAAGCCACCACCAGCGATGCGTCGAGCGATCCCGACCCGACAAAGAAACGCACCTGCCCCAGATATGTAGGGGCAGGAAGTGGGCAGGATGCGGGCAGAGTGCAAGACAGGATCCTGGGCACGGGAAGGTCGCTGACCGTAGGCGTCGGAAAGCATGCAAAAAGCCTGCTCAAACGGCACGTCCAAGCAGGCTTTTAAAAAGGCTATCCGAAAAAGGGTGAAGCTTAGCGCTTTTCCTTGATCTTCGCTGCCTTACCACGCAGGTCGCGCAGGTAGTACAGCTTCGCACGGCGAACGTCACCGCGGGTGACAACCTCGATCTTTTCGATGTTCGGGGTGTGCACCGGGAAGGTACGCTCAACACCGATACCGAAGGAAACCTTGCGGACGGTGAAGGTCTCGCGAATGCCGTCGCCCTGACGGCGGATGACAACACCCTTGAACAGCTGGGTACGGGTCTTGTTACCCTCGATAACCTTGAC
Source organism: Corynebacterium sp. SCR221107 (assembly GCF_027886475.1). Lineage (NCBI taxonomy): Bacteria > Bacillati > Actinomycetota > Actinomycetes > Mycobacteriales > Corynebacteriaceae > Corynebacterium > Corynebacterium sp. SCR221107. Next base: position 1,950,448 of record NZ_CP115670.1, read on the forward strand.
GTAAACGTTCAGGGTATCGCCCGGGCGGAAATCTGGGATGTCGTTGCGCAGGGAAGCTGCATCAACCTTGTCGAGAATGTTCATTCAACAAACCTTTACATTTTTAGGAAAGAGGACCCTAGCGGCACTTCCCACGACTGGGCGCTCGGCCGGTTCATATCCACAACAAATTCATCGCGACCACTCGGAAAAACAACGCACCGAGTAGACAACCTGAGCATTATCGCACAATCGCCCGCAAGGTTTCAAGTTTTTCTTTTGCTTTCCGACGCCTACGGCATGCGCCTTGGGGCACCGCCCCTGCGAGGGGTTACCCCTGATAATTAGTGTTTTTAGGGGGAAAGTTGTGATTTTTGGGTTCAGGGGTGATAAGAATGCAAGTGTCAATCCCCACGGGCACCCATGGCATGGGCTGAGATCGCGCTGACGCCGCGCGAGCACCGTATGAACCTGTCTGGTTAGCACCAGCGAAGGAAGAGAGGATGCGCATGACGCACACCCCTGCCACCCATCTGTCGGTAAGCGAAATCCTTGCTCAAGAAGCGCGCGAGATCCATCCCAAGCACAAATTCGACCCGCTCGTCGTCGGCGATCTCAGCGTGCCGCGCACCCGCATCAATCTCGATGACTCTCCCACCGGCCCCAATGAACCCTTCCACATCTACCGCACCCGCGGACCGGTTAGCGACCCGGCCAAAGGTCTGCCCGGACTGCGATCCACATGGATTGCCGAGCGCGGCGACGTCGAGGAATACACGGGCCGCGAGCGCAACCTGCTCGACGACGGAAAACGCGCGCTGCGCCGCGGCCAAGCAAGCCAGGAATGGCAGGGCCCCCGGCGACCCGTCCTGCGCGCAGCCTCCGGGAAGACGGTCACGCAAATGCACTACGCGCGCCAGGGTTTTATCACCAAGGAGATGGAGTTCGTCGCGCTGCGCGAAAACGTCGAACCCGAGTTTGTGCGCTCCGAGATCGCCCGCGGCCGCGCCATCATCCCCAACAACATCAACCACCCCGAGTCCGAGCCGATGATCATTGGTCGGAAGTTCCTGACCAAAATCAACGCCAACATCGGCAACTCCGCTCTCACCTCCTCGATCCAGGAGGAGGTCTCCAAGCTGCGCTGGGCCACCCGCTGGGGTGCCGACACCGTCATGGACCTGTCCACCGGCAATGACATCCACACCACCCGCGAATGGATCATCCGCAACTCGCCGGTGCCGATCGGCACGGTGCCGATCTACCAGGCACTCGAAAAGGTCGACGGCATTGCGGAAGCGCTGACCTGGGAAATCTTCCGCGACACCGTCATCGAGCAGTGCGAGCAGGGAGTGGACTACATGACCATTCACGCCGGAGTGCGCCTGCCGTTTATCCCGCTGACCACCAAGCGCGTGACCGGCATCGTCTCTCGTGGCGGCTCCATCATGGCCGGCTGGTGTCTTGCCCACCACAAGGAATCCTTCCTCTACGACAACTTCGACGAGCTGTGCTCCATCTTCGCCGCCTACGACGTCGCCTTCTCCCTCGGCGATGGCCTGCGCCCCGGCTCGCTTGCCGACGCTAACGACGCCGCCCAATTCGCCGAACTAAAAACTATCGGCGAACTAACCCGCCGCGCCTGGGAGCACGACGTCCAGGTCATGGTGGAAGGACCTGGACACGTTCCACTGAACATGGTCCAACACAACAACGAGCTCGAACAGGACTGGTGCGGCGACGCCCCCTTCTACACGCTCGGCCCCCTCGTCACCGACATCGCGCCAGGCTACGACCACATCACCTCCGCTATCGGCGCCGCCCACATTGCCATGGGAGGAACTGCGATGCTGTGCTACGTCACGCCAAAGGAACACCTGGGTCTGCCCAACCGCGACGACGTCAAGACCGGCGTCATCACCTACAAACTCGCCGCCCACGCCGCAGATGTGGCCAAGGGACACCCCGGCGCGCGCGAATGGGACGACGCCATGAGCAAGGCCCGCTTCGAATTCCGCTGGCACGACCAGTTCGCATTATCGCTTGACCCGGAAACAGCCGAGGCCTACCACGACGAGACGCTGCCGGCCGAACCTGCAAAGACCGCGCACTTTTGCTCCATGTGCGGACCAAAGTTCTGCTCCATGCGCATCAGTCAGGACATCCGCGACACCTTCGCAGGCGAGATCGAAGGTCAGCTAGGCATGCCGACGTTCCCGGCCCCAAGTGCGGGTATCGGCGACGACGGTGCTAGCGCGGTCGCTGCCGCCCACCACGCAGCCGAACAGGGTATGGCCGCCAAGGCCGAGGAGTTTCGCGCTCAAGGAAGCACGCTGTACCACACTGTCCGAGCCACTGATGTCTAAGCCGATGGGCGGTATTGACTACCGCTGCTACTTCGTCACGGGAACTCCGCTGCCACATTCGCCGCATTCGGTGGTCGACACTGCAGTGGCCGCCGCACGTGGCGGTGCCGGGGTGATCCAGGTTCGGTCCAAACCGATCACCGCCCGCGACCTTTACGCGCTTTCGGAAGAGGTTGCCAACGCCGTTGCGGCAGTCAATCCCAACACGCGGGTGCTTATCGACGACCGCGTGGACGTCGCACTCGCATTACGTGCACACGGTGTTGGCATTCATGGGGTTCATGTCGGTCAGGACGACCTAGACGTCAGTGATGTGCGCAGCCTCCTCGGCCCCGACGCCATCGTGGGGCTGACGACCGGGACCTTGGAGCTTGTTCAGGCCGCCAACCGGCAGGCCCACTACCTCGATTACTTAGGCTGCGGACCGTTTCGGCTTACCCCGACGAAAGACTCAGGCCGACCAGCGCTTGGTGTTTCAGGCTATGTGCCCATCGTCGCGGCCTCCGTACTGCCTGTCGTTGCCATCGGCGACGTTACTGTCGAGGATGCCACGCAGCTTGCCGGCACAGGCGTTGCTGGGTGCGCCATCGTGCGTGGCATCATGAACGCCTCAGATCCCGCAGACTATTGCGCGCGAGTTCTTCGCGCCTTCGACGCGGGCCGGACAGTGCGACCGTAGGCGTCGGAAAGCAAGAAAACACATTTCTAGCGAAAGGAATCCCTCGTGGCACACAATGCCACTGCGTGCGAACGCGTGTACGTCATCGGGGCCGGGATGGTTGGGCTAGCCACCGCCGTCGATCTCGCCGCCCACGGACACGCCGTGACCCTTATCGACCCGCACCCCGCCAGTGGTGCCACTTATCACGCGGGCGGCATGCTTGCGCCTGCCGCGGAGGTCGTTTACCGGCAGGATCCGCTGTTTCCGCTCATGCAGGCAGCAGCTCGGTGCCACGATGAGCTTTTCGACGTCGTCAGCACCCATTCGGCACGACCGCTGGGGCGTCGTACGGAAGGCACGCTGGTCGTCGCCGCCGACAAGGCCGACGCCGTACACCTTGCAGAATTAGCCGACTATCAATCCGCCCACGGCATGGGCGTTGAACCGGTGACGGTGCGGCAAGCACGCAAGATGGAAGCAGCGCTTTCCCCCCACATCGCAGGGGCGGTCAGCCTGCCCGGAGACACTCAAGTATTCCCCCGGATGTATGCTGAAGCGCTCATCGATGCCTCCTGCAACCTTGGGACCCAATTTGTCGCCGAAGCCGTCTCCCGAGTGACCGACAACGTCATTGAGCTTGCCGACGGCTCCACCATCGCAGTTGGCGAGCACGATCACGTGGTGCTGTCCAACGGCCTCGGCGCATCGACAGTCACCGGTTGGTTTGGAAACGGCCCGCACCCGCTCAAGCTGCGCCCAGTGTACGGGGACATCGTGCGGGTCAAAGTGCCGAGATCACTCGACCCGATCATCACGCGAGTGGTGCGAGGATTTGTCGAGGACAGACCCGTCTACGTCATCCCGCGCGTCGACGGCACCATCGCCATCGGCGCGACGAGTCGCGAAGACGAGCAGCCCGAAGCCAGCGTCGGCGGGGTATATCAGCTGCTTCGCGACGCCATCCGCCTGATTCCAGCACTTGAAGAATGCGCTCTGATCGAGGCCACCTGTGGCGCGCGCTCCGGCACCCCCGACGATCTGCCCTACCTTGGCTACGTAAGCGAAAAGATCATTGTCTCCACTGGCTATTTCCGGCATGGAATTCTGCTATCAGCACTAGGCGCCCAGGTAACGCGCCAGCTCATTGGCAATCTACCCCCCACGATTGATATCACCGCCTGCCACCCGCTGCGGCACGCCACGGACTGCCGCCTGTAGACGTCGGGAAGCACAAGATAAGGACAACCTCATGCAACTGATTGTTAACGGACAACAACGAGAAACTACCGCCACAACGGTAGCCGACCTCGTTGGTGACATCACCGGCTCGACCACGGGAGCAGGCATCGCCGTCGCCATCGGCGACACAGTCCTTCCCCGTTCCGAATGGACACGCCCGCTCAACGACGGCGACACCGTAGAAATCCTCACCGCCGTCCAAGGAGGTTAAATATGCTCACCATTGCCGACAGAACCTTCCACTCGCACCTCATCATGGGCACAGGTGGGGCGACAAGCCAAGAAATGCTCGAGCGCGCCCTTGTCGCCTCCGGAACCGAGCTGACAACCGTGTCCATGCGCAGACACGCAGCACACACCCCAGCCAGTGGTGAGACCGTTTTTGAGACGCTGAACCGCCTAGGCATTGCAGCACTACCCAACACTGCGGGCTGTCGAACCGCACGCGATGCCATCATCACTGCCCGCCTCGCCCGAGAAGCACTCGACACCACATGGGTGAAAGTTGAAGTCATCGCCGACGAACACACCCTCCTACCTGACACCCTTGAACTACTCGACGCCTGTGAGCGTCTTGTCGCCGAAGGATTTACCGTGCTCGCCTACACCTGTGACGATCCAGTTGTAGCCCGACACTTAGAAAACACAGGAGTTGCCGCCGTCATGCCACTGGGATCCCCCATCGGCACCGGACTAGGGATATTAAATCCCCACAACATCGAGCTGATCTGCTCGAAAGCTCAGGTACCCGTGATTCTTGACGCAGGAATCGGTACCGCATCCGATGCCGCGCTAGCTATGGAACTAGGCTGCGACGGCGTGCTCCTAGCCAGCGCGGTCAATCGCTGCAAGAACCCCGAAACAATGGCCAAAGCTATGGCACAAGCAGTAGAGGCCGGGCGACTAGCAGCCAACTCCGGGCGCATTCCACGCCGGGAGCACGCACTCGCTTCCTCTCCCACGGAAGGAACCGTTAGTTGGTCGGAGAAAGTTCTATGAACAACACAAACGAAACCGTTGCCGAGGACGTATTTGAGCTCGAACGTGTTTCTCGACAGCTTCGGCTTCCTGGTCTCGATCAACAGCGCTTGGCGTCAGCGCGCGTTGTGGTCATCGGTGCCGGTGGACTTGGCTGCCCGGTGCTGCAGGCGCTAGCCGCGGCCGGTGTGCGACACCTCACTGTCATCGACGATGACGTGGTCTCAATTAGCAATCTCCAGCGTCAATTCCTTTATGGAGCAAGCGATGTCGGCAAGTCCAAAGTCGCCGTCGCTGCAGAAAAGCTCAGCAACATGCAGCCAGGTATCAAGGTCGACTGCCACCGTGTGCGCCTTGACGCCACCAACGCGCTACAGCTTCTCGACGGTCATGATGTCATCGTCGATTGCACCGACCTGTTTACCTCGAAGTATCTCATTGCTGACGCAGCAGAAATCCTCAGGATCCCACTGGTTTGGGGAACGGTGCTGGCTTACGAAGGCTCTGTTGCCGTCTTCGACACTGAGGTGGTAGGTCTGCGTGACCTTTATCCCACTGCTCCCGATCACTTGCCCACATGCGCGGAAGCAGGTGTATTGGGCGCGACGACTGCGGTCGTCGGCTCGCTTATGGCCTCCGAGGCGATCAAAATTTGCGCCGGGCTGCCGTCAGCCATCGGACGGTTGATAACTTACGACGCCCTTGCTGCACGATTTCGCAATTTTGCTTTACGACGGGAACCAGGCCGCAAACGTGCCACCGATCTTTCCCATCACTGGGTCCCCGATTTGCTTCTCGATGTCCGAGAAGCAAACGAGCGCGAAGCCGACATTCGTTTTGCCAACTCACAGCACTTGCCCGTCGGAAAGCAAACGGAAGAAAATATCACCACGGTGTGCCAGCGCTACCAGAACAAAACGATTGGGGTGTACTGCGCATCCGGTGCAAGAGCGGCACAATTCGTCGCCACGTGGAGCACATTCGCAGCACGTTTCGGGGTCAGCCTCGTAGCCATTTAATGTCCCCCTTGGTTACCCCCAAGGTTTTTTATTCAATGCTTCAACTGCCTTATGCTGTGCTCCACATCACTCGTTTAAGTATCAAGGAACACCAATAATGTCATCGCCTGCCCCCGGTTATCTCACACCTGCGCCCAAAAAGATTCGTATCAGCGATCTCCAAAAACTTAAAGGACACCGTCCCTGGGCCATGCTGACTGCTTATGATTACGCCAGCGCCAAAGCATTCGACGACGCGGGTATCGAATGTTTGCTCGTTGGCGACTCTGCTGCCAACGTCGTACTCGGTTACGAAACCACCACCAGCATCACCGTAGAGGAAATGGCTATGCTCGGCGCCGCTGTCGTACGCGGAGCTGAACATGCTCTCGTTATTATCGACATGCCCTTCGGCACCTACGAAGCATCGGATGAGCAAGCAGTTACAACCGCCACGACTTTGCTTCGCAAGACTGGCGCCCACATGGTCAAGCTCGAGGGAGGGGCACGCATCGCGTCTCGTATCTCCGCGCTGAAGGATGCTGGCCTGGCTGTGTGTGCGCACGTGGGATTCACGCCTCAATCCGTCAATAATCTCGGTGGATTTAGGGTTCAAGGACGCGATGACTCCGCTCAGGTACTTCGCGATGACGTCGCTGCCGTGGTCGCTTCTGGCGCAGACATGGTCGTTTTCGAAATGGTACCCGCCGCACTCGCCGCTGAAGTCACGACGAATTGCCCGATACCTACCGTAGGAATCGGGGCGGGCGCGGGAACTGACGCGCAAGTATTAGTGTGGCACGATATGGCTGCGATGTACCCTCAGGGTCATCGTCCGAAGTTTGTCGAGACGTTTGGCGATGTTGGGGTGGAATTACGCCAGGCTGCACAACGCTATCGGAAGGCAGTCGAGGAGGGGACCTTCCCTTCTGCACAGCACAGCTTTGCCTAGTAATTGCTATCATCCCCAAGTAAACAGCACACGCTCGACAAGGAGGGGGCGCTGTTTCATGGCCAGGTGCCGTCAGCTGCGTTGTTTAGGCTGCTGCTCGTTGAGATGATGGGTTTTCGCCAGCATTCTGGCGGCGCTTGGTCCTTTTTCCTGCGGCGCGGGCTGCCGCCTTCGCTTTGCGGGCTTTCAGGCCAGCATAGGTTGGGCGTGTGGGGATTTTTTGTGTGGGAGAAATGGCCGTGGCCTCCGCCATCATGATCTCAGCCCAAGGGCCTTTGGGAAGGGTACGCTCGATGGTGCCGTCGGGCAGTGTCCAGGTGTCGATTCCGTTAGGCGCCATGCTGACTTCAAATACGCCGTTGGTTTTCTGGTCATGGCAGTGCGGGCAGAGGGCATGAAGGTTATCTAGACTTGTCGTTCCTCCCTTGCTAAAAGGAATAACATGGTCGATTTGGCAACAGTCGATGCTTGCAGTGCAGCCCGGCGCTCGACATCCTCCGTCGCGGGCTTTGACAAGCTCGCGAAGCTTTTTAGGGATGCGGTATTTTCTGGCCGCATGCCAGTTGCCGGTGAAGCTTGCTGGGTTGAGCATGGATAGGTCGGCAAGCTCGACGCCAGCAAGTTCCTCGGGGCGCAGCCAGCCGACGCCACGCAGGTAGACTTTGCCGGTGACGTCGAGATAAAGGTTCAGCGTCGCCTGGGTTCCTGCCGTTTGCTTTCCGACGATCAACGCCAAAGCCTCTCCCAATTCGCAACCGTGCTCCTTCTTAATCTCCTCGATCACCGCGATGAGCTTTGCACCTTGAACACGATCAACTGCAAAGGAGAAGCAGTAGTCATTGTTTTCATCGATGCGGGCCGACCCGCGCGGGGTGGCGGGTTTCGACTTTTCCGCCCTAATGTTATGTCTGTCCAAAATATTGCCAATACGCTGGGAAAAAGCGGCTGGCAAGATGAGCTCTTGACTGGCAAGACCAGGGGTGATGATTGCGGCGATGTCATCGTCGATAAGCGAAAGCACATCGCTATCGGTAACCTGCTTCAGGCGCCTGCCCAAGGCCGCAATTCGTGGTTCGTCCAACACGAGCGCCTCGCGGGCAGCCGCAAGAGTCGCAGGCAGTTGGCACAACATAACCAGGCCTTGCACCAAATAGCGCACCGTGTCTCGCTTTTGGGACAAGGCCTGGGCCAACCCAATGGTGATTTTCTCCACGGTTTCGCCACTGCGCCACCGTTGTGCCACGGCAGGAAGCAAATCTTCCAGAATCCGAAGATTCGTATTTCGGCGAAACCTCGCCTCTGCGGAGTCATCACTGGTGATGCGAAAACCGATGTTCATGCTGCAGCTACCTTTCTGCTGACTGACGTTGAAACCCGTGAAAATAGTTGGTTTTTCAGGCAGGCTAAGCGAAAGGATTTTTCTTGTCCACCACCGTCAATCCGAAAGCGGGAAATCTGTGGATAACTTCAATGGGCGGGAAAGTTATCCACAGCCAGAACCATCCCGGTGGGGTGATTAACACGCAAGATGCAGTTGTCAGGTAGGATGGCGACTTTCAACTTCGATCAGGAAAGCTCGACCGCGCAGTTGTCAATCAAGCGCGTGTTCCCAACGCGAGCAGCCACCAAAAGTCGGTTCTCCCCCACGGTTGGCTGCCCCAGGTCAGCGCTGCGCAACTCGAGGTAGTCCAGATCGATGTCTGGCTGCGCATCGATGACGGCGCGCGCTGCAGCGACAACGCGGCCGGCGTCGGCAAGCTGCACCCCGGAAAGCGCTGCCCCGGCGCGCAAGGACGCAGACAAGGCAGCGGCAAGGTCAGCCTGATCGGGCGTGAGATAGGCGTTGCGCGAGGACTTCGCGAGCCCTGAGGCTTCACGAACGATAGGCGCACCGATGATCACGATGTCGAGGTTGTTGTCTTCCACCATCTGCCTGATGATCAACAGTTGCTGATAGTCCTTTTCCCCGAACACCGCGTGGGTGGCCTTGGTGATGTTAAACAGCTTGTTGACCACGGTCAGGACGCCGGCGAAGTGCGTCGGGCGTGTTTTACCCTCCAAGATGGCTCCGACAGGGCCTGGTTGGACGACGGTGCGCGGTCCGGCCGGATACATCGTGGCGGCGTTGGGAGCAAAGACGAAGTCGGCTCCGACCTCCGCAAGCTTTTCCACGTCCGCGGCCAGAGTGCGTGGATAAGCGTCAAGGTCTTCGCCGGCGGCAAATTGCAGCGGATTGACAAAGATGCTGACGACGACCACGGCGCCGTCGACGGCTTGCGCCCGCTTGACCAACGACAGATGCCCGTCGTGAAGCGCACCCATGGTGGGAACCAGGACCACGGGACGCATGCGGTGGTTACTCGCCTCAACGAGTGCTGCGCGGAGCTCACCAACAGTGGTCAGGACGGTGGGTGTCGTAGAAGGAGTTTTATTCGTCATTCCTGTGATATTAGGGCCCCACCGCCCGCAGCTTGTAACCGCTGCCACATGAGGGGGTGTTACCGCCCAAAACCGGCTTTCTTGAGGGCGTCGGCAAGCGAACCACTGCCGCCTACACTGTCTCGGCTGGTGCGGCGCGCCCGACCGTTGCCAGTCTGTCCGCCACCGTGCTCACCGCGCTGCTTGTTTCCTCGCTGCTGGCCGTTTCCAACATTCTTGCGTGCCGACGGCGCGCCGGGCTCGTCGCCTAAGCGCATTGAAAGCCCAATACGCTTCCTTTCGACGTCGACATCCATCACTTTGACCTTGACCACCTGGCCGGATCGGACGACGCTGTGGGGGTCGGCGACGTACCCGTCGGAAAGCGCTGAGACGTGAACGAGCCCATCCTGGTGCACTCCCACATCGACAAATGCGCCGAAGGCAGCGACATTGGTCACCGTACCCTCGAGGATCATGCCGGGTTTGAGATCGGAGACCTTTTCGACGCCGTCTTTGAAAGTTGCGGTTGAAAATTCTGGGCGTGGGTCGCGACCTGGCTTTTCAAGTTCCCCGATGATGTCCTTGACGGTCGGCACGCCGAAGGTGCCGTCAGCGAAGTCGGAGGGCTGCAGCTTACTCAAGACCGCTGTGTTTCCAATCAACGAATTAAAGTCCTTGCCTGTCTGCGTGGCGATGCGACGAGCGACTGAATACGCCTCCGGATGCACAGCAGAAGCATCGAGAGGATCATCGCCTCCGTTGATGCGCAAAAAACCCGCACACTGTTCGAAGGCCTTAGGTCCCAGACGAGGGACCTTCAGCAGCTGTTTGCGGGTGGCAAAGCTGCCGTGTTCGTCTCGGTATTCCACGATGTTTTCGGCGATGGTCGGGGTAATGCCTGCAACCCTGGTAAGCAAAGGCACCGAGGCTGTGTTCAAGTCGACGCCGACCGCGTTGACGGCGTCTTCGACCACCGCGTCCAAGGTGCGTGCCAATTTGGTCTGATTCACGTCGTGCTGATATTGGCCGACGCCGATGGACTTCGGATCGATCTTGACCAACTCGGCCAATGGGTCTTGCAGACGCCGTGCGATAGAGACTGCACCTCGCAGGGAGACATCCATATCTGGGAACTCACGCGCAGCGAGCTCGCTGGCGGAATAGACGGAGGCGCCCGACTCGGACACGACCACCGGCGTCGGGCGTGTGCCACCGGCCTGCTTGATGAGGTCGGCGACCTCACGCGCAAGCTTCTCCGTCTCGCGGCTGGCAGTACCGTTACCGATTGCCATGAGATCGACATGGTGGGTAGCACACGCCGTGGCAAGCGCCTGCACCGCCTGCGACCACTGGTTTTGGGGCTGATGTGGATAAACAATCAAGGTGTCGAGCACCTTGCCGGTGCCGTCAACGACGGCGCACTTGACGCCGTTGCGATAGCCCGGATCTAGCCCGATGGTGGCGCGTTGGCCGGCCGGTGCCGCTAGCAGCACGTCTTTAAGATTGCGGGCGAAGACGTCCAAAGCTCCTTCTTCGGCGCGTTCTTTCAGGCGCATGCGAACATCGAGACCAGAAGAAATCGACAGTTTGGTGCGCCACCCCCAGCGCACGGCGTCGGCAAGCCAGGGCGAGCTCGACGTGTCTAGGTCGAAGCGGGTAGCTATTGCGTGCTCGTAGATGGTCTCGTCACCTGCATCGAGATCGAGGTGTAAGACCCCCTCGGATTCGCCGCGCAACAAGGCAAGGATGCGGTGGCTCGGCAGCGTGGTAAAGGGTTCGCTGAACTCGAAATAATCTTTGAATTTCGCACCTTCGCGTTCTTTTCCTTCTACGACGCGCGCCCCCATGCTGCCAGTTTCAAACATGGTTTCGCGAATTTCACCGACGAGGTCAGCGTCGAGCGCGAAGCGGTCGATGAGGATGGCGCGCGCTCCATCGAGGACTTTTTTCGTATCTTCGAAGCCCTCTTTTTCGTAGCCGGCAGCAAGTTCGGTTGGATTGGCGCTGGGGTTGGAGATGAGGGCGTCGAGAAGCGGTTCGAGACCTGCCTCGCGTGCGATGTCCGCCTTGGTCTTGCGACGCTTTTTGTACGGGAGGTAGAGGTCTTCGAGACGTGCTTTGGTGTCGCAGCCTTCAATGAGCGCGCGGAGGGTGACGGTGAGCTTGCCTTGCTCCTCGATGGCGGCGAGGATGGTCTGCTTCCGCTCGGCTAACTCGGTGAGATAGGTAGCTCGCTCCTCGATGGTGCGCAGCGCGGTGTCATCGAGGCCGCCGGTTGCTTCCTTGCGGTAGCGGGCGATAAACGGGACAGTGTTGCCTTCTTCGAGAAGCTGAAGCGCGGCTGCCACCTGTGATTCTTTGACCGATGTTTCCGAAGCGATAGTTCGAGCAATCATTCGGTGCATTTTACTGCTTGCCGACGCCCTCCTGTCCCCACCACGCCAAGGCTGCGTCCGAAGTTAAGGTTGCTGCCAGGCACAGGCAGCGGCGCCGCCGGGCTCGGTGGCGCCTTCCAGGGAAGTGCCATACCAGTAAGTACCGGGCGGCAATGCGGAAATGACGGCCTTGGTGGCGTCGGCAAGCGAAAGTGCGGACCGGCCGTTGATGACAACCCTGTGTAACTGCTCGGCGATCGGTGGGCGGCCTTCATATTGGGAGAACTGATTGACCAGCATGTTGTCCGGCTCGCAGGTCAGGTCGATGATGTCGGCGTGAATGGTGCGCACGAGGTAGCCTGCCGAAGCAAGCGTCGCCGGCATGGTGTTTGACGCGCGGCTCCACTCCGCTGCGGTGAGCAAGACGTTGAGGTCGGTGGAAATCTCACGCATTGGTGTCTCCTTCGAGTACCGCGCGATCGTTTGAGTCGAGTTGGACGCGCTCGAGCAACTCAGGTCGGACGGCGTTGGTCTTGCGCAAGGCCTGATCGCGACGCCAGCGCTCGATCCGCGCATGGTTTCCCGAGAACAACACCTCCGGCACGTCCAGCCCTCGCCACGAGCGTGGCTTCGTGTAGCTGGGGCCTTCGAGCAGCCCGTTGGAGAAGCTGTCATCCTCGTGGCTGTGACTATTGCCGAGCACGCCGGGGATGAGCCTGATAACTGCCTCCGCGATCACCAATACCGCTACTTCCCCTCCGATGAGCACGTAGTCGCCGATCGATACTTCCCTGACTCGGTAGCGGTTGCGGGCGTCTTGCACCACTCTGTCATCGATGCCTTCGTAGCGACCACAGGCAAACGCGATATGGTCTTCGTTCGACCACGTACGCGCATCGGTCTGCGTGAAAGGCGTGCCGGCGGGGGTGGGCACGATCAGCAACGGCCACGTGGGGTCTTCCCCATCGCGCACATCACGCCCGGCGTAGCCATCAAAGTCCGCGCCGACGAGGTCGTCATGACGCGGGGCGTTGCGGTGTTTTTCGGCGGACTGCAGCGACGCGGTTGCAGCGACCGGCCCCGTGCCCGCTGCGACGTCGTCAAGCGCTGGCCCCCACACATCCGGTTTCATCACCATGCCGGGCCCACCGCCATAGGGGGAATCGTCGACGGCTTGGTGGACGCCGGTGGCCCACTGACGCAGGTCGTGCACGCCGACGTCGATGATCCCTTTCTCGATGGCCTTACCCAAAAGGGCATGCCGCAGCGGGTCAAGGTATTCGGGAAAGATCGTAACGACATCGAGTCGTAGCATGGCGGGTTGTCTCCTTGTGCAGCGAATTGAATAAATGCACGCCCTCCTCAACACATGTGCGAGCCCCAGGGACGTGCTTGCCGAGGTTCGGCTAGAGGTCTAGCAAGCCATCCGGCGGGGTGATCGTGCAGGTGCCGGCATCGAGGTCAACCTCGGGGACAATCTCGTGGACGAAAGGCACAAGCGCTTGCTTTCCACCGCAAAGCTCCACCTCGAGGATTTCGCCTGCCGGACCGTGCATGACCCCGGTGACGGTGCCAATGATGTCTCCGTCGAGCATCACCTTCAGCCCCTCGAGTTCGTAGTCGTAGAAGCCCTCTTCGCCCTCATCGCTTTCTAGTGGTGGGGCGAAAAACTTCGTGCCGCGTAAGGTGTCGGCCGCGGTGCGGTCGGGGATCTCTTCAAATTTGATCAAAAGGCGTCCTTGGTGGGCACGCACCGTTTGGATGGTCAGTTGGTGTTCCTTTTTGCCTTGGTTACCGTACAGAATCTCGCCGACTGCGTATCGAATCTCCGGCTCATCGGTGGTGACTTCTACCGCGACTTCCCCTTTGATGCCGTGGGATTTCACCACCCGTCCAATCATTAATTCCATGGGCTAAACCTTACCGTGCGCGCTGACGACTCCCGGGGTTGCACAGCGCAAGTCCTTGACTTTTGCTTGCCGACGCCCACCGCGCCCGTACGGCGAAGCGCCTTTCATGCCAGCGCGCTCGCCTTCGGTGCACCAAGATCGCGCCATGCCGCGTGTGATATGGAAGTCTAGGTACAAGATTGTCGCCACACTTTCATCGAAAGGATCTTTCCATGAGTCAACAACCTCTAGGGCTTCCCACCAACACCCCCAGCACCTTCGGACAACCCAGCGTTCGAGCAGACTCCCCTGATGGTCAAATGACAGTTATCAAAACTGCCACCGCAGCCCCCGTGCCTCAGCCAGACAAGTCTCGCCCGTCGGCTGTGCGCTATCTCCAGGGCGACGGTGCCAACGTGATCCTGTTTACCTTCACTCCGGGGCAAGCCCTCAAGGAGCATAAGGCTGCGCACCCCATCACCGTCGAGTGCGTCAAGGGAGCGTTGCAATTTGGATGCCAAGGCCAAGAGGTCCATCTCACGCCTGGCACAGTGGTCCACCTGACCGCCTATGTTGCCCACGAGGTGGTCTGCGCCCCGCAGCTTTCTGGGGTTGAGGACACTAACGTCTTGCTGCTTACGATGCTCACTGGCGAAAAGCACAGCGGTGAGAAATAACAAAGGCGGGCGAAGCGATCGCGATGATCGACTTCGCCCGCGTGAGGTGTCGCGACGAGTATTTACTCTGCGTCCTCGGCAGGTGCTTCCTCAGCGGCCTCTTCGGAAGCAGCCTCAGCCTCTGCGGCGGCAGCAGCCTCAGCCTTAGCAGCAGCCTCTTCCTTGGCCTTGCGACGCTTCTCGGTGATAGCCTCGGCGGTCGGACCCTCGTTGGCCTCGGCCAGCGCCTGGTTGAACAGCTCGAGCTTGGAAGGCTTCGGCTCGGCAACCTTCAGAGTGCCCTCGGCACCCTCGAGGCCCTTGAACTTCTGCCAGTCGCCGGTCACCTTGAGCAGGGCGAGGACAGGCTCGGTCGGCTGTGCGCCAACGCCCAGCCAGTACTGTGCACGCTCGGAGTCGATCTTGATAACGGACGGATCCTGCTTCGGCTCGTAGATGCCGATGTTCTCGATGACCTTGCCATCGCGGCGAGTGCGGGAGTCGGCAACGACCACGCGGTAGTGCGGAGTACGGATCTTGCCGAGGCGCTGAAGCTTGATCTTAACAGCCATGGTAAAAACCTCTTTTGGGTCACTGGGCAGTACAGTCACCGCCGCAGGAGTGCGACGGCCGGTTCAACCCTTGGATTTCACTGCGTGTGACTCCACCGTGCGACCGTAGTCGTTGAGCGGCAATACGCAGCATGAATGATTTATGCGTTGAACCTCATGCGGCAAACCCGCCAAAGCCCAACCTCGCCAACTATACACAGCACCGCCCACGAACTCCAAAAAGGCGAACGTGGGCGGTTGGGGCTGCCAACCTGTAGACGTCGGAAAGCAAAGAAATTACTTCTTGCCCTGTCCAAAATCGAGGTTATTGAGGTCGATGTTTTCTAGCCCCTTCGGCAGCTTCATGCCGCCGAGGCCCGGCATGCCACCGCCCATGCCCATCTGCTCCTGCATTTTTTGCAGCTCGGCCATATTGGGCATGCCAGCACCCATGCCGGGCATCTGCTGGCGCTGCTTGACCGGCTTACGCTTGCCATTTTTGCCCTTGCGCCCCTTGGGCTTCTTCTTGGTGGCCGAACGCCCCATAGGCCCCATGCCCATCTGACCGGCCATCTTGCCCATCATCTTCTTAGCCTCGAAGAAGCGCTCGACCAGCTGGTTGACCTCAGCGACGCTCACGCCGGATCCGTTGGCGATGCGCTTGCGGCGCGAAGCGTTCAAGATCTTGGGATCCTCGCGCTCGGCAGGAGTCATGCCTCGGATGATGGCTTGCACACGGTCAAGCTGCTTCTCATCGACCATGTCGGCAATCTGGTTCATCTGCTTGCCACCCGGCAGCATCTTCAAGATGTTGCCAATGGGGCCCATGCGCCGGATCATGAGCATCTGGTTAAGGAAGTCCTCCAGCGTCAGCTCACCCGTGCCAAGCTTCTGCGCGGTCTCCAGAGCCTGTTCCTGATCGAGGGTCTTTTCAGCCTGCTCGATAAGGGTGAGCACGTCGCCCATACCGAGGATGCGGCTGGACATGCGCTGCGGGTGGAAGACATCGAAGTCCTCCAGCTTCTCGCCCGTGGAGGCAAACAAAATGGGCTTGCCGGTGACCTCGCGGATTGACAGGGCCGCACCGCCGCGGGCATCGCCGTCGAGCTTGGTCAAAACAACACCGGTAAAGTCCACGCCATCACGGAAGGCCTGGGCGGTGTTCACCGCGTCCTGGCCGATCATGGCGTCGATGACGAAGA
This sequence comes from Corynebacterium sp. SCR221107, assembly GCF_027886475.1. NCBI lineage: Bacteria > Bacillati > Actinomycetota > Actinomycetes > Mycobacteriales > Corynebacteriaceae > Corynebacterium > Corynebacterium sp. SCR221107. The sequence goes on from NZ_CP115670.1 coordinate 1,966,715, forward strand.
GCACCTCGTCGGGGTTGATGGCGTCGCGGATGTTGCGGGCCTGGGTCATAAGCACCTCGTCGATGCCCAAGCGGCCGGCGGTATCGACGATGACGACGTCGCGTTGCTGACGGCGCGCCTCCTCGATACCGGCCTGTGCTACGGCCACGGGGTCGCCGTGGGAGGTGCCCATCTCGTGCTCGAGGGAGTCAATGGAGGTGCCGGGGTCGGGGGCAAAGGTGGGAACGCCCGCACGCTCGCCGACGATCTGGAGCTGCTGGACGGCGCCCGGGCGCTGCAGGTCACACGCCACCAGCATCGGGGTGTGCCCCTGCTCGGTGAGGTATTTGGCCAGCTTTCCGGCCAAGGTTGTCTTACCTGCGCCCTGGAGGCCGGCGAGCATGATCACCGTCGGCGGATTCTTCGCAAGGTTCAGACGGCGGGTCTCCCCGCCCAGGATCTCCGTGAGCTCCTGGTCGACGATCTTGATGATCTGTTCGGCCGGGTTGAGGGCCTTGGAGACCTCCACGCCGAGCGCGCGCTCCTTGATGCGTTTGATGAAGCCGCGTACCACGGGCAGCGAGACGTCGGCCTCGAGCAGGGCGAGACGGATCTCACGAGCCACTGCGTTGATATCGGCCTCTGTCACCTTGCCCTTGGAACGCAGTCCGGACAGGGCTTGGCCGAGACGATCGGACAATGACTCAAACACGGTTTCCTACTCCTTATTAATTGACCTCGCGTAAGCCACCGTAGGCGTCGGCAAGCGCAAACAAGCTAAACACATACATGCTAGCGGTTTGCCAGCGCTTTGGACACTTCCCGCTCCACGACGGCGCGGTCGAAGCCCGGCTCGAGGGCACACTGGACGATCATGGTGGCGCCGGGGTTGTGCATTTTCAGCCATCGAAGCCGCGGCAACACCCCGATGAGAGTGCCGAGCGCGCCACGCCGATCGGTGGTCCGAACCTCGAGGACGTCCTCGTCCCAGAAGGTGGCAGTTAGCCCTCCCCCGATCGGCGGGATCGCGGAAAACACCCCGGACAGGTAGGTCTGGCGCAGCTCGTCTTCGTCGTAGCCGGTGCCGAGCGTGTTGTATACGCGCATCGACAGCTCGACGCGCCGGTCGTCGGGCACATCGGCGTCCTCCGGATGCACGACGAGGCTGGCCTCGTCAATGTTCCAGCTCTTATTCGCCAAGATGGCAAAGACGCGCACGCTTTCCCGCAGATAGCTTCCTCGCCAGCCGAGCGTTGCCGTCGTTTCGGCCTCAGAGGTCATTGCCCTTCGCTTATCGACGGCCAAGGTCAGCGGACCAGAGGTGGTCACCACCGGCGGGGTTGGGGTGATGCGGTTCAGGCGCGCCCGCGCGCGCGAGCACAGGGTGCGCAAGCCCATACGCAGTGCTGGGCTAAACACGCCAGGACCAGTACCCAGCGAGTCGGCCTCCACCAGTGCTTCCATGAGATCGACGGTCAGCACGTCGTAGCCGAGCGCGTCGAGCATGGCAGCCAGCGCCTCATCGGAGGTAGGGTCCATGGTGGTCGCGATCTGCGGGATGCGGGTGTGCTGCGCGACGAGCGTTTCCACTACCCGCTCGTCCTGAGGGCTAAGCCCCAAACGTTGCGCCGCCCGCTTGACGAACTCGGCACCGACCTCCTCGTGCGGGCGATCATAACCCTTTCCGATGTCGTGGTAGAGCGCCGCAAGGTAGAGCAAGTCAGGGCGGGCAACATTGACGCCCTGGGCGGCACAGTTGGCGACCACCACCAGCGAGTGCTGGTCGATGGTGTGAATGTGGATGGGTTCGCGAGGCATGAGCCCTCGAATGTGCTCCCACTCTGGAACCAGGCCGTCCCACAGTCCATATTCTTCGAGCTTGGCCACCACCCGGGCAGTGTTTTCTGAGGAGCTCAACACCGTGATAAAGTCGCTGGCGACCACGGGGGTCAAGCGCTCGGGAAGCGGTGGCACCGTCTGCAGTCTCTTCCACGTCGCCTCGGTCACGGGCAAGCCCGTGCGTGATGCCGCGGCGGCCACGCGCAGCGGTAGGCCGGGGTCAGTGAGATCAGGCTTGCGCGAGAGCGTGATCTCCCCGTCCACGTCGACGACGTCCGCGTCGATGGGCCTGCGGACGGTGCGTCGGATACCGGTTCGGCGAGGCAACACGTTGCGGGCGAGGTTGAGGGAGGTAGTCAACTCGTCGTCGATGCGTTTGGATGCCTGCGCAAGCGCGCGCGATAGCTCGTAGCGGTCGGCGTAGCCGAGGTCCAACGCGACATCCACGGCAAACTCAGGATCAAGCACATCGCGGGAGCGACCGGCGTGCATGTGTAACAGCGTTCGAGTGTCGAGCAGGAGGCGCCGTTCGTCGTCAAGCTGGGCGCGGTTGCAGAGGTTGGCCAGCGCGAGGGCGTTGATGAGATCGAGGTCGCGCAGTCCACCCCGGCCGTGTTTGAGGTCGGGGCGCGTCATCGTCACCACTGAGCCGGAGCGACGCCACCTGGCGATGGCCGTATCGACGACAGAGTTGAAGTTCTTCTTTACTTCACGCCGCCAGGTGTCGAGCACCATTCGTCGCGTCTTCAGCGAAAGCTCCTCGTCGCCCGCCACATGACGCAGGTCGAGTAGGGCAAGTGCTGCTGTCGCGTCCTCGGATATCATGGCCGCGCACTCGTCAGGGGTGCGCACGGAGTAGTCCAGGCGCATCTTGGCATCCCAGATCGGGTACCACACTTGTTCGACTTCTGCTTGTTCGAGGTCGCCCGAGTGAATGAGGACCAGATCGAGGTCGGAGTACGGGGTCATCTCGTCGCGGGCGAGCGAGCCGGTGGCTGCCAAGGCTGTGCCAGGGGGTAAAACCAAAGAACCCAGCAGGGACAAGGCCTTGTTGTTGGCCTCGGTCCTCAGCTGGGCTGGGTAGAAGGTGGTGTTCACTTTTCTAACTATTGTCCTTCTGCATGGAAAGTTTTCCCTGCGGTACTTTCTCAAAGCGCAAGCGGGGGCACATACGCTGCACGATGGCTGCGTAGGGCGTCGGCAAGCATGCGCCTTCAAGCACGAGCAAGTTCTAACTAGATGGCAGAGCTACCGCGCTCGCCGGTGCGGACGCGAACCAGCTCCTCGACCGGGGTGACCCACACCTTGCCGTCACCGATCTTGCCCGTGTGGGCGGTGTCGACGATGGCGGTGATGACCTCTTCGACTGCGGCGTCATCAATGACGATCTCCAGCTTCACCTTCGGCACGAAATCGACGGCGTATTCTGCGCCGCGGTAGACCTCGGTGTGACCCTTCTGCTGACCGAAGCCCTGCGTCTCGGTCACGGTCATACCATGAACGCCGACCTGCTCGAGAGCATCCTTAATGTCGCTGAGGGTAAAAGGCTTAACGATGGCTGTCACGAGCTTCATAAAAGTCTCCTTGAGTTAATAAGTTTGTGAGGCAATCTCCCCGCGCAGGCGAACACGGGATTGTCAGCCTCCAACTTAAGATCGCCTGGGGCTTAGCAGCCGCGGTGTTTCACGACTGCCCAGCGTGATCCGCATGCATTCCACAATACGTGCTGTTCACAGCTTACGCATGAACACCTACGATGTGACATCGAATCTCTAGTTTCATTCACGCCCCGCCGCCTGTGGGTTTCCGTAACAGTTACGCATGTGACGGTTACGCTTCCGCGCTTTCCGACGGCTACCTGGCGACCGCCAGGTAGCGGGATGTGACAAGTGAGTTTTTGAAGTTAGCATGCCTTCCCCAGAGTTGGGATTGTACGGAAGGGATGTACTGAGGAAGGCAAGTGTGTGCGCTTAGCGAATCTCGGGCCCTGCGGTGTCGTAGGCGGATTCACCGTGCTGGTGGAAGTCGATGCCGAAGGACTCTTCTTCATCGGTAACCCGCCAGCCCATGGTGGCCTTGATGGCGTAAGCGATAATCGCTGCGATAACGCCAGCGAAGATGCAGGCGACCAGGGCGATGACGATCTGAACCACGAAGAGCTTGAAGCCGTCTGCGCCGCCGCCGGTCAAGAGGCCGGAGCCGTCCGCGAGGAGGCCGACGCCGATGGTGCCCCACAGTCCAGCGACCAGGTGCACGCCGACAACGTCCAAGGAGTCATCGAAGCCGAACTTGTACTTTAGGCCAACACCGTAGGCGGAGAGGACACCGCCGATAGCACCTAAGATGATGGAGGTCACCGGGGTCAGGGCACCTGCTGCCGGGGTGATGGCAACCAGACCCGCGACAATGCCGGAGGCGGCACCCAGCGAGGTGGCGTGACCGTCGCGGATCTTTTCAACCAGCAGCCAGCCCAGCATCGCGGCAGCCGTTGCGGCGGTGGTGTTGACCCACGCCAGGCCAGCCAGGCCGTCGGCGGCAAAAGCGGAACCGCCGTTAAAGCCAAACCATCCAAACCACAGCAGGGCCGCGCCGAGCATGACGAATGGGAGGTTGTGCGGGCGCTGTGGCACGCGTGGGAAGCTGCGGCGCTTGCCGATGATCAAGGCCAGAACCAGCGCGGTGATACCTGCGGAGATGTGGACGACGGTGCCACCGGCGAAGTCGATCGGAGCGATGTTTGCCTCGCCGTCGGTCGTGCCGAACATCCATGCCGCAAAGCCGGTCTCAGCGTGTCCGAGAAGGCCGCCGCCCCAGACCATGTGTGCCAGCGGGAAGTAGACAAACGTTGCCCACAAACCGGCGAACACCATCCAGGAGCTAAACTTCACGCGCTCGGCGAGAGCACCAGAAATCAGTGCCGTCGAGATAACCGCGAAGGTGAGCTGGAATCCGACGTCGATAATGTTGGCGTAGCCGGCAGCGCCTGCAATGTAGTTGCCGTCGGCGTCAGTAATGGAATCCTTCAGGCCGAAGAACTCGAAGGGATTGGCGAAGATTCCTGCGACGTCCTGCGTACCGTAGGACATCGACCAGCCCCACAGGACGTAAATGACCGATACCAGTCCCAATGTACCGAAGGACATCATCATCATATTCAGCACGGACTTCTGCCGGGACATACCACCGTAGAAGAAAGCCAGTGCGGGGGTCATGAGCAAAACGAGTGATGCTGAGATCAGCATCCAGCTTGAGTTTCCTGAAGCCAATGCGACATCATCTGGAGTCATGTCGGGGCCTCCCCTTCTCTTAACACTCTGAAGACGCTTGATGCGCCCTCACCTATTTTTTTTGATTTCGCTACTCGTGAGTGTGGCCCGAAATTCGGTCGTCCCACCTAGGCATGAAGTGCGGCTAAGCAGGGTCGAATCTGTTGCTGGCCACGCCCTTTTCGGCGTCCTCACGGTTTTTAACTATAGACCAACAGATATAAATTTCTATAAAACAACCGATAATTGCGAGGACCGTCACTCGACATTGAAACCCCAGCACCCCACCGGAACCTGGCCACCCCGACCATCACCGCAGCTCAGATTACCTATCGGTCACTAGATACAAACCTTCTTTCCTCCCGCCGGTCCAGCATGAAGCGACTGGGTAACATCCCCCCGCGCTACCCCTGCCCCGCCCCGCAGCGGAAGGCAAAACGATACTTCCCTCCAACAACCGTTCCAACTTGGGCACGCCTGAGCAACAAAAAGCAGCGTGCCGACGCACAATAAACGTCGCCACGCTGCCAGTAAACAATTACCCTAAGCCAAGGGATAAGCATCCTCGCGGTCTCCCCGCGCAATGCTTAGGAAGATGCAATCGGATTACACCCCACCGAGTAAGGCATCCACGAATCCTTCAACCTCAAACGGCGCAAGGTGGTCGGCACCTTCGCCGAGCCCCACGAGTTTCACGGGCACCCCGAGCTCGTTTTGAACACTAAAGACAATGCCGCCCTTCGCGGTGCCGTCGAGCTTCGTCAAGGCGACACCAGTGATTTGTACCGCCTTGGCAAACTCCTTGGCCTGCATCATGCCATTTTGGCCGGTGGTGGCGTCAAGTACGAGCAGAACTTCGTCGACCACTGTCTTCTTTTCGACCACTCGTTTGACCTTGCCAAGCTGGTCCATGAGGTTAGCGGAGTTGTGCAGGCGTCCGGCGGTATCAATAAGCACGACGTCGGCACCGCGACTAATTCCCTCGCTGACTGCGTCGAAAGCCACCGATGCGGGATCGGCGCCTTCCTTGCCACGCACCGTCACCGCGCCTACCCGTCGACCCCACGTTTCGAGCTGGTCGGCTGCCGCCGCACGGAAGGTATCGGCCGCACCGAGCACCACGCTGTGCCCCATCGACACCAATACGCGCGCAAGCTTGCCGGTGGTGGTCGTCTTTCCTGTGCCATTGACACCGACAACGAGGATGACGGCCGGCTTGCCCTCATACGGCATGGCTTTGATGGAACGGTCCATCTCGGGATGCGCAGCCTTAATGAGGCATTCGCGCAGCATCGCGCGCGCCTCCGCCTCGCTGGTAACGCCACGCTCGGCGATCATCTCACGCAGCTCATCGACGACGGTGGCGGTCGTTCCAGAGCCCAGATCAGCCTGCACGAGCTGATCCTCGATGTCTTCCCAGGCATCGTCGTCAAGGTCGCCTGCTGAGATCATGCCCAAGACAGACTTGCCGAACACGTTTTGCGAACGCGACAGGCGACCACGCAAACGCCCGAGGCGACCTGCCGCCGGATCAATTTCGTCAAGCTCGGTGCCCGCCGAGGTCGGTGTGGGCTGGGTCGGTGCATCCACTTCGTGCCTTGCCGACGCAGCCGCCTCCGCAACAGCAGCTGCCGCAGCAGCCGCTTCAGCAGCTTCTTTCGCCTGTGCCTCCGCCTTCGCCTCTTCCTCCGCAGCGGCCTTCGCCTCGGCCTCGGCCTTCAGGCGTGCTTGCTCGGCAGCCTTTGCCGCCGCCTCGGCTGCTGCCTTTTCTTTTGCGGCTTCTTCTGCGGCGGCCTTTTCCTTGGCTACCCGACGAGCCTCTGCCTCAGCTTTGGCCTTGGCCTCCGCTTCTGCAGCGTCCTGGGCGGCCTGAGCTTCAGCCTGGGCCTGGGCCTCTGCCTCGCTGCGCGCTTTTTCTTCTGCTGCCTCTTTCGCCGCCTTGGCCTCGGCGGCCTTCTTCTCCGCTTCCTCTTTCTCGGTTAGGCGACGCGGTGCTGCCTCTGCTTCTGCCTTAGCCTCCTTTTCTGCCTGTGCTGCTGCCTGTGCTTCGGCGTCGGCAACAGCCCTCTCCTGAGGGTGGTCTTCCGGAGTTGGATCGGGAGTGAATTCCTCCAGCTGTTCGAAGGTACCCGGCGCGGCCTCATCGTCCTTGTGTGGCTGCGCGCTGGCTACGTCGTTAAGCGTGCTACCGCCTGGGGTCTGCAGCGGCGGGGAAACCGGGATCTTTTCGGGCTCCGGCTTGGCGGGAGCGAAGTTGAACCCCCCTTGGGCTTGGTAATTTCCAGACTTTTCCTGCTGGGTGAGTTCCTTTTGTTCCTTTTCTTCCTTTGGAGTGAAGCTGACCTTCTTGGCCTTGTTGCGGTTGAGTCCCACGACCAAGACTACGACGGCCAACACCACCACGGCGACAACGATGCCGATAATCACAGAGGTATTCATGCCATCCATACTGGCATTAACGGCAAGCATTTACACCTTTAACGCCCCCACATGAGCAGACGACAGAGTTCATGTGAGGGGAGGGCACGATAACCACGCTGCTCAAAAAGTGGGCGGGAGGTGGTCACCGCAACCGTAACCAGTCGGTATTAGCCGCCAATTCCTTGGTGTTTGACGGCCAAGACCATAGCTTCGGCAGACACGAGATCGGAGGTGACCAGATCTGGGACGATGTCAGCCAGTTTTGCCCAACCACCTGTGACTGCATCCAGGGTCTTCGTGGAGGTAATGAGGCCGTGGGCGTGCATGCGGGCAGCGAGGGCGAGCACGAGCGAGACCACCGGTGCCAGCGACCAGACGTTGTCCCGGGCATCGGTATCTACCCCATCGAGCTTGTCGAAACGAACGCGGGCCATCGCGTACAAGGTGCGATTCGTGCTGCGCAATGTGCGCAACAAAGTAACCGCCGGCTGGATGAGGGATTCGCTCGAAAGCAGGCGTGACAACTGCTCACGGTGATTGAAAGTCTCAAAAACAGCCAGAAGACGCGAGCCATCATCCATGATCGCGCCCGGAACGATGTTGGCGCCTGCGAAGAACATATCCAGGAGGTTTCTTTGCTGGGCCGCGTCCATGCTGGCGATTGCCACGGTGGAACGGTCGATACAGGCGGTGTCCAAGGTGGTGTCGCGGCCGGTTCGCAAAATATCGATGAGGTTGTCACCCGCCAGCTCCGATAGCTGTGCCAAAAGCGCCTTGACCTGCGGGTTGATGGCTCGAGCGGCAAACGCCGCTACGACCGAGTCGGCCAACTTGCGCGCCTTCGGATTGGCAGGCAACTCCGCTGGGTCGTCCTCGGGCTCTTGACTGAGAATGCGGTCGATCTCGCCCATGATTTCCAAGGCGCCGATCCACGTGGCTCGGTGGAAATCCTCCGCCTCGCCATCGGTGTCCTCTGACAAGAACACACAGCGTGCCAACGAGGTTTCCACAATCTTACCGGGCTGTTTCTCGGCGGGCACCAGACTGTTCGATAAGCCCGCAAGCGCTGCGAACGGCTGCGCGCGTAGCACGGCATGGACCGCCTTGCGGGCAGGTCCGGTTGCCTGCCCCATGGTGACCATGTCCCACAACAGCGGCATGACGCTGGCGTCTGTCGGCACCTCCTCGCTTGCACCAGACAAGAATGCAGCCAGGTCTTTCAGTTGTGGATCCGGGTCGGCGAAGTAGCCCTCCTGATTGATGATGAACGCCGATTCGCCTGGGGCGACTGGGGCGTGCAGCGTCATGAAGCGATCGAGGGTATGCAGGCTCACGGCGAGCGCGCCCGCGCCCACCAAGGAATCGGGAAGTTCGATTGCCTCATTGGCCACTGCGAGGGTGCGCGCCGGCGCCCACGGTGCTGTCAGCGGCCATACCCAAGCACCGACGTTTTCGCCGACGCCGGGGGCTACGAGGCGCTTCGGGTTGTCTGGGTCCGCGGAAACGGTAATCTCTGCTGTGCTCTGGATGTCGGCGAGAGCCACCGATACGCGGCGGTCGGTCCGCGGATCCGTCCATTCAAGGTCAATACGTCCCGACGGCATGACCGCCGCCGAGGTGGCGATCCCCTTCAGCGGAGCCAGGTAGGTAAACCCTCCGTCGTTGGAGTGTAGCTTCGTCGTCTTCACAGGTGCACCATGATGGTTGCGCACAGCCACCTTCGGGTCGATGAGTGAACCGGCGGCACGAATGCGCAGCTTTCCCTCGGGGTCAAGCACACGGGGACGCAACATCAAACGGCTTGCCCGCCACATTGGGGGCTCAGTCGTCACTGGAAGCTCGAAGGTAAGCCGGGGCGGACTGAAGCGAAGCGGAAGTTGGTCGCCTTCCTCGGTGGCCACCAAGAAATCAGCGCCGGCGTCGAGCGGGCCGACGACGACGGTGGCAGGTTCGCTGAGGAATTCCTTCTCCCCCGGCTTCATGGTGAGAACTGCATCAGACAGGCCGCCTCCGGAAGGGATGCGGAAGGATCGGCTTGCCCCCGAGATGTCGATGACAGCGCGCGCGCCTTCCACGATGGCAAATTCGTGGCGGAAGGATTCATTGCGCGGCCCGCGCACGCGCACGAGGTACTCGCCCACCCACGGGGCGTCGTAAAGCTCTGGGTCGAACACATGGAACACTCCGCCTTCGGCCGGTACTTCCAACGGTTCTGGCTGGGTGATTTCCTCGCCCGCGTTGGACACTCCTGCGTAGGAAGAAATCGACAGGTACCAGGTTTCAGTTTGACCCGACAACGTCGGCGGGAACTCTGCCAATAGCGACTGGTTGTACACCTCCAAGCCGGATGAGGAGTTGAGACAGTCGATTGGCTGGCCGGGGTTGCGGAAGATGACGCGCTGGCGCGGGTCGATGGAGCGCACCGTATCCATGGACACATTAGCCCCCGGTGCGACCGCTGCCAGTGAGGCTGCCGACTCCACGTTAAGGGCGTGGCAGCGCCAACCATCCCAGCCCTCGACGGCGCTGGTGGCGTCGGCAAGCAAATCGGTACCGGCAACGACGTCGCGCAGGCTGACTTCCTCGGGGACAATGACGCGGAGGAATTGGTGGTGCAGGCTGACCTTGTCGGTGACGTTGTTGCCGCTGCGCGTAAAGATAAGGATCGCGTCATCGGAGTTGATCACCGGCACCGTCCAGGTGATCCCGTGCGTCAGGTCCTGAACAGTGACCTCGCGAACTGGATGATCAAGGGTGATGTCGAGTGACTCGGAGAAGCCGGAGGTGTCCCCCCACACGCTGCCGGTGCGATACACCTTCGTCGTGCCTTCCACGGACACACGCCAGGTCACCTCGGGGGGCAGCCCCTCTTCGGCTTCGGGGAGGCGCTGCTCGGGCAGACGCAGGCAGATGCGGCCACGGTTGTCGTCGAAAAGGATGCGCGGGCGCATTTCGCGGCTGGCCACGCCCACGGCGGATTCGCGGTTGACCGTGCCCACTGGACGCTCACGTAGCTCTCCTGCCACTGTTTCCTCGATCTGCGCTGGCAGGACGGGGCTCAGCTTCGAACGGTTGCGGTCGAACCATGAGTCAGGGTGGATGAGGGCAAACTCGCGCAGCGCTAGCACACCTGCCAGGATCTCTCGTGCTGACTCCACGCCGAGGTTGATCGCCGTGGCGAAGTAATTCTCGCCCGCAGCGGCCCCGATGACCGGCAGCAAGGTTGCTACCTTTTCGTCGGCCGACGTTGCAGCACCAGCAGACACATCTGCATCCGCCTCGTCATCGCTGGTCAGTGGCAGGTGCGTGTCGATCGTCTCGAGCAAACCGGGTAGTTCGTTGTTGAGCAGCCCGGCATGAATCGCTAAAAGCGACAAGACGTCGAGTCCTTCTGGGTGAATGAGGTCGAAGGAATCAAGGGCGCCGGGGACAAACTCCTCGATGAGCTGGTCAGCTTCGGCGAAACCTTGCGGATCCAGTCCTAATCCGCCTAGGAATTCGGCGGCGAAATGCTCTGGGTCAACTAATTCCTGTGCCCGCGAGACCAGCGCGATGAGCGTCAGCGCCGGCGAGAGCCCCATGAGCGCCTTGAGGTTGGAGCCTGCCGCTAACTGGCGGGAAAGGAAGATGCCGTAGAGGCGTTCGATGCGCTCGAGTTCGTCCAATCGAAGGCCGACGTGTGCGACGGTATCCACACCACCTAGCTTTTGTGCCAAGACTAACTCGCTGGTCGATGCCCAGCCCAACAGACTGTCCTGCATATCGGTGATTGGATGCACAGGCTCACTCATGTGTTTCTCCCCTTGGGTAGATGATTTATCGTCCGCTTCACAGTGTTTCATTACCGCGCCCCCACCGCAGTGCGGCAAATCAGATGAGTCTTTAAGAAACTCTTTGACGAGGCGCTGGCGTGGACCCATCAATTTAAAGCACAAAGCACCATTTTTAGCACGAGCGACGGGTCCGTTTCGCTCCGGGGTAACCGAGATCGCACTTCGGTGCTACCGCACTGGTGCGCACCAATTCGTGCTTTCCGACGCCCAGAGGTTGCCTGCAGCGCGCCTACCTTGTGCCTTCCGCGTGGTCATTGTCCGCGTTCGTGGTTGCCGCTTCGTGTGATGGTGGCTCATGTAATGGTGGCTCGGAAGGCTTCTCCACAGCGCGCATGCGCTGGGAGATCACCCTGGTCACGCCGTCGCCACGCATCGTCACGCCATAGAGGACGTTGGCCACGTCCATCGTCGGCTTTTGGTGGGTGATGACGATGAGCTGTGAATCGTTGCGCAGTTGTTCAAACAGGGCGATCAAGCGGCGCAGGTTCACGTCGTCAAGCGCGGCCTCGACCTCGTCCATGACGTAGAACGGCGACGGGCGCGCCCTAAAGATCGCGACCAGCATCGCGAGCGCGGTCAGCGACTTCTCGCCGCCGGACAGCAGCGAAAGCCGTTTGACCTTCTTGCCCGGCGGGCGTGCCTCAACCTCGATGCCTGTCGCCAGCATGTCATCGGGATCGGTAAGCACCAGGCGGCCTTCGCCACCCGGGAACAGCGTGTCGAAGACCCTCGGGAATTCAGCCTCCACATCATGCCAGGCGTCGGTAAACAATTGCAGGATTCGATCGTCGACGTCGTCGATGACACCGATCAGGTCCTTGCGCGCCTGCTCGACGTCGGCAAGCTGCGTGGATAAGAACTCGTAGCGTTCCTCTAAGGCCTTGAACTCCTCGAGGGCCAAGGGGTTCACCTTGCCCAGCGCCGTAAGGTCCTTTTCGGCCTGCTTCGCGCGGGCTCTTTCGGCCTGCACATCGAAATCGGGGCCCGGAGTGTAATCCTGCAAGATGTCGGCAACGGAGATGCCTAGTTGTTCAACAAGCTTGGCCTGAGCTTCCTCCATGCGCACCTGGGCCTGCGATTGTGCGATTTCCATGGCATGCGCGTTATCACTAAGGCGATCGAGCTGGCTGCGCAGCGCATGGACGGCATCCTTACTTCGGGCGACTTTTGCTGTGCAGGCATTGCGCGCGGCCACTGCCTGCTCCCGCTCGGCGGTAGCACGTTCGAGCGCATCGCCGACTCGGGCACCCACCTCGCTGGACTTGCGGGCCACCACCTCAGCCAACGCCGCCTGTTGCCGCCTGCGTTGCATCGTCTGCTCGTGGCGGGCTTTGGCTTGGCGCTCGTGGTGTGCTTGCCGACGCAGACTGTCGCCGCGTCCGCGCGCCTGATCTGCTTTGTCGCGCGCCGACTGCAGCGCCAGGCTCGCCTCCATCTCCATCGCGCGTATCTGGGCTAGCGCCGCGGCGGCCTCGTCGCGCTCGGCGGTCGACGGCTCCAGGTCTGGCTCGTCGTCGTTGACACGGGCAAGCCGGTCGCGGGTGTGCTCCAATTGTTCTTTAAGCTGTGCAAGCCGAACGTCGGAGTCGGTAGCGCGCGCCGCGATGCGCTCGTGCTCCTGCATCTGCGATTGCAGTTGCTTGGACAGCCGCGCGTGGTCACGCTGGAGTGCCTGAATCTGCGACTCCTGATCGCGCAGCGCTGCCGTCGCTCGCGCGGCGTGGACTCGTGCATCGCTGGCGGCAGTCTGGGCACCATCGAACGTGCCCGACAGCTCCTCAAGCTGGGCTCGGGCGAGTGTGAGCGCCTGAGTGGCCTGCTCGATGTCGGCGAAGATCTCCACGGAGGTCGTTACCGTTTTCCCGAGCTGAATCCAGCCATGTCCCGCTAGGATTCCCGAGGTTGTCACAGCCCGCAGGCGTGGTTCTGCCTCAATGACTGCCCTGGCCTGGGCGAGCGATTCGGTGACCACGACGTCGGCAAGCAGACGGGTGATGGCAGCCTCAACGTGGGGTTGTAGCCGCAGGGCGTCGAGTAGCCAGGTCACCCCCGCAGGCAGGTCTATATCTAGGCGCCATCCTTGCCCTGGCGTGGATTCTATAAACGTGGTGCGCGCGATGTTGAGCTCTTCCGCACGAGCAATCACCTCATCAAGCTCGCCGGTGACCGCTTCGGCGACACTGCCTAGGGCCGCTGCGGTGGCTTGTTCGAATCCTCGCTCCACCCCCATCGCTTGCGACAGCGTGCCAAAAGTGCCCAGCGCCTCAAATTCTCCCGATTGAGTTGGGTTCGGGACCGTCGACTGCAAAGTTTCAATGCGCGACTCGAGGCGAGAAACATCACGTTCCCTATCGCGCTGGTGGGCACGCAGTTGTTCCAAGCGTTTATCGGCGGCCTCCGACTCGGCAGCAGCGCGCACATGTGCCTCGCGCGCACTCGCCGCCTCGGCCTCGTATTCGTCAAGCGCGTCGGTGACGGATTGCAGCTCTTGTTCGAGTGCGCGCACGCGGGCACGGGATTGTTCCACCACCTCCTCGTGGCGGGCAATCTCGTTCTCAACGCCTGTCACCTGGGCGCTCAACGACTCCTCGGCAGCGACCAAGCGAACTACGCCTTCGCGGCGATCGGCGATCGCACGCACCCGAGCGAGATGCTCCCGATCGGCCTCGTGGGCAGCCTGCTCGCGGTCGGCGCGTTCCTCGCGAATTCCTTCGAGACGTTCGGAGGCGATCTCCACGGCCTGCTCGAGTTGCTCGAGTTCGGCATCTGCCCGGTCGGCGCGAGCGGCCAACTCATCGGGGTCGGGGCCAAGGTATTCCACGATCTGCAGACCCTCGACGCGATCCCTGGCGATACGCATCGTGGCAGCCACGCGTTCTGCTAGGGCGGAAAGCTCGAACCAGAGTTGCTGGGCTTGCTCGGCGGCCGGTGTTGCTAGCGCTAGTTCCTGTTCGGCTTCGAGCTGGTGTCCTGTCGCTTCCTCGAGCTGTTCAGTAAGAGTTTCGACCTGCTCGAGAAGCATCTGGGCCTGCGACTGGGTATTGGCGAGCTTTTCTTGCAGCTCGACGAGCTGGTGGCCTGCGAGCTTCAGGCGGGCATCACGCAGGTCCGCCTGAACCGTAGCGGCGCGCTTGGCGGCCTCCGCTTGGCGGGCCAGGGGCTTGAGCTGGCGGCCGAGCTCCTTGGTCAGATCGGTGAGGCGATCGAGGTTCGCCTGCATGTTGACCAGCTTGCGTTGGGCTTTTTCCTTGCGGCGGCGGTGCTTGAGCACACCCGCAGCCTCCTCGATATAGGCACGCCGATCCTCCGGGCGCGACTCGAGAATTAGGGCAAGTCGCCCCTGCCCCACGATGACGTGCATTTCACGACCGATGCCGGAGTCTGACAGCAGCTCCTGGATGTCCATGAGTCGGGCTTTTGCACCGTTGATCTCGTACTCGCTGGCGCCGTCGCGAAACATGCGCCTGGTAACCGATACTTCACGGTAGTCAATCGGCAGCGCGCCGTCGGAGTTGTCGATCGTCAGTGTTACTTCGGCGCGGCCGAGCGGCTTCCGATCGCCTGCGCCGGCGAAGATGACATCTTCCATCTTTCCGCCGCGCAGCGTCTTTGCGCCCTGCTCGCCCATCACCCACGCGAGCGCATCGACGACGTTGGATTTCCCCGATCCATTCGGGCCGACCACGGCGCAGATGCCGGGCTCGAATTTCAGGGTCGTCGCAGACGCGAAGGACTTGAAACCTTTAAGCGTCAGCGACTTGAGATACACCCGTGTCATTCTAGCAGCAGCCAGGCCCAGCCCAACTTCACCCAAATCAGTCCGAGACGACCCCTTCCGAACCCGGCCAGCTGCGCGTCGACCTGCGTCGTCGGAATGAAAATGAAACGGTCACCTCATCTGGAACCCGCTTTCGCCCTTGGCCTGCGACCACCGCTCGATGACGGTATCCACGTGCCCTGGGCGTCGAGGCACCTCCTGATCCGGCGCCGAAAGCCTGCGCAGCAGCTCACGCATCGTGTGGTAATCACCTTCGGCCACGACGCACACCCGGCCATCGATGAGGTTTGTTGCCGAGCCGCGCAGCCCTAGTTCCATCGCCTGCGAATACACCCACCAGCGAAAGCCAACTCCTTGCACGGTGCCATGCACCCACGCGGTCAACCTCGCTACGTCGTCGCTTCCCATCGTGTGTCCTTCCTTTTTTATGTTTTTCGCCTATTCCTCAAGGCGTCGGTGGCCAATTGGTCCTGCCTTTTGCTTTCCGACGTTTCCAGGCCGTAACTTCCCCGCGCCGTTTCCACCATCGCCGCTTATGTTTCCCTTAATCTACGCCCTGCTACGCACTCTTTCATCAAACTCGCGGTGGTGCAGACACCACCTGGTGCCCGGTGGCCTCGATCGCGAGTACTACGAGTGCGAGCCGATAGGCGTCGGAAAGCAAAAAACCCGCAACCAAAAGGCTGGCTGCGGGTAGCAAGCAAGTAAAAGCTAGGAATCGTGGACGGAGGTAATAACCTTGCCACCGCGGTGGGTGACCGGATCAGAGCCATCCCAGCAGCTGATGTTTGCGACCTCGGGAAGCATGTCGCGGTGGAAAACCGGGTCGTAGCCTTGGGCCTTTTGCAGCGAGAAATTCTTTAGCAGCTTCACGGCCACTCCCCCGAGCGGAACGATGGCGATCAAGTTGATCAGCACCATGATGGCCGCGAACGTATCCCCCAGAGCCCATACCAACGGAACAGAGCCGATGGCACCACCGAACACGCACAACATCACGATGACGCGGAATGCCGTCATGACGGAGGTGGATTGGGTGAAGTACTCCAAGTTCGCCTGCGCAAGGTAGTAATTGCCAATCACCGAGGAAAACGCGAGGAAGAACAAGATCAGCGTGATGAAGTGGATACCCCAATCTCCCACCTCTGCGGCCAGGGCTTGCTGGGTCAAAGAGGCGCCTTGCACCTTCTGCCCATAGGTGGGGTTATTGAGCAAAATGATGAAGGCAGTAACAGAACAGACGAGGAGAGTGTCGAAGTATACGCCTAGCGTTTGAACCAATCCTTGCTTGACCGGATGGGACACCGTCGCGGTTGCCGCAGCATTCGGGGCGGAGCCCTGACCTGCTTCGTTGGAGAACAAGCCACGACGCATGCCGTTCATGAAGGCCGCGCCGACGGTGGCTCCGGCGACTTCCTTCAAGCCCAAGGCCTGGCCGACGATGTCGGCAAACATGCCGGGAATCTTGTCCACGTTCATGACTACAACAACGATGCCGATGACAACGTACAGGACCGCCATGACGGGAACAATGACCTGCGTAAAGTTAGCGATGCGGTGGACGCCGCCGAAAATGATCGAACCCGTGATCGCAGCCAAGATAATGCCAACTGCTGCCTTGAAGCCTAGGGAGTCAGTGTTAAACGAGGTGCCCACGGACTCCGCAATCGAGTTGGCCTGGATGGCGTTGTACACGAAGCCATAGGTGATGGTGATGGCAAAGCCGAAGATAACCGCCAAGCCCCGCCAGTTGAGGCCTTTGGTCATGTAGTAGGCAGGCCCGCCGCGATAGGTGCCATCCGGTTCCTTTTCTTTCCACAGCTGCGCAAGCGTCGACTCCACGAAGGCGGTGGCGCCACCTAGCAGGGCGATCATCCACATCCAAAAGACAGCGCCCGGGCCCCCCAAAGTGATTGCAACGGCAACGCCGGCGACGTTGCCCGTGCCCACGCGCGAGGCAGCCGAAATCGTAAAGGCCTTGAACGCAGAAATCCCCTGGACGTCGGTGTCCGGGTCGACGACCTCGTTGCGCTCGGTCACTGCCCGAAACATCTCCGGAATCATGCGGATCTGCACGACGATGGTGCGCACGGCGAAGTACAACCCCGCTGCGATCAGCAGCCACGGGATGACCAACCAGAGGTTGTCGTTGATCACCCCGGTAATGAAGTTTTCAAAACTTGTCATAGTGGGAGATGCTACCGGTTAGCAGCACTGGAGAATAAAATCAATCGACCGTTTGAAATTAAGGGATCCGTCAACCAGAACTCCTCCCTTGTACCGCACTCCCCGCTAGAGCAGGTAGACCGATAAAGTCTCAATCCACCTCACTCGGTCACGACAGGCAAGGAATATTCCACACCCGTCCAAAAATACCCCCACATACCCCCACCGATTATCGTGCGAGGGGGCCCTAAATTATCACTGCGTCTTCATCAATATCGAACAACGCAGCTTAATGGAGCCGCTGGCACGCCGGACACAGATGACTAGAACGGTTACCGAACTGTTCTTTGACGATGAGCGTGCCACACCGCGCACACGGTTGCCCCTGCTGCCCGTAGGCATCGAGCTCAATGTCGAAATATCCGGACTGACCGTTGACGTTGACATACAGTTCGTCGAAGCTGGTGCCGCCCTTAGCCAACGCTGCGGTCATGACCTCAATGCCATTAAGGAGCAGGGACTGAATGACCGGAACGGCCATTCGATTGGCCTTTTGCCTTGGGTGAATCTGCGTGCGCCATAGCATTTCGTCTGCGTAGATGTTGCCGATTCCGGAGACCACCTCCTGATCGAGCAGGAGCTTCTTTATGTCGGTTTTGCGACGCTTCATACGACGCGCCAGCGCAGAGATGTCGACAGTGCGATCCAAGAGATCGGGGGCGATATGCACAAGCGATAAAGGAACGTCCCCGTTCGCGGTCTCCATGATGTCGCTGGGCTGCCAGTAACCAAAGGTGCGCTGATCGACGAACCAGATCTCTTGACCGTCGGAAAGCGTGGCCCGAATCCGCAAGTGCCGGAGATTCTTGTCGTCAAGCCCCGCATGGTTGGGTTGAAGGGGCAGCTCGTAGCGCGATTGGATCTCGTCGGTGTTTTTTATGAGCATCTGGCCGCTCATGCCGAGGTGCACGACCAACGCCGCCCCGTCGTCAAGCACAAACCACATGAACTTACCGCGTCGTTCCACGGAATGGATCTCATGGCCGGCAAGAAAGGCGGCGACCTCCGCGTCGCTGCCCTCATAGTTGCGGATGGCGCGCGGGTTAAATACTTCCACGTTATTAAAGCGCGCACCCTGCACATGATCGCTAAGTCCCCTGCGGACGACCTCCACCTCGGGTAGTTCGGGCATGGAAGGCTCCTTTGCATGAAGACGCTACAAGATTGAAGGCACAGCTCAGCGCGGCAGATTCACTGCCTGCCGCGACAAGGTTGTGCCTCCAGCCTACAAACCTCGTTTCGACTCTGTGGGCAAATTACGCCGAAATCCCGCACCCAGCGCCATCAAAGCCCCCTGACCGGTACGCCTGCGGGCACTCGACTCATGGCACAGGATCTGCACAACAATGATGAGGGTCACTGGGCTTTACATGAGCGTGCCGCCGTCCCAGTGAAGCCAGATTGAAAGACAAGAATCCCGCGGAGCACCCTACGCACAAGCGCGATTAGGCGTTTTCCGGAGTTTCCCCCGCGTCGTGCGGCTGGCCAGCGGTCGCCGTCTTCTTCAGCTTCCCGAAGGTGATGTCGTCGGCGAGCGCACCGACGGCAACATGTGCCGCCGCCTGCTCTGCAAGTTTCTTATTCGTCCCCTGCCCCACACCGAGCTTTTCTCCGCCGACATACACCACGGCGGTGAAGGTCTGCTCATGCTCTGGGCCGGTGGAGCTCGCCTCGTAGACGGGCATCTCCAATTTGCGTTCCGCAAGGCGCTCCTGCAAGGTGGTCTTCCAGTCCTGATGGCGACCCGTTGCCGAGGCGACGTCGATCTTGTGTTGGAAGAGCCGCAAGACCGTATCGCGGGCGACCTCGAAGCCGTGGGTGCGGTAAATCGCTCCCAAGATCGCTTCGGTGGTGTCGGCCAGAATCGAGTCTTTATCGCGGCCGTCGGTGACGATTTCCCCCTTACCGAGCAAAATGTATTGTCCGAGCGAGATCTCTCGGGCAATGTCGGCCAAGCCGTAGCGGCTCACGATGGAAGCGCGCATCTTGGAGATATCACTTTCCGGGCGAGTCGGATACTGCTGGTAGAGCTGTCCTGCCACCGACAAGCCGAGAACCGCATCACCGAGAAATTCGAGCCGCTCGTTGTTGGGCAGGTGTCCATTCTCGTTGGCAAAAGAGCGATGCGTCAGCGCGTGGATAAGCAGATCCTTCGGGATTTCCACCCCGAGTGAGCTAAGCAGCGGACCGTAGTCAACCTCAGCGGTGGCCGCCTCCAGTGCCTCTTTACCCGTCAGCCGCTTGCGTTTGCTCATAGAAACTTCTCCAAACCTGCCCATCGTGGATCGGTGCGTTCTTCCTCGCCGGAAATCCCATCCGGTGCGGGAACGTCGCTGTTTTCTTCGCATCCGCCCTCGCAGGTGGGATTGAAGGGAAGGCTGAGGCCTGCTTCATCGATAACCGCCTGCACAAGGTCGATGTGATCATTGTCCACCATCGGCAGTTCGTCTTCGTCATCGCCTGCCTCATCGCCAGTAATGAAGTCCTCGCTCGCGGCAAAAACAACGTTGACATGGATCTGCGTCTCGGGATGCAACGGCTTCAGGCATCTCACGCATTCGCCGGTGAGGGTCGCGGTCACGGTGGCATCAGCCATGACTGCATCGCCCAAAGGAGTCAGCGTTGCTTCGACGCTGACAGGCGCCGACTCCTCAATAGCGATCATTGCCGGGCCGATACGCACCGGTGAGGGTCCCTGCTGAGTGACGGTTTCAGCCATGCCGCGGCGCATGATGGCCCCGACATCGAAAATAAAAGGGCTGTTTTTACTTTTGGCGCTGTGCCCGGTGTGCCCGGTGTGCCCGTTTGGTCCAAAGTCTGTACTCATGGTGGATGCGTTCTCCATTGGGGGAAGTCTACTAGGCGTCGTATTCGCCGCGGCCGGTGGTGCCGTAGTCGTCGCGATAGTCCTCGCGATTGACGGCGCTGTGGCGCGAGACGCCGGCACCCTGGCGAAGCGCCTTGCGGTCGCGGGAGACGGTGCGCAGGGTCACGGTCAGTGCCTCTTCAAACTTGGCGAGCTTTTCGTCAACAAATTCATCACACTCCGCGCGCAGGCGGTTGGAGTCAGCGTGCGCTGCGTCGACTACGCGGTGGGCTTCTTCGTTCGCCCGGCGCACGACCTCCGATTCGGAAACGAGGCGGTGCTGTTCGGCCAAGCCTTCTTCAACAGCGCGCTGGTATTGGTCGTTGCCGGAGGCAATCAGCCGTTCCGATTCGCTGCGTGCGCGTTCGACCGTATCGTTTGCTTCCCGACGCGCACCTGTCAGCAGCCGGTCAGCCTCATCTTCCGCCTTGGCAACGGTCACATGGGCGCGGTTTTCCGCATCGGCGACCATCTTATCGGCGTCCTCGCGCGCTCGGCGCACGATCTCTTCGGCCTCGTCCTCAGCACCCGTGACGATCTCGTTCGCGCGATCCTCGGCACCGCGCAACATCTCTGCCTGCTTATCGAGCACGTCCTGAGCATCATCGAGCTCCATCGGCAAGGCGTTACGCAGATCGTCCAAGATCGCCAACATATCGGCGCGTGGCACCATGCAATTAGAGGTCATGGGCACGCCATACGCCTGATCCACGATAGTAACTAGTTCATCAAGGGCTTCGAAGACTCGGTACATGCAGTCAATCGTACATGATGACCTGCAATGATGACGCTGCTAGCCCCGAGGAACACCAACGGGTATGAGCTGCTGCAACGACCAACTACCTAGGCTGGCACCACCGTCACCCGTCGCCAAGTCCTTTGAGCAGACAGCAAAGAAGTATTCATCCTGCACCAAATGACGGTGCAGGATGAATGCTTCACAAGGAATACTGCCTAAGGAAACAATCTCCTATTCTTAGATGATTCCCTGCGCCAGCATGGCGTCGGCAACCTTCTTGAAGCCGGCGATGTTGGCGCCGACCACGTAGTCGCCCTCACGACCGTACTCGCGAGCGGTAGCCTCACAGGTCTTGAAGATGTTGCGCATGATCTCGTGCAGGCGCTGGTCGGTGTACTCGAAGGACCAGGAGTCACGGGAAGCGTTCTGCTGCATCTCCAGTGCGGAGGTGGCAACGCCACCGGCGTTGGAGGCCTTGCCCGGTGCGAAGTGGATTCCCTTTTCGCGGAAGACTTCGATAGCCTCGGAGGTGGAAGGCATGTTGGCACCCTCGGCAACAAACTTGCAGCCATTGGCGGCCAGCGTACGTGCGTCGTCGCCGTCAAGCTCGTTCTGGGTGGCACAAGGAAGAGCAACGTCACACGGCAGGGACCAGATGGAGCCCTCAGTGTGCAGCTCGGCGCCCTCAACCTCTGCGACGTAGGCGGACACGCGCTCGCGGCGAACTTCCTTGATTTCCTTGAGCTTTGCCACATCGACACCGTTCGGGGTGGACACCCATCCGGAGGAATCGGAGAAGGCGATGACGGTGGCACCCAGCTCCTGGGCCTTTTCGATGGCGTAGATGGCAACGTTACCGGATCCGGAGACGATAACCTTGGCGCCTTCGAAGGAAGCACCGTGGTGAGTAAGCATCTCGTGGGCGAAGTAGACCAGGCCATAGCCGGTGGCCTCGGTGCGCACCAGCGAGCCACCCCAAGAAAGACCCTTGCCGGTCAGAACGCCGGACTCGTGCTGGTTAGCAAGGCGACGGTACTGGCCGAACAGGTAGCCGATCTCGCGGCCACCGACGCCGATGTCGCCGGCAGGAACGTCGCGGTACTGGCCGATGTGGCGGTGCAGCTCTGTCATGAAGGACTGGCAGAAACGCATGATTTCGGCATCCGACTTGCCCTTCGGGTCGAAGTCGGAGCCACCCTTGCCGCCACCGATGGGCAGGCCGGTCAGGGAGTTCTTAAAGATCTGCTCGAAGCCCAGGAACTTGATGATGCCCAGGTTCACGGACGGGTGGAAACGCAGGCCACCCTTGTAGGGGCCAAGCGCAGAGTTGAACTGAACGCGGAAACCACGGTTAACCTGAACGACACCGTTGTCGTCGACCCACGGCACGCGGAAGATCAGCTGACGCTCCGGCTCACACAAACGCTGGATGAGCCCCTGGTCAGCGTAGTGGCTGTCCTTTTCCAAGACGATCTTCAGGGAGTCCAGGACCTCTGCGACTGCCTGGTGGAACTCGGGCTCGCCAGCGTTGCGCTGAAGAACCATGTCGTAGTAGCCAGCGACCTTTTCTTCGATTGACATGTGCACCCTTCCTATTGGCACTAAACGATCGTTCGCGGATTATCTACCTCACTGTGGGGCGTAACACCGCCCCGGCGCCACGAGTAGCGCGCACAAGGACCCGCTGCATCTTCATGGGGCTCACGTACAATCCCAGATCGTGAAACCACAGGAATGCTGCAGCGGGAAATAGTCGAGAAAAAAATTCCTAACTATTACTAAATAGATAATCTCGGCATAAGGCAGGTTACTCGCTCAATCTGAATTCCGAGAAACCTTTTTCCCAAAACTTGGACAATTACATCTCGAATCATGGGAAAACTACCCCCGCCATAGACCCTGAGCTGCACAAAACCGTTGTTGTGGTGTTTGTCTCTTAGCAGCATGCCTTCCCATTAAGCAGTCGCTCGCACTGCCTCACTAATTCAACCTTGTGCCGCCGTTACTGCACCGACAACCGGTGTTACCTATTTTGAGTTTTCCATCATGCGCCTAGTGCTTACCGACGCCCACCTGCCCCACGCAGCACCGTTTCTTCACGAGGTTGCTCCCTCGTTTTCCCACCTTCCCTCTTGGAGGTGGCACCCACCGGCGCGGTCGTTTCACCCACCCCCGCTACAATTTCTTTCACGTCATCATCTCGCCCATTGCCGACCAGGAGCCAGACCCGTGAACGCAACCCCCGAAAACGACGCTGCGCACCGCATTGTCATCGCCCCGGATTCCTTCAAATCAACGGCCTCTTCCCCACAAGCCGGGGGCTACCTTTTCGAGGGTGTGATGAAGGCCTTAGAGGAACGCGGGGTTGCCGGGCAGTTCTCGGTTGAGGTTTTCCCCATGGCCGACGGCGGCGAGGGCACCGCTTCCGTTTTTGAGGGACAGAAGATCACGCTACCCACGACAGATGCGATCGGACGACTCACCGAGGCAAGCTATGTCTTTGATCCATCCACCGCCACCGCGTACATCGACGTTGCCGCGGCCAGCGGCCTTCCCGCGGTTGCCGATGCCCCCACGGCGCTGAAGGCGGACACATACGGCACCGGTGTGCTCATCGCCGACGCGCAAACCCGCGGCGCCACCCGCATCGTCTTAGGCCTGGGAGGCTCCGCGACCACCGATGGAGCCACCGGCATTTTATGCGCGCTCGGCGCGCAGCCCCTCGACGATGCCGGCCTGCCGCTGCGCCCGGGGGGTGGCGAACTCAGGCGCATCGCCAGCGTGGACACCGCACAGCTTAATATTCCGGCAGCCGCACTTGAGTGGGTGTTGCTTTCCGACGTCACCAATCCCGCCATTGGCGAGCGCGGCACCGCGCGGGTTTTCGCACCGCAAAAGGGCGCCAGCGACGAGGAAGTTGAGCAATTAGAGCAGGCCATCGCCACCTATGCCCGGGTACTTGAAATCGACCCCACCGTGGCAGGCATGGGGGCTGCCGGAGCCATCCCGGTGGGGATCACATGGCTCTCGCGCCTGTTGCACGGCGACGATTCCCACGTTCATCTGCTCCCCGGCGCGCGTGTGGTTGCGGATTCGACGGGGCTTGCCGAAGCACTGGGACGCGCCGACGTGCTCATCACCGGGGAGGGTCGTTTTGATGGCCAGTCGCTGGGAGGCAAGGTGGTGGGCACCTTGGTGGATATGGCTGCGCAGGTCCGTAACTGTGGTGGCACCGACGCCGGTGTCGGCGTTTTCATTGCCGCAGGCCAAGTTGGCGAGGATGCAAGCGTGCCCGAAGGAGCTGAGGTCGTGGAGCTTATCGACGCTGCCGACGTGCGCGCCCAGCTTGTCGACGCGGGCTATCGGATCGCACAGGTGGTTGTCGATCGTTTCGAACCCGCCGTGAGCTAGGACGCGGGAATTTGAAAGAGTTTCGCCCCTAGCAACCCACACGCCTTTTACTTAGCCGCGAGCGATCTGCACCGTCCAGGGGAAGATCGCCGGCTGCTCGAAAGCGGTTTCCTTTTCCAGCGCCACCCCATCCGCCGGGAGGGTGGCTGCGGGGGTGAGAATGCGGGAGAACAACATCGCGAGATCGTTGACGGAACCAGTAACGCCCTCAACCCTAATGAGGTAACCGTGGGGTGAAAGCCCACTTGTGAATTCGGCTACTTCATCGACGTCGTGCTCACGTTCGGTGGTGTAAGTCAGGCGCAGCTGCGCCTCCACAACCGGCTCGATCGACGGCTGCGGGTTGTGAGTGACGTGCGCGTTTGAGATTTTGCCGTCGCGGATAAGAAGCTTCGCAAGCTCCTCGAAGCGCGCGGGAAGTCCTATCGCATGCTCCTTATCGATCAGGCAGACAAAGTAAATAGAAGCATCAATGGGCGTAACAGTAGGCATGTTCACAGAGTAGCTAATAACCTTAAAAGTTATGAGCTCCCCTATCTTCACGCGCCCCACCCCGATCCTGACGATGGCCGACGGCACTGTCAAGCAGGTCAATCCCTTTTCCGGCACCCAAGTCTGGACAGTGCCCGGGCGCGGAAATAGGCCTTTGTCCAAGCCTGCGGTTAACGTCGTCAAGCTCAATGACGCTGACCACGCGGCAGCCTGTGCTTTTTGCAGCGACCGCAACCTAGAAACGCCGCCGGAAAAGGCGCGGGTGATCGCACGCAGCGTGGCCGAGGCCGCAGGCATCGAGGCCGATTCGCTTACCGACGACTACGTGCTCGCCCGCAGGCAAACCATCGAGCAGCAGGTCACCGGCTATGAATTCCGGCGGGTATCCAACCTGTTCGAGATCGTCACTTTTGAGTACTGGGAGGCCAACTACGGCTATCAGCCCGACGCGATCACCAGCGAGTGGATGGACGCCTACCTGGCAAGTCCGCAGGGACGCGCGCACGTCATCAACACCGTACGTACCAAGCGCACGGCCGCCGGCCTAGACCCGAACGGGGCCGAGGAGGTGCTGCTGGCGGGTGCGACCGCATTTTTCGCCGGCGGCCACGACCTCATCATCGGTGCACGCCACTACACCCCGGGCGCTACGACTTCGGACCAGTTAGCAAGCTCCGGCACCCTCAGCGTCGCCGAACACGAGGCACTCATGGCCTTTACCATCGACTCGATGCACGACCTCTACCAGCGCAACCGCTACGCCCCCTACGTGGCGGTGTTTCAGAATTGGCTCAAACCAGCAGGCGCCAGCTTCGACCATCTGCACAAGCAGCTCGTGGCCATCGACGAGCGCGGGGTGCAGGCCGAAATGGAAATTGCGCGGCTGCGCAGCAACCCGAACATGTACAACGAATGGGCGGTAGACTACGCCGCCTCGCACAACCTCATCATCGCCGAAAACGACCACGCGGTGCTGTTTGCAGGATTCGGTCACCGCTACCCCACCTTGGAAATCTTCTCCAAGTCGCCGACCGCCGAGCCGTGGAAGCAGACGCCTGAGGAGATTCGCGGCATGAGCGATCTGGTTCACGCCGCCCACGCCGCCACCGGCCCGGACGTGCCATGCAACGAAGAGTGGCACCACAAGCCAGCCGACTTGGACATGCCCATGCCGTGGCGCATCATGCTCAAGTGGCGCGTGTCCAACCTCGCAGGATTCGAGGGTGGCACCAAGATCTACCTGAACACACTGTCACCATGGAATATCCGCGACCGCATCGTGAGCACAATGTACAAGCTCCGCGACGCGGGGCTTATCGCCGATACCCTGCGCATCGCCACCGAGTGCGAGGTCAAGCGCAATTCCCTTAAGTACAATCCGTTCCTCTAATAGGCGCTGTCCATTCGCACCCAGCACCCGTTGAAAACACCGTGTTCTTCCGGTGCGCTGCGGGCACGTGCCATCCGCGGCGGTTGCCCGTGCCCGCTTGCTCGGTGGGGTCCTCGGCATCAAGCTCGCCAACGCCTAACGGTTAGCGGGTTTCGGGCTCATCAGTGCCCATACGTGCGTCGACTTTTGTCAATGACGAAGGTGACTCCCTAAGGTAATGGTCATGCCTGCCTCATCGACCATCGCCGACCTCCTTGCCAACCTGACCCCTGAAACCTGTGACCTTTCTTGGCAGCGCGAGGTGTATGTCCACATGCACCGCAACCCCGAACTTTCGGGACGGGAGGAAAACACTGCTGCCTTCATCGCCTCACAGTTGGACCGCTTCGACTGCGAGGTCACCACGGGTATCGGGGGATACGGCATCGTCGCGGTCTTTCGCAATGGCGACGGTCCGGTTGCCCTCATGCGCGCCGACTTCGATGGGCTGCCGGTCCTAGAAGCCACCGGCGTCGAATTTGCATCCGATAAGAAGGTACTGGTCGACGAGGTTCCTACCCCCGTCATGCACGCCTGCGGCCATGACATGCACACCACAGGATTGCTGGGGGCCTGCCAGATCCTCGATACCCACCGTGATGCCTGGCGCGGGACGTTTATCGCCTTATTCCAGCCCAGTGAGGAAAACGGAGGTGGTGCGCTCGCGATGGTCAGCGACGGGCTGACATCGTTGATTCCACAGCCGGACGTGTGCTTTGGACAACACATCATCGCAGGGCCGGCGGGCACCGTGATGTCGATGCCGGGAGCTGCCATGGCGACCTGCGATTCGATTGACATTCGTCTCACCGGCCGCTCGGCGCATGGCTCCATGCCACACAACTCCATCGACCCGACCCTGACGGCGGCGATGATCGTCGTGCGACTGCAGGCCATCGTCGGCCGCGAGATTGCCCCCGATGATTTCGCGGTGGTGTCCGTGGGCACCCTCCAAGCCGGACACTCCAACAACACGATTCCCGGCGAGGGTCGCATCGTGCTCAACTGTCGCACCTATAGTCTGAAGACGCGCGACAAACTCTATGCCGCCATCGAGCGGGTGGTCCATGCCGAATGCGCGGCAAGTGGCATGCAGGTCACCCCCGAGATCTCCTATTTCGCCCACGGCCCGTTGACCGCGAACGACCCCCACGTCTTCACCCGCGTGCGCGAGCAATTCGACGCCGTCTTCGGTGCCGATTCCACCACCGCGAAGCCATGGACGGCCTCCGAGGATTTCCCCAATCTACCCGAGGCCTTCGGCGCGCCCTATTTATTCTGGACCGTGGGAGCTACCCCTCGAGCCATGTGGGACAAGGCGGTTGCAGCAGACAACGTCGAGGCCACCATTCCGGTCAACCACATGGGCACGTTCCTGCCAGATTTCGAGCCCACCGTCGCCGCCTGTACAAAGGCAGCTGCCACCGCCGTCCTGACCTATTTGGGAAGCGCGGGAGATAGAGATAGCTCCAACTAGGCAGCAATCCGGCACGAAGTAAGCCCTAGGGCGGCCCCGATTGTATGTCGGTGCGTTGCCACGTACTCATACGTCTTCGCCCACAGCGGTTCCAATGCCCGCGCGAGAAGGATGTTTCCGGCGAGCCTGATCACCGAGTGCTTGCCTCCGTCGCGCAGGGCTGCGCCGATCGCCCGGTGCCCGACGTACGACTGCAAACCGCTGTGTGCAATAGCCGCATGGTCGATGGTGTGGCGCACAATAGTAGGCACGGTGTCGTCGTCAGGACCTGCGGCAATGGTGCGCGCCCGTGTGATCTTTTCTAGGATCTGGGCGCTGGCTTGGCACAGACCGCAGTCGCGATCATAGAAAAACTCCACCGGGGCTAATGAAGGTGTCAAAGGCACGAGGCTTTTTGCTCCTTGTCGCTATTGGGGTCCGACATTTGATGGCCAATGGGATCCGTCATGGCCACGCGCATTCGTGCCTCTGGGGTCGACACAGGTTCGCGGGCGATGAGGTATTGCCCATGGCTTTCATTCCACCATATTGTCTCGAGAGATTTTGCGTTGCTGGAGGCTTGATCGTGCGCACCGGAGGCGTCGGAAAGCAAAATGCGCGGCAAGCGGAGACCGCCTTTTTCGGTTAAGCGGACACCGACGCACACGACAATGAGAATGAAATCGACGTAAATTTGCGCAAAAACTAAGAAAAACATCACAAAAACACGCAAAAATGTGGTTTTCGACCTTAGTGGAGATGATGGTTTCGGTTTCGCCTTATATGCTTAATCCCGTACTTGTCTACCAACCCCAGGAGAACACACATGAGTGATACCGCGCAGTCGACATCGCTTCGCGAGACCGTTGGAGGCCACGTCCGCGCAGTCTCCGGCACCTCCCCTGAAACCGCCACAGACCGCAAATTCTGGTTCGGCCTTTCCCACAACGTCATGGAAAGGCTTGCGGAAAACTGGGAGAAGACGACCAACGCGTACGCCGCCACCCGCCAGCAGCACTATTTCTCTGCGGAGTTCCTCATGGGACGCGCGCTGCTGAACAACCTCACCAACCTGGGACTCGTCGAGGAGGCAGAGGAGGCCGTCCGCGCCAATGGGCATGAGCTCTCGGACATTCTTGAGGCCGAAAACGATGCCGCGCTCGGCAACGGAGGCTTGGGACGCCTGGCAGCATGCTTCCTCGATTCCGCAGTGACCCATGACTACCCGGTCACCGGCTACGGACTGCTCTACCGCTACGGCCTGTTCCGCCAGGAGTTCAAAGATGGCTTCCAGCATGAGTCCCCGGACGCATGGAAGGAGGACGGCTACCCGTTTACCGTGCGGCGTGAGACCCAGCAGCGCATCGTCCGCTTCGACGACATGGTCGTGCGCGCCGTGCCCTATGACATGCCGATCTCTGGCTACGGCACCGACAACGTGGGCACCCTGCGTCTCTGGAAAGCCGAGCCGCTGGAGGAGTTCGACTACGACGCCTTCAACTCTCAGCGTTTCACCGACGCCATCGTCGAGCGCGAGCGGGTCATGGACCTGTGCCGCGTGCTCTACCCGAACGACACCACCTACGCCGGCAAGGTGCTGCGCGTGCGCCAGCAGTACTTCTTCGTCTCCGCCTCTCTGCAGGCGATGATCGACAACTACATCGCACACCACGGCGAGGACTTGAGCGACTTCGCCACCTACAACTCCATCCAGCTCAACGACACCCACCCGGTGCTGGCCATCCCCGAGCTCATGCGTTTGCTGCTCGACGAGCACGGCATGACCTGGGAGGCCGCCTGGGAGATCGTCTCGCACACCTTCGCCTACACCAACCACACCGTGTTGGCCGAGGCTCTTGAACAGTGGAATTGCTCCATCTTCCAGCAGCTGTTCGGCCGCGTCTTCGAGATCACCGTCGAGATCGACCGCCGTTTCCGGGAGGAAATGCGCGCCAAGGGCCTCGACGAGGGCACGATCAACTATATGTCCCCGGTGCACGACGGCAACGTCCACATGGCCTGGATCGCCTGCTACGCCGGCTACTCCATCAACGGCGTGGCCGCCCTGCACACCGAGATCATCAAAGCCGATACTCTCAAGCAGTGGCATGACATCTGGCCGGAGAAGTTCAACAACAAGACCAACGGTGTCACCCCGCGCCGCTGGCTGAAGATGTGCAACCCGCGCCTGGCCGATCTGTTGACCAAGCTTTCGGAGTCCGATGCGTGGGTCACCGACCTCGACGAGCTCAAGAGGCTGCGCGAGTTCGCCAACGACGACGAGGTCATGCAGGCGCTGCTCGACATCAAGCAGGCCAACAAGGAGGACTTCACCGCCTGGATCCTTGCCCGCCAGGGCGTCGAGGTGGATCCGAACTCCATCTTCGACGTTCAGATCAAGCGCCTGCACGAATACAAGCGCCAGCTGATGAACGCCCTCTACATCCTGGACCTCTACTTCCGCATCAAGGAGCAGGGGCTTTCCGACGTACCGCCACGCACCTTCATCTTCGGTGCCAAGGCCGCCCCAGGTTATGTGCGCGCGAAGGCGATCATCAAGCTCATCAACGCCATCGCCGACCTCATCAACAACGACCCGGAGGTCTCCAAGACCCTGCACGTGGTTTTCGTGGAAAACTACAACGTCTCCCCGGCCGAGCACATCATCCCGGCCGCCGATGTCTCCGAGCAGATCTCCACCGCCGGCAAGGAGGCCTCGGGCACCTCCAACATGAAGTTCATGATGAACGGTGCCCTCACCCTAGGCACCCTCGACGGCGCCAACGTGGAGATCCTCGACTCGGTTGGCGAGGACAACGCCTACATCTTCGGTGCCAAGAATGAAGAGCTGCCGGAGCTGCGCGCCCACTACAATCCACAGCATGCGTATGAGACCGTGCCCGGCCTCAACCGTGTGCTCGATGCCCTGGTCGATGGCACCCTCTCGGACAATAACACCGGCATGTTCCACGACCTGCGCTCCTCGCTGCTCGACGGCGGCGGTTGGGAGACCCCGGACGTCTACTACGTGCTCGGCGATTTCGCCGACTACCGCGCCACCCGCGACCGCATGGCCGCCGACTACTACGCCGACCGACTGGCCTGGGCACGGATGTGCTGGGTCAACATCTGCGAGTCGGGCCGATTCTCCTCCGACCGCACCATCGGCGATTACGCCCGTGAGGTCTGGAAGCTGGAGCCGACCCCCATTTCCTAAGTCTTAGGTGACGGGCGGATAGCAACCCTCGCTCAACACCGCCTCCCCTTCGTGGGGAGGCGGTTTGTTTTTCCCTGACTTCACCTTTCACGACGTTGAGGCACTCTTTGCCGGTTCACAAGCTTGGGATTGGCATCTCGCTTGTTTCGCTCCCCCAGTACTGGCAGTTACCTTCCTGTGCAAAAGGAAACGCTCGATCTGAGGAAAGCTTCCATAACCTCAGGGCAATGCTGCCTCGTGCGTTTCGAGTTCTTCCCACGAACCCATGCGATCACGGCAAGTGTGCCAGCGCCGGAATCCTGGAGGATCCTTCTACTCCCCCAATCAACGCGTCGATAATCGTCCTTCTCACCCCTTCGAAACGCACAACGGCCGGTGCCCCTTTGGGCACCGGCCGAAGCTTTTACGCCTCAATGATCTTAGACGTGAGTATCCTCACCCAGCAGGTGGACGTGGATCATGTTGGTGTTGCCTGCGACTCCCGGAGGGGTACCGGCAACGACGACCATCATGTCATCACGGGAGTAGTTCTCCATCGCGAGCAACTGCTTGTCGATTTGAGCGAGCATGTCGTCGGTGTCCTTGACCTCAGGGGTAAGGAAGGTCTCTGCACCCCAGGTCAGTGCCAGCTGGCTGCGGACGGCCTGGGAAGGGGTAAACACCAGCAACGGCAGCGGCGAGTGCAAGCGAGCAACGCGCTTGGCGGTATCACCAGAGGATGTAAAGGCAACCAATGCCTTTGCATTGAGGCGCTCAGCGATGTCGCGAGCGGAGTAGGAGATAACGCCTCGCTTGGTGCGCGGGATGTGAGCAAGCTCCGGAATGCGACCGTCGGTCTCTGCGAAAGCAACGATGCGGGACATAGTGCGAACAACGTTGTGCGGGTCAACGCCGACGGAGGTCTCACCCGAAAGCATGACTGCATCGGCGCCATCGAGGACGGCGTTGGCCACGTCGGAAGCCTCAGCACGAGTCGGGCGCGAGTTCTCGATCATGGAGTCGAGCATCTGGGTTGCGACAATGACCGGCTTGGCGTTCTCGCGAGCGATCTGGATGGCACGCTTTTGCATGAGCGGAACCTGCTCCAGTGCGACCTCAACACCGAGGTCACCGCGGGCAACCATGATGCCGTCGAAGGCGAGGACGATGGACTCGAGCGCGTCGATGGCCTCTGGCTTCTCCAGCTTTGCAATAACGGGAACGCGGCGGCCTTCCTCATCCATGACTGCGTGGACAAGCTCGACGTCCTGCGGAGAGCGAACGAAGGACAAGGCGATGAAGTCAACGCCCAGATTGAGGGCAAAGCGCAGGTCGCGGATGTCTTTTTCAGACAGCGCCGGCACGGAGATGTCCATGCCCGGCAACGAAACCCCCTTGTTGTTGGAGACTGGGCCGCCTTCGACGACCTCACAGACGACGTCGTTGCCGTCGACTTCCTTGCACACCAAGGCAACCTTGCCGTCATCGACCAACAAGCGATCGCCAGGCTTGGCGTCCTTGGCCAGGTTCTTGTAGGTGGTAGACACGCGGTCGTGTGTACCCTCGACATCGTCGACGGTGATGCGCACGATCTCGCCGTTCTTCCACTCGGTGGCGCCGTCGATGAAGCGACCCAGGCGGATCTTCGGGCCCTGGAGGTCTGCCAAGATACCGACGGCCTTGCCGGTCTTATCGGTGGCCTTACGAACCCATTCATAGTTCTGCTTGTGATCGGCGTGCTCGCCGTGGGACATGTTCAAACGAGCGACGTTCATGCCGTCCTGCACCAGGCGCAGGATGGCGTCCTCACTGGCGACAGCGGGACCAAGAGTACAAACAATCTTTGTGCGACGTTCCATGTGCTCCAGCCTAATAGCCCAACCGCCCGGTTGCTAGGTTCTGTCGTGTCTGTTCGCGAATTTTTCACTTCAAGTCCACGGTTTGCACGCTGCCAAAACCGCCAAAAACAGACATGACCGGGCATATTCCCAAAGATTTTCCACACTAGTTTTCGCAAGCGATCTTCGTCACATGGCAACCATAATTTTCACTTAAGGGCGCCATCACCACCAAAATGACTGCATAAAACGGTACAGTGCAAACAATTGCATTCGACCTCCACAAAAAACGCCCCCTCCCCTTCCAATTTAAAAAAAGCCAAGGGGGCACGCTTCAACATGCAAATCTAATGCAAAAACCACATTGGATTCGGACTTCTTGGGAAGCCGCCACTGACAAGCAACCTATGGGCGTCGGCAAGCACTATTTAAGGCATTGCTTTTAAGGCCTTCAAGGTCTGTAAGCACTGCCTCTGAAAGAGAGGCTACCGCGGCGTCACGATGACGCTGGCCGTTCGTTCTTGTCACCAACCGCAGCGCTGCCAGCCACCTCCTGCGGCGCCTCGCGCCCCTTTTTAAGAAGGAAAAAGACCGCAACCGCTACCGCACATACGACGATGGAAACGAGTTCATTGATGCGCATACCGAAAACCATCGTGGCTGGATCGGTGCGCATCGTCTCAACGAAGAAACGCCCGAAGGTGTAACAGGCAACATACAGGGCAAATACTCGCCCGTGGCCGAGGTTCCATCGTTTGTCGGCCCACAGCAAGAAGACGCAGACGGCCACATTCCATACGAGTTCATACAAGAACGTCGGATGCACGGTGGCAATCACCTCGCCGGTGGATCGCCCGTTCAGTGGCGAATAGGTGCCATCGGCGGTCACCCGGTAGAAGATCTTCAAGGCCCAGGGCACCGTCGTCTCCGCGCCGTAGAGCTCCTGATTGAAGTAATTTCCCAGCCGCCCAATACCTTGGGCAAGGATGACCCCGGGAGCCAAGGCATCGGCGAAGGGGGCAAAAGGAATTCCCTTATAACGCAGATATCCCCACACGCTCAAGGTGCCTAGGGCAACCGCACCCCAGATACCCAGCCCACCGTTGGTGATGGCGAACACATCCATCGGATTGCAGTCGCTGCAGAAATACTGCTGGTGATCGGTGATGACATGATAGAGTCGGCCACCAATAATGCCGGTGGGAACGGCCACGATGGCCGCATCTAGCACCACATCGCCGTTGCCACCGCGGTCCACGTAACGCTTCCGACCGAGCCACAGGGCTGCGAAAATGCCAGCTATGATGCACAGCGCGTAGGCGCGGATCGGGATCGGCCCCAGGTGCCAGACGCCTTGCGGTGGCGAGGGAAATGCGGCCAACAAACTTTCGGTCATGGGTCTTTTTCCGTCCTTATATGTCCCTTGTACGTATTCGCCCATTTCCTCGTCCCCTGGGCGGGCATGCAGCTTCTAATACCCTAGCCTAGGCAGGTCACAGCGAGACCGGTTGCCTCCGCGCGCCTGCGTCCCCGACGAGGTCCGCTTCCTCCGATCGTCTCCCGGGCATTCGCACGGCGCCGCTTGTTGTTCGCCTCGCCGCGTCATCTCGCGTGTGCGGCCTGTGCCGCCACGGTGGACTGTCCTGCGGCGTGCATGCTTGCCGACGATCAGGGTTCCAAGACTTAAGCCACAGCCAGCTTCGCCACCTAGCCGCGGGACGGGCAGGAAGGGTGCTGCCCCGCGGCCACGAGAGCACGAGTAAAAGCGCGTGGTGAGGCCGCGCGCACCAGCTCCTCGCCGATCACGACGGCATCGGCACCGCTTGCTGCATACGACAGCAGCTCCTTGGCATTGCGCACACCAGAAAGCGCTACCCGGATCGTCTCCGACGGCAGGCCCGGTGCAATTTCGGCAAAAGCCTTGCGATTGAGCGTCATCGTGGTGAAGTCGCGGGCGTTGACCCCGACGACCCGGGCATGGGCCTCGATGGCGCGGCTTGCCTCCTCCACGTTGCGCACCTCGACGAGGGCGGTCATGTTGAGCGACTCCACGCGGTCGATCAGCGACTCGAGGCGGGCCTGATCAAGCGCGGCCACCCGCAGCGGGATCACGTCGGCACCGTAGCAGCGCGCCTCGTGAATTTGATACGGATCCACGATGAAGTCTCGGATCATGATCGGAACGCTGACCGCACTGCGCACCCGCGCCATGTCTTCCAAGGAACCGTGGAATCGACGCCTCTCGGTCTGGCAGGCGATCAGATGGGCGCCACCGGCCTCGAATTCGCGGGCCAGCTCCTCTGGATCGGAGATATCGGCGATAAAGCCCGAGGGTGCCGCGCGCTTAATCTCTGCGATAATCCCGCAGCCGGGTCCCAGCAGCGCGCCGAGGGCGTCTCGGGGTGGCTCGCAATCGCGGGATCGGGCCTTGATCTCTTTGAATGAGACACGAGCCTCCCTCGCAGCGACGTCTTCAATCACGCCTTCGATGATCTGGTCAAAGATCGACTCCATGGCGGCTACTCCCCGAGGATTTCGGCTGCTGTCCAGCCCCTCTTGCACTTTTTGCGAAGCCAATGGCCGGAGCAAGTCACACACATTTACTCAGTGGAGCGACTTGCCACGGTTGTCATAACGCGGTGGTGTACAAGGAGTCTGGCTTTTCTCTACACGAGATTACTGGTAGCCCCTAGACGAAAAGAAATCACGGTGCGGCCGCAATCACCCCTGCCACCTGAACATTGATTTCAGCAGGCAGGAAGAGCGAGTGCGAGCACACACCGTGGCAGCAGACAAGGCGTCGGCAGGCAATCCCGGAAAGCGCGAGCACGGCAGGCTTAACGCTGGGGCGAATCCGTAGAACCGAATGGCCGCGCCTGCCCCGCAGGACCTGCCGGATCGGTGGGATCAATATCGGCGTCGATGGCATCCCACAAAACGCGGCCGGAGTCGGGGTCCGACTCAAGATCGTCGAGCACGCGCTCGTGACGGGCCTGCGTGCGCTCGTATTGCGTGCGCTTTGCGGTGTCAGCCCCCGGACGCATCGCCAAGATGATGCCGCCGAACAGGGCAAGACCACAGCCCAGCAGCGCCACAACCAACGCGGGCACCTGCACGCTCATGGTGGAAATCTCCGCCCAGCCAGACAATAAGGCGCCCTGATCGGAGCGAGAGGTGGAGTTGTCGGAACTCAGCAAGCCGAGAACACGGGAGGCGTCGGGCGCGCTAAACAGCAACTGCATGGGCGACCACGCCGCCCCAGCCGCGGCAACGGCGGCGATGATGCCTACAACACGGCGCCCGAGGCGTCGTAAAGCAACGCCCGCGATGCAGGCGACCGCAAGGACGAGGCCTACCGCGCTCGATTCGGTCGACCACAGGGAGCCGATGAGATCGACGGTCTTTTCCCCGGACTTGTCATCGAAGGCGGTCACAGTGATCCACGACATGCGCGAGGCTGCCCACAAGGCCACCGCCCCCGCGCCGATCATGAGGCTTGCTACAACGTTCGTCTTTGCCATGTTCTTTTTACGCCACGTTTTCTAATCGATCTTTTCGCTTCGCTACCGGGACTGGCTTGAGGCTACATCAGGCGGTCGGCATCGAAGCAGGTGCGATTGCCGGTGTGGCAAGCACCCCCGGTCTGCTCGACGGTGACCAACACCGTGTCGCCGTCACAGTCCAGCTGCACGCCCGTGACCGCCTGCACATGGCCGGAGGTCAGGCCCTTGATCCAGTATTCGCTGCGTGAGCGGGAATAATACGTTCCCCGCTTGCTTGCAAGAGTGTACGCCAGCGCGTGGGAGTCCATCCACGCCATCATCAGCACCTCACCCTGGTTGGACTGGACGATGGCCGGGACGAGCCCCTTGTCGTTGAATTTCACCCGCTGCGCGATCGCCGGGTCGAGGTCAAAGTCGGCCGGGTTGTCCGATTCCGCGTGCGGTACCTGCGTGTGTGGGGTGGTCATTGATGTCCTCATCGAATCTTACGTTGTCTTGTGTGTTTCGTTTCTTGACCCTCGCCGCATGATGCTTGCCGACGCCTATCGGTTTGAGGCTTCGATTGACGCGGCGAATGCGACTTAGCGGCGAACCTCGAAGCCTGCCTCGGCGATGGCATCTTTGACCTCGCGGATGCTGACCTCCCCGAAGTGGAAGATGGAGGCCGCCAACACGGCGTTGGCTCCAGCCTCGATCGCCGGCGGAAAGTGCTCAGCCTTGCCTGCGCCTCCTGAGGCGATCACCGGGATGCTTACCGCGGCGCGCACCTTCTCCAGCAGCTCGAGATCGAAGCCTGCCTTCGTACCATCACCGTCCATGGAGTTCAGCAAGATCTCGCCGACGCCGAGCTCTTCCCCCTTCTTGGCCCATTCGATGGCATCGATTCCGGCAGAGCGGCTACCACCGTGGGTGGTGACCTCGAAGCCCGACGGCTGCGGCGGATTGCCCTCGGGCACCCGGCGAGCATCGACCGACAAGACGATGCACTGGGCTCCGAAACGCCTGGACAGCTCGGACAGCAACTCCGGGCGCGCGATCGCGGAGGTATTCACGGACACCTTGTCCGCGCCGGCGCGCAGCAGTTGATCGACATCTTCCTCGCTGCGCACCCCGCCGCCAACCGTCAACGGGATGAATACCTGCTCGGCGGTGCGACGCACGATGTCGAGCATGGTGCCACGCCCATCCTTTGAGGCGGAAACATCAAGGAAGGTCAGCTCGTCTGCGCCTTCAGCATCGTAGCGGGCCGCAAGCTCAACCGGATCGCCGGCATCCTTGAGCCCCTCGAAGTTCACGCCCTTGACCACACGCCCACGATCGACGTCTAGGCAGGGGATGACGCGAATTGCAACAGCCATGTTTGTTCTTTCCTCTATATCTTCTCTGTCGGTTTCTAGGATGGGTACTGACACGTTTTCTTCATCTATTCAGTTGTCTGACTATCGGCCCGCTGTCGCCTACCGGTTTGAAGGACTCCTAACTGAGGTGTTCGCCTGCGGCTTCCCCAATCGGAGCGCTGTCTTTTCAGCAATGTCCGATAAACTTTAGCGTCTGCTTTTACCTGAACATTGGAAACGTCGGAAAGCATCCCGGGCGCCTGGCCGGCGCGTGGATCAGTGAAACTGGTAGGTGCCACACGACCCGGCGCTTAAGAATCCCCATGGGATTGTCGATATTTCTGGATGAGCTCAACGATGGTCGCATGCCCTCTGGGGGAACCAACCACCGCCCCGGTGCCACCGACCTCCCACGGATTTCCATCGATGTCGGTGACTACTCCCCCAGCGGCCCGAACCAGCGCCACGCCCGCGGCGTTATCCCATAGGTAGGGGCTAAAGCTCACCGCCCCCTCGAAAATGCCGGCGGCGGTGTAGGCGAGGTCAATTCCCACCGACCCGGTAATCCGAGGCCTTAGGTAGGTACGAGTCAAATCCCCGAGAATGCCCTGCCGCAACATGGAGGGAAAACCCGACTCCGCCGGCGAGGAAACGCTGGAAAAACCAACGTGGGCGGCCATGGAGGGACGATCCTTTAAAGGGGCCTGCGCACGGCCGTTGACAAAAAGCGGCGAGCCCTTGAACGCGCCAAAGCGCTGCCTGGTCACCGGCACCGAAGTCAAGCCGATAACGGGCTCGTTATCCACCACGAGGCTCAACAATACGCAACACATGGGATTGCCGGCGGCGAAGTTGGCCGTGCCGTCAACCGGGTCAACCACCCACTGCGGGGGTCCGTCGTCACCGCCGTACTCCTCACCGAACACGGGAATACCCGTGAGCGAGCTCAACGTCTGGCGCAGGTAACGCTCGATCGATAGGTCGATCTCCGTGGCGAAGTCTCCCGGCTTCTTAAAATGTGTCGGATCAGCGCCTAGGCCTTGCAGGAACATCTCCTCGGCGGTATCGAGGACCGCCTCGCCAATGTGGTAGAGCTCGCGCAGATCATTCATAGTGCGGCGAGTGCCTCTGCGAGAGTGAAACGCCCCTCATACAGGGCCTTGCCGATAATGGCGGAGTCGATGCCTTCGTCGGCATACTTGGCAATCGCCACGATGTCGTCGATGGAAGAAATACCACCGGAGGCGACGATGAAAGCATCAGTGGCTGCAGAAACGTCTCGCAGCAGATCCACGTTGGGTCCCTCCAACGTTCCGTCCTTGGAGACGTCGGTCACCACAAAACGGGCGCACCCCTGGGCGTCCAATCGCTCGAGGACCTCCCACAGATCGCCGCCATCAGAGACCCACCCGTTGCCACGGGTTCGCCACTCGCCGTCTATCTCCTTGACCGCGATGTCGACGGCAACCTTATCGCCGTACTCGCCGAGCACCTTCTCAATCCACTCCGGCTTCTGCAAGGCCGCGGTGCCGATATTGACGCGCTTGGCTCCCGTTGCCAAAGCACGCTCGAGGGACTCATCGTCACGGATACCACCGGTCAGTTCCACCGCGATGTCGAGCTTGCCGATAACCTCAGCCATCATCTCGTGGTTCGAGCCCCTACCGAAGGCAGCATCGAGGTCGACGAAGTGAAGCCACTGCGCCCCTTGGGACTGCCAGTTCAGCGCGGATTCCAGCGGGCTGCCGTAGGATTTTTCGGTGCCTGCCTCGCCTTTGTTAAGGCGCACGGCCTGGCCGCCTACGACGTCGACTGCGGGAAGAAGAGTAAAGGTCATGGTTATCCAGTCTAGTAAAGGGGCGCGGGATCGGTTGGCGAATATCGCTCCCGTGCGCGAATTGTATCTTTAGAGCTGGCGCAGCCAGTTTTCCAGCAGGTGTGCCCCGGCGTCGCCAGACTTTTCCGGGTGGAACTGTGTTGCC
This sequence comes from Corynebacterium sp. SCR221107, assembly GCF_027886475.1. Classification (NCBI taxonomy): domain Bacteria; kingdom Bacillati; phylum Actinomycetota; class Actinomycetes; order Mycobacteriales; family Corynebacteriaceae; genus Corynebacterium; species Corynebacterium sp. SCR221107. Next base: position 2,006,306 of record NZ_CP115670.1, read on the forward strand.
CACAGCGGGCCGTTTTCAATCGCTGCGACGAAGCGGTCGTCCTCGTGGGTTGCCCACGTCACCTTTGGGGCCTCGGTGAGGCCATCCGGCTCGAATTCCCACTGGCGCACACCGTAGGAGTGGACGAAATAGAAGCGGGTCTGCGGATCGAGCCCCGCGAAAAGCTCGCTTCCTTCGGCTGCCTGCACCGTGTTCCACCCCATGTGCGGCAGCACGGATGCCTGCAGCTTTTCGACGGTTCCCGGCCACTGCCCACACCCATTGGCGGCGATGCCGTGTTCCACGCCGTGTTCGAACATGATTTGCATGCCGACGCAGATGCCCATCACCGGGCGCCCGCCTGCCAGCCGCTCGCCGATCATGCGGTCGCCCTTGATTTTCTTCAAGCCCTCCATGCAGGCAGCGAAAGCACCCACACCGGGGACAAGGAGCCCATCAGCGGCAAGAACCTCTTTGGGATCCGAGGTTACCGTTACGCTGGCGCCGACCCTTTCGAGCGCTCTGTGTGCGGAGCGGAGATTACCGGAGCCATAGTCAAGCAGTGCCACTGTCTTCATGGTGGCTCATTTTAGAGCACCGCCAAAACAACCCTGTAGTTTCGGGGGGTGCTTGCCTCCTCACAGGACAAACGAGACGGCGAGGTCCCGGGTCCCTTTGTTGCTCCCGCCTGCGCACGGGGAGTATCTGCCCCATCCTTGGGCAGCAGGACCATCGTCGGCGCGCACCGTGGCACGCCACGGCCTACAGGAAAGGTGCCTGCTTGGCCCTCAGGCATCTGCCGATTAGCAGAACCAGAAGGCCTGTGCTGTTGAGTCAACGCAAACGCTGTGCACTGTCACAGTGCCTCCGCCTTAAAGCCATGCCTCGCTGCAGGGCTTCCGCCACACCGACCATATCGTTTTTGCGGTGTCTACCTACCCGGTTGTATTGCGGTGTCCACCTACTCGCGCGTCGATAATCACTGCCACCGTGGCCGCAAGGATAACCACGCCCGCCACGTAGTAGGCACCGCTGGTCGAAGCGATGGTCGCAACCGCGCCGAACAACACCGACCCCAACCCCGTGCCTGAATCGAAGGACACATTCCACGCCGTCGACGCCTGCGCGATGCGTTCTTTGTGGCCGCGAGCAAACATCACCAGCATGGTCTCGTTTTGCACCACACCAAATCCGATGCCAAACACTAACACCAGCGCCAAAAACCACCACACCGAGCCATTCACAGCCACGACGAGGCCAATGCCAGCCATACCCATTGCGGTGAGGATGAGCCCGGGTGGCAACAGCACGCCCGCCTTTTGTCCACGATCAGCGATGACCCCCGCAGCGTACCGAGCGACCATCTGCGCGCCACCGATGACCGACAGCATGATGCCGGCCAACATCGCCCCGACGGTGGGATCCATGGCGGCGGCGGTATCGGGCAAGAAGCTCGAGATGGCACCGTAGCTCATGGAAACACTCGCCAACGCACAGGCCGGGAGGGCAAAGAGTTTGATGAGTCCTCCCCTATGGTCCCGTTCTTTCTGCTGCCCGGGCTGGCTGGTTGGTTCTTCCCGCGTACGCGTTTGCGGTGCGCGCCGGGTTTGTGCGGGCTCGGGGACGAAGAAGCACACAGCTAGACCCGCAAGGCCGACGATCGCCGTAATAAGGTAGGCGCCATGGAACCCGGCGGCGGTGGTGATAACAATGACTCCGAGCGGCAGCGTGGCCATCTGTGCGAACCCCGCCGCGACCCCAATCGCACCAGAGGCCCTGCCGAACATTCCCTCTGGGACCAGCTTGGCCACGAGGGCGTATTGGGTAACGCACACGGTTCCAAAACCGATGCCACGCAGGGCCGAGATCGCAACGATCCCCCACGGATCGGTGACGAAAACCTGGATGAGCGCCGGCATCGACAAGAAGGCGGTGGCCACGAGCATGACGCGGCGATAGCCAAAGCGGCTGATCAACGTGGCGGTGGCCAACTGCGTGAGCACGGTGACAACCATAAACGCGGTCGTAGCCACTCCTGCCACCACCTTGGATCCACCGGCATCGAGGACAGCCAAAGGTGCGATCGGCAGCATGATGGAAAAAGCTGCGAAGGCAAGCGCAACGGCGGCCAGCAGCCAGCCGAGGCCGGGAATGGTCAGCAGGGCCTGCCCGCTCGCGGCGGTGGGTTGTGATGGGCTACTCATAAAATCCGCCCCCAGAGCTTGTCAGGCTGGGAGGCGGGCACTGTAGACGTCGGAAAGCAAAAACACACTATTGGAAGATACCAACAGCCCACAAGATAGCGCCAAGCACGGCAACCAAAGCGCAGGCACCGAGGACAAAAGCAAGAATTTTATGGTCATTCTTGTAGGTTGTCCAACAACCGCCAACCAGCAACCCCGCGATCATGAACAGGATGTAGACCACGAGGTAGGAGCCGGTCGACTGCTCCGCGGCGAGTGGGATCGGCATCTTTACAGTGCTCCCTTGGTGGACGGGATGCCGGTGAGGCGATCGTCGGAGGATACGGCCTCGCGCATCGCACGGGCTACCGCCTTGAACTCAGCCTCCGTGATGTGGTGCGGATCGCGCCCGTAACGGCAGTTGACGTGCAGGGTCGTGCGCGAATGAATCGCCAGCGTCTCGAAGAAATGGTGGTTGATCACGGTGGCGTAGTGCCCGCCGATGATCGAATGCACCATGTACTCAGGCTCGCCATTCATCACAAAGTAGGGGCGGCCGGAAAAGTCCACGACAGCCTCCACCAAGGTTTCATCCATGGGAAGCAGGAAAGACCCAAAGCGCTTGATGCCTCGCTTGTCGCCCACTGCCTCCGCGATAGCCTGCCCAAGGACGATGGCGGTGTCCTCGACCGTGTGGTGGGCGTCGAGGTGGGTATCTCCCTTGGCGCTCACGCGGAGGTCGAAAGCGCCGTGCACACCGAGGGCGGTGAGCATGTGGTCGAAGAACGGCACACCCGTGCTGATGTCCACCTTGCCCGTTCCGTCCAGGTTGATGCTGACCTCGATGTCAGACTCACTGGTCGTGCGGTGGACGGTGCCGATGCGTTCGGTCATGGGGGATTCTCCTTGCTGTGGTGAAGGCTAAAGGTTTGAGAAGAGGTAGGAGGCTGGGCGCCTTTGTGCCTACAGCTTTGCGATAATCGTGGTCGCGGCGGCAAGGAAGGCATCGTTTTCCTCCGGCAGGCCAATGGTGACGCGCAGGTGCCCCTTGACGCCGACGTCACGGATCAGTACACCCTCGTCAAGGAACTGCTGCCAGACATCGTGCTGATCGGCGAAGTTGCCGAAGAACAAGAAGTTCGATTCGCTGGGGATGACCTCGAAGCCCAGGGCCTTGAGCTCCGCCTGGACGCGCTTGCGCTCTGCAACCAGGGTTGCCACCGTGGCCAGTGTGTCGCCGGAGTGGCGCAGCGCGACCAAGGCCGCGGTCTGCGACAGCACGGAGAGGTGATAGGGCAGGCGCACCAGCATCACTGCGTCAATGAATGCGGGATCGGCGACGAAGTAGCCCAGCCGTCCGCCGGCAAAGTCGAAGGCCTTACTCATGGTGCGCGACACCACGAGCTTTGCTGGGTACTTGTCGATCAAAGACACCGCCGAGGGCGAATCGGAGAACTCCGCGTAGGCCTCGTCGACAATGACGATACCCGGCGCAGCTTTGATGATCTCCTCAGTGACGGCCAGGTCGGTGACATCACCGGTGGGGTTATTCGGGGTCGTCACGAAGATGACATCCGGCTGGTGGGTCGCGATCGCGGCCTTGGCGGCGTCGAGGTCGATGCGGAAGTTTTCATCGCGCGGGCAGGAGACGAATTCCGTCTGGGTGCCGGCGGACAGGATGGGGTGCATGGAGTAGCTGGGCTGGAAGCCTAGCGCCTTGCGTCCCGGGCCGCCGAAGGCCTGCAGCAGCTGCTGGAGCACCTCGTTGGAACCGTTGGCCGCCCACAGGTTGTCCTTCGTCAGCGCGACGCCGGTTTGCTTGGTCATGTACTCGGCCAGCGCCTCGCGCAGCTCCACGGAGTCGCGCTCCGGGTAGCGGTTGAGCTCGCGGGCCTGCTCGGCGATGCAGTGCGCTAGTTCCTCGATGAGGGCGTCGGACGGCGGGTAAGGATTTTCGTTGGTGTTCAAGCGAACGGGCACATCCAATTGTGGTGCGCCATAAGGTTCGTCGCCGCGCAGTTCTTCGCGAAGCGGGAGGTCGGCCAAAGTGATTCGTGCCATGAGATGAGTTCTGACCTTCGGTGTTGATGTGAAAGTGTGTGACGAAAAGGGTGCTTATTCGGGCGTGAGGTCCTCGAAGCGAGCCTTGATGGCCTCGCCGTGCGCTGGGAGCTTTTCGGCGTCGGCAAGCGCGATGATCGTCGGCGAGATCTCCTTGAGCGCGGCCTCGTCATATTCGATGATGTTGACTGCGCGCAGGAAGGTGTGGGTGGAAAGCCCCGAGCTGTAGCGTGCCGAACCGGAGGTGGGCAGCACGTGGTTGGAGCCTGCCGAGTAGTCTCCGAGGGGAACTGGGGAGAACCCGCCGACGAAGATGGCGCCAGCATTGCGGATTCGCTCCGCCACCTCTCGGGAGTTTTCGGTATGAATCTCTAGATGCTCCGCGGCGTAGGCATCGGCCACCTGAATTCCCATCTCGAGGTCGTCAACGAGGACGATTCCGGACTGCTGCCCGCGCAGCGCCTCGGCCACGCGATCGGCGTTGAGCGTGACACCATACCGGGCCTCGACCTCTTTGTTCACGGCCTCAGCAAGCTCCGGGGAGTCAGTAATCAGCACGCTCGCCGCCATCACGTCGTGTTCAGCCTGGCTGATGAGGTCATAGGCCACCCATACCGGGTCAGCGGTGTCGTCGGCGAGGATGGCGATCTCGGTGGGGCCTGCCTCGGAATCAATGCCGCACACCGAACGCACGAGGCGCTTGGCCGCAGTGACGTAGATGTTGCCCGGGCCGGTGATCATATCCACCGGCTCCAAGCCTGCCTCGTCATCGCCATATGCCAAAAGCGCGATGGCCTGGCCGCCGCCGACGGCCCAGACCTCGTCCACGCCCAGCAACGAGCAGGCTGCCAGGATGGTCGGGTGCGGCCACCCACCGAATTGCGCTTGCGGCGGGGAGGCCACGACCATGGTGGAGGCGCCCGCCTCTTGGGCTGGCACCACGTTCATGATGACCGAGGAAGGATACACAGCGTTTCCACCGGGAACATAGAGGCCCACACGCTCGACGGCGAGGAACTTCTCCGTCACGGTTCCACCAGGTGCCAACGTGGTGGTGTGCCCGCTTGGAACCTGCTCCGAGTGCACCTTGCGCACGCGCTGGATGGATTCCTCGAGCGCTTCGCGCACCTGCGGAGTGAGGCTCGCCAGCGCGGCGTCGATGACCTCTGAGGGCACCTTGACGCTGGCGGGGCGGATGTTGTCGAACTTCTCACTGTAGTCCAAGGCGGCCTTGGCACCGTTGACGCGCACATCCTCAACGAGTGGCGCCACGACCGGCAGCACCGCCTGAATGTCGGTACCACCGCGCGGCAGCGCACGGCGCAGTTCGCTTGTCGACGGCCGACGGCCCCGCAGATCGATGATGTTCAACATTGCTCGCTGTTTCCTTTATTTATCTTGTGTGTTTGCCGTTGGTCAACGCGTGGACGCATCGGCGCTGGTGACGTCTCGTAGTTTAGTGACGACACTGTGCTACAACGAAGGCGTAGCTCTGATACCGGAAACCTTCGCGTAGGTGTATCAAGTAACACCTGAGCTAGGTTCTGAGCTAACCGTGTCCACGCGTGCCGCCGCCTGTCCACATGAAGACTTTTTCACAGTATATTTTGGCCCAGCTCCCCCGCAGCCTTCGACTCCCAAAACAGGTGTATCCGGCGGGTGTTTTCTATCCCCCATTCGGCGCCTTGTGGCTAGTGAATTTCCCCGGCGCATTCCACTTAGCACCGCACGCGGGTGGTGTGGCTTTTTATGCTTCGTGGTTGTTTTGTTGCCGGCTAGGGTTGTGACGAGCAATGAGTGGTGTGAATGTAATCGGAGTGATGTGAGTAGCCCCGGAGTGTTTTTACGCCCCCTATGTAGCCCTGTGTACTGGATGCGGAGGCCTGATATCACCAACTAATTGCCTTGAAAAGCACCCAGGAATCGTAAGGGATTCTACCCCACTAGCGGGTGTGCTTACCTCCCCCAAGAAAGCAGGAGCCGGCTTTGAATAGCGTGTGTATTTACGAAACTTGCCCCAGCGCTACAACTTGGCACTTACAATTGCTTCCTGAAACCACAAGCGCGCACGCTTTTTCGTGTGTGTCATAGTTTACGCATCGCACCGGAGGACTTCTTCTATGGCAGTCGACGAGCCCAAGCGAACTCAAACCCCCGAGTTCGTGGATCAGGGCATGATCATTCGCTGCCTGGAGGAGCTTGGCTTCCACTTCGATATCACGATGGGCGCGGTCTCCGATCGCATCGAAGTGCCGTGGCCGAATCATGATCTCCTCATTCGATTTGAGGACGATTTCGCCCGCGTCTTGTGCGTCGATGCCACCATGACCGGCCGGGTGGATCTGAGCATGGTCAATTCGGTCGCAGAGCTCATCGCCGATTGGAATGGTCAGCGCGTGAATCCGGCGGCCGTGTTGCATATCGACGATGACGGTTCGATCCGCGTCAACTTTCGCTCCACCCTTGCTGTCGACCGTGGCGCTAGCTTCGATCAGGTGTGTGCGTTCTTGCAGATAACCGCCGATGCTTCCGCGCTGGCGTCGGATCTTTTCGGCGAAAGGTTCCCTGAGCTTACCCAACCACGCCACAGCAGGAAATCCACTTTCGATGATGTCGATGCGCTTATCGACGATTCCACCCCGGAACCTGTTGATCTGGAACGGGTGCGCACGAGCCTGGGCGAGCTGGGTATTTCCAAGACCCAGGGCGATGATGTCGCCCTCCTCGCGTGGGTCAACTCAATTCTCATTGGTTTTTTCATCGAGTCTAGCCCTTCCCTGCTCGTCAAGGGCCATTGGGATAGCGACCTCGATGCCGAGCGCGACTTCATGCGCTGCTTCTTGGTGTGTAACGAGTGGAACGAGGACCACATCACCACGAAGGCGTTTTGCACTCAAGACGAGCAGGGCCTTCAGTTACGAGTGGAGTATGTGTGCGACACCGGCGCTGGCTTGAATGACGTTCAGCTCCTCCATAATCTCTCTTTGGCGGTCCACCACATCCTCAAGTGCATCGACCACCTCTCCCGCGAGATCTCGGGCACCCCAGCCGTCGACTGGCCCGAATAGACCTACGCGCCCGGTTTTCCCTGCAGCTCAAGCTCGCTGGCTCCATCCCCTTCGTCCGTTCCTTCGTGCGCGCTCACCCCGCGGCAATGACCACGGCCTTCTTGGAAGGCTGCTGCATCACCCCCAGAGACCAAGAGCGCCCAGTACATGATCGAGGCCCAGAAGCCGCCGACGCAATCCGCTGCGATACCGGAACTGAAATACGGCACATAGGTGATGACGTCGCCAACGCCGAGGGCATCCGGATCATCGATCCCATGAACAAGGTCGGTAATAAACTCCCCGACCATCATGAAGCATTGCGCGCCGATCAGCGCCCACACAGTAACCCACAGCAGCATCCCCACCCCGCGCGTGCGCGGTGAGCGCGTGTAGGCAATGACGGCGGCGGCACCACCGAGGAGGGCGCAGATCAGCACGTACCAGAAGAATGCAGTAAATTCCACGTTGACTTCCGTACCCAATTCGACTTGGGAGTCCTCGACAACGGTTGCGGTATAGCCAGGGCGCACAAGCCCCCACAGCGCGCCGCCGAGGATAAAGCTGAGCAACACTCCGGCCACAACCCCGGCGTAGGCGCCAACCCGTGGTCCCACAGTGAAGCGCCGTGTCGTCGACGATTCTCTCGCATCAGCCATCGTGGCGGTGCTTCCTTTCATCCATTGTTGCCGAGCCGGCAATCGTGAGTAAGCCTGTTACGAACCCACGCACGGAGTTCGCAAACCTGCAGAAACCCATGAAACCACTAGCGCAACGAACACCGTGAGCGCCCAAGGCCGCGCCAGTAACCCGCGCAGGAACCGCTTTCAAGCATCGTTGGCTCGCGCTTGACTAGATTACTCGCCCCCATCCCCCCGATCCCACCCTCCCCGCTCTGATGCGGTGTGCACGCAGTGACACACTCATGGGCACGCTAGAAGCACGGTGCCTTGATACTTGCCGACGCCCACCGTCCACGAACCGCAGCCGTTGCCTGGCCGGTAGCGATGGCAGGACTCCCCCACCCCATAGAAGGACATAGAAGAACAAAATAGAACACAGCCAACATAGCCTTGGCACCAGGTGTGATGTGCGCACACGCTGTCTAGTACAGGCTTATGTAGGGATGGATGAAGGCGGAGTCGAGTAGGGGTAAAACCACACCTCGCCTCCGTCAGCCTCACCTGTGGAATTGGCAACCTATGCGGGTACACCTTTAGTCAACATTTTCAGTACTTGACCAGATCCCACTTATGTCGGTCGCGCACTGTTTTTGTTTCCACAGACCACTCGCGGGTGTGTGTGTCGTTGTTTAGTCTGCCCTGCACTCAACAGCCGCTGGCAATGTGAGGCCCTATGGATTGTGTTTGGTCCGAGAATTTGCGAACCCCACCTCCTCGAAGTTTCAGCGATGCGAAAAAGGAGAGGAGATGGGGTTTCATAAAAACCGCAGCGTGAAATCACTGGGGCCGTGTGAACGTACTATCCCTGGTCGTCGCAGAACAGCCAGTTGCCGCCTTCATTGAGGAAGCGCTGGGTACCAGTGGTGGTCTGGCCGTTGGAAGTTGCCGTAACGGTTGCCGACGCGGTGTTGCCGTTGATAACGATGTCGCTGACACCATCAACGTGGGAATCTGCGGCCTCCGGAATCGTGCTCAGCGGCGCATCCGGGATCACGCTGAAGTCAAGGGCAGCCTGGCCGCCGTTGGCCTCGATTACGCGAGAGCAGGTGCGGTTAGGCACGTATGCAATATAGCCACGCAAGGTGGTCTCGTTGTTGATGTTTGTCACCAGCGAGGTGATTGCGGCGGCATCAGCGTCGGAAGCGGGTTGCCCCTGAACAGGTTGGAGCTCAGTGACGGCGATCTGAGCCTGCTCCAGAGCAGCTGCCGGATCCACAGCCGGGTCTACCGCAGCAGCCTCTGCCTCTGCCTCTGCCTCTGGGGCTGCGGCATCAGAAGAAACATCGGTGGCATCGGCAGCGCTGGATTGCAAGGCAGAGGATTCTGCGGCGGAAGTCACCACTGCCGAGGAGGTAGGAGTAGCAGAGGAGCCGGCCGCGGCGGTGTCTTCCTCATCGCTTGAACCACAAGCGGAAAGTGCAAGGGTGGCGATGACGGTGGAAGCTACCAACGTCTTCTTCCATTTGCTAGGTCGTTTCGGATTCAACATGGGCTTTACTCCTCACACTTCCACAGCGCCGCAGGACCGGTAAGTGCCCGCACTGTGATGATCGCTTTGGCGAATATCTTGGTTTTATATTGCGTTCATCGGCAAAAGACCAAGTCTTTTACACGTCTTCTGCAGCCAAACGACTTCAAGGGAAAATGAATTATTCCCACCCAATGAATTAGGCGCTTCCGATTGACCGTCCAATTTGATTCAAACAATCTGAGCGCACCACGCGCACCGGAAGGGCGTATTACTTTTCATTTTCAGGCATTCCCCGCTCTTGAAGCCGCTTCAAGTCGGTAACTATAGCAAAATAAGTAACACCCGCAATTACCCTTTCTTGAAAGATCACAGCTTTTCTCCGCGCGCTTTGCCACATGCCACCGAATTAGAGGGCACCCGACCTACCCCATTGTGCGTTTCCATGAGTCGAATACCCCGCGTTTGAGATCTCGCCGCAATCCGCACACCCCTCGCCACGGTCCCACCAGCACTTTCTCATAGGTGTGGGAATGCAGTCGCCTTCACGTTTCAAAGAATGAGGGGACACTAGCCAAGCCTTTTTATTCTCATTTGCCGCCGCACCTTGGCGTCGCCAAGCAAGACACGACGGGACCCACCCGCAACCGCAACCATATAAATGAATCCGCAGCCAACGGCCGACGACGTACAGTTGCCTGCTCACCATGCAGCGTCATCACCCGCCACGGTCAACTGTGAGAGTTTATTGACGGGACGTAATGAGGAGACGCAGAAGAGAAAAACGATACTCTATTAAGCGTGCATTTGACTAAGGACATCATCATCGAAGCCAGTATCAACATACTGGATTCTTACGGTCTGGCAGATATGACGATGCGACGTCTGGCCACCCAGCTTCACGTGGCACCGGGCGCACTGTATTGGCACTTCAAAAACAAGCAGGCTCTTATTGACGCTATCGCGCGACACATGCTCACGCCTTTCCTCACGCAGGGTGATGCAGCCTCCCCCGCTACTTCGATCAGCCTCAGTGGCACTCCGGAGGGAACGTTTATGCGAGATTGTGAAAACCTCAGAGCTATCATGCTCGGCTACCGTGACGGGGCCGAACTCCTGTCGGCGGCATTATCAGAGGTCGAGCTGCGCGAAGCTGTCGAGCATCGACTCGCAGCCAACCTCGCCTCCCCACAGGCGCCCATCGCCGCGGCAACCGCCCTGCATTTCTTGCTGGGAGCCACGGTTCTCGAGCAGACGGAAAGGCAGAAGGTGCTCGCCGCCCACCCTGAAGACGACTCGCGCGCACGCGAGGAGGTCAAGAAACTGACGGTGGGCTTTACCCGGCAATTCCTCGAGGGAATCAAGCTCATCGAGGCTGGCGCACGGAAATAGCCGCCCGTTACCTTCTCAGATACGAAGATCGCACCGACTGGAAGCTTGATTGAGTCCGTCCTTGGAGATTCGTCGCCCAGCCTTACCTTCGGGCTGTGCGAAATTACGAAAGCATGGGGAATGGCGCCCCGTCCCTTCCCCCACTGCTGGCCAGCACGCAGTTTCACACCCGTATTGAGAAGCTTAAGTTAATTCACAGTCCCTGTGAATGTTGCGCTGCCCTCACACATCCGCGCCTCATCCACCCGAATTGCCCTTTCCGCGACCCCGCCCATCAGGCTGCGATTAATCCCGCAAGCTGCGCAGACGACCAATGATGTACAACAGCCTCCACCGGGTGCACATCTCCCACGCGCACAGCTACCCTCGACCATGATGGAAATGAGCTCGCGTGAGGCGCACTGCTTTGTCCCACTCATCCCAAAATCCGAGAGGACTATAGGTAGAATTTCCTCTTATGAGCGAAATCTCAGCACAGAAGCATAAAGTCTGGCCCGGGGCTGCCTACCCTTTGGGGTCCACCTATGATGGCGCCGGCACCAATTTCGCAATCTTCTCTGACGTCGCTGAGAAGGTAGAACTCTGCTTGATCGATCGTGAGGGTGTGGAAGAACGCATTGTCCTCGACGAGGTCGATCACCACATCTGGCACTGCTACCTGCCGGGAGTCTCCCCAGGGCAGCGCTACGGATACCGCGTTCACGGCCCCTATGATCCCGCCAACGGCAAGCGCTGCGATCCCAACAAGCTGCTGGTAGACCCCTATGCGCGCGCCTTCGACGGCGACTTCGATGGTCACCCGTCCCTGTTTAGCTACGACATCAATCACCCGGAAGACCCTAGCCTTCGCAACACCGAAGACAGCCTGGGGCACACCATGCTCTCAGTCGTGGTCAACCCCTTCTTCGATTGGGGTTCCGACCGCCCGCCACGGACCCCGTATCACGAAACCGTGATCTATGAGGCCCATGTCAAGGGCATGACCATGACCCACCCGGAGGTTCCCGAGGAACTTCGTGGCACCTACGCCGGTCTGGCGCACCCAGCAATCATCAACTACCTCAAGGAACTGGGCATTACCGCCATCGAACTGATGCCGGTGCATCAGTTCCTGCAGGACGATCGCCTGCGTGACCTCGGCCTGCGCAACTACTGGGGATACAACACCTTCGGCTTTTTCGCGCCCCAGGCTGATTATGCCGCAGCCCGCAAGCCAGGCGGAGCCGTTTCCGAATTCAAGGGCATGGTTCGTGCCTTCCACGCAGCCGGCATCGAGGTCATCTTGGACGTGGTGTACAACCACACTGCCGAGGGCAATCACCTTGGCCCAACCATCGCCTTCCGCGGCATCGACAACGAGGCCTACTACCGCCTGGTTGACGGAAACAAATTCCACTACATGGACTACACGGGAACGGGCAATTCCCTGAATGTTCGCGACCCACACCCACTGCAGCTGATCATGGATTCCTTGCGCTACTGGGTTACGGAGATGCATGTGGATGGCTTCCGCTTCGACCTGGCCTCCACCCTGGCTCGTGAGCTTCACGACGTGGACAAGCTGGCCACCTTCTTCGACCTTGTCATGCAGGACCCGGTCGTCTCGCAGGTCAAGCTCATCGCCGAACCTTGGGATGTGGGCGAAGGCGGGTACCAGGTGGGTAATTTCCCACCGCTGTGGACGGAGTGGAACGGCAAGTACCGCGACACCGTGCGTGATTTCTGGCGCGGTGAGCCGTCAACCTTGGGCGAGTTTGCCTCGCGTTTGACGGGTTCGTCGGATCTGTATGCCAACAATGGTCGCCGCCCCACCGCGTCGATCAATTTCGTCACTGCCCACGATGGGTTTACCCTCAACGACCTTGTCAGCTACAACGAGAAGCACAACATGGCCAACGGTGAGGACAACAGGGACGGCGAAAGCCACAACCGATCCTGGAACTGTGGTGTGGAAGGCCCCACGACCGATCCGAAGATCCTCGAGCTGCGCGCCCGCCAGCGTCGCAACTTCCTCACAACGCTGCTGTTGTCGCAGGGAACGCCGATGATCGCGCACGGTGACGAGATGGCACGCACCCAGGACGGCAATAACAACGTCTATTGCCAAGACAACACGATCGCCTGGGTCGACTGGGAACTCGCGGAAAAGAACTCCGAGCTGGTGGACTTCACCCGCCGTCTCATTCGCATTCGTTCGAATCACCCGGTGTTCCGACGGCGCCGCTTCCTCGCCGGTGGCCCGCTCGGTGACGATGTGGCAGATCGCGACATCGCCTGGCTCGTGCCTTCCGGCAAGCTCATGACCCAGGATGACTGGGGCTTTGCGTTCGGTAAGTCGCTGATGGTTTACCTCAACGGCAAGGCGATCGCCGAGCCGGACAACCGCGGCAACGCCATCGTGGATGATTCGTTCCTCTTGATGTTCAACGCCCACTTCGATGACATCGAGTTCACACTTCCCCCCGCTCAGCTCGGCGCGAGCTGGAAGCTTATCGTGGACACCACGGAGTCCACCGGCTATCCCAAAGATCCGCAGGTGATCAATGCCGGTGGGACGATTACCGTCCCTAGCCGCTCGATGATGCTGCTCCGCCAGGTCGATCCTCCCGTTGCATTAAAGCGGAAAAAAGAAATCGCTCCCAAGGTTGTCGTTGACGAATACACCGCCCCCAAGGAGATTTAGTTTAGCTCCACGGCGCATCCGCGAACGTGCGAGCATGCTCGCCCCCACGCAGCAGGCATGAGTGTGCCTTCCTGCGGGGGGTTTAGCCTTATCATCTAACCATCTGCTTGCCCTGTGGCTGTTTCTGGCCGTGCGGTGACTAGAATTGGGCAAATGACCGCGCTGATTCATGCTCACGGAAAAGACATCGCAATTTCTGCCTCGGGGCTAAGCCTGTACCCGCACGCATTGGCCGGGGCACTAGGTGATCGCGTCACTGAGATTCCCGTGGGCACGATTTCAAGCGTTACGATCTCCCGCCCCGCCACCAACTTCGATGCCGGTGAAGTAGAGATCGCTTACAACGACGGGACGTCTCACATCGTGTGCTTCCCCCCTCGCTATCTCAATGAGCAGCGCAGCCTCGTCGATCAAATGGAGGCGCTGCTGGGTGGGGACGCTCCTTCGCCGAGGCTGGTTCCTGGGCTGAGTTTCGTGGCACTAGACGTGGAGACCGCCAACGATGATTGGGGATCCATCTGCCAGATTGGTGTGGTTCGATTCCGTGATGGCGATATCGTCGATACCGCGGAATGGCTGTGCACGCCACCACCGGGGCTCGAGCGATTCGATGAGTTCAATGTCTCCATCCATGGGATCACGGCTGATCAGGTAAAAGACTCCCCCAGCTTCGCCGAGGTTTTACCGCAGGTCATGGCCTTTGTCGGAGAGCTCCCTGTGGTCGCGCACAACGCACAGTTTGATATGACCGCGCTTTTTCGAGCTACTCGCGCAGCCGGCATCGACACCCCGACTGTTGTGTTCGGCTGTTCGCTTGCTGCAGCCCGTGCCGCAAGTCTTCCGATTGACAATCACAAGCTTCCTACTGTCGCGCGTTTCTTGGAGATCTCCGAGTTTCAGCATCACGACGCGCTTGCCGACGCCAAGGCCTGCGGCCGCATTCTCGTTGAGCTTGCCCGCCGGGACGAAGTTACCGGCGAACTCGCCCACGTTTTCGAGCACTGGAAGCTCAATCTTGGCAAGCTGACTCCCAGCAAGGTCCACCCGGTCCTTCGGCTGCCCGTGTTTAGGGGACCTGCCCTCAATAACACGCCTAGAAAGAACGATGTCGAGGCTGTCGCCGCTTCCCAGCCAGATCCCACTTTGGATATCAATGTGGGAGGCCCCATCGCGATGGTGAGCTCAGATGATCAGGCTCAGCCGAAAAACCCTGTGCCTCCTAGGCGTTCAAGTGCCGGCCGGTGGGCGAAGGCCGCAGCACCTGATGAAATCCCCGAGACCAATACCGACGCCGACCCCGCCGATGCCCTTTTCGCGCAGACCGTGGTGCTCACCGGCGACTTCGCCCCCTTCGACAAGGGGCTCTTGTGGCGGGAGATGGCCAAGCGCGGTGCCATCATCGCCAAGGGCGTGACAAAGAAGACGACCATGCTGGTCATCGGCCCCTGGGATTCGGTCACGGGCAAGCAAAAGCGTGCCGAGGAACTGATCGCGAAGGGCCAACTGATCACATTGTGGTCGGCCAAGCAACTTTTCGATCACCTCGGCCTCGATGCACAGGAGGAACCACCGTTCTAGGCTCATGTTCCTTTCCTGTCCCCTTCATTGATGCCCGTTTTCGCTCCTTTCGTGTCACCTTTGGTTCGTTGGGAGATGCTTGCCGACGCGCATCGGTCCCACCAACTGCGCCCGCCTGTCTAAATCGCGGGCACGTATTTTCATCGTTTCCCACCTTGAACAGGTCTTTTCCTTCCAGCGGCGTTGTTATTCTTCCTCCTTGCCGCAGGAAGGGAACCAGCTGGTCGTTTCTTTCGTCTATTCGACTACAAGAATCAAGCTCGATGGCCCCACGGCTGTAACACCAACTGGCGCGAAGGAGACACCCATGGAAATCAACCCCACCCGCGATCAAGGCGAAGAAGTTTTCTTCCGCGGTACGCGACGGGATCACCGCAGGAATTCTAGCCCGCAGGCGTCGGGGATTTTCGGCGGCAAGAGCCCCTTCAGGCGGGATTTTGGGGAAGGATTCCGCACGGAAGGTGACTATGTTCAGATTCACCTCGATGATGAACCAATGATGCCGCATGATCACCGCAATCATATTCGGCTCCAGCTCAACCGCCAGGACTGGTTCCTACGCCCGCAATTGGGCGATGAGTCTTTTCCTGCCGCTCCTGCGGGGATGTCGCTTTCCCCAGCATTTGTGTGTAACTTCTTTCTCCATGATCACCTGTTAAGCAACCAGGAACTGTCATTCCTCGGACTTTCGGCTCACGCGGCGTGGGAACTTGCCGCCCGTAGGATGCTTGCGGAGATTCGGACCTCAGAGGGATATGGATTCCAGCATCGGCCTGCTTCCTTCTACACGCATCTCCGCACTCCCGGCCATCAACTCCGTTTCCCTTCCTCGGCCCCCTCTTCGTGGTTGGCGCATCCGCGCACCCTCACACTCTTAGATAGCCACTTCCAGCACGTTCTCGAATCACCGGTGATGTTCCTTTCGCCTGAACCTGGTTTGCTTTTTGCCATTCCCACTCATAGCCCGAGGGAACCGTGGGAGGAGTGGCTCAAACAAACCTACGGCCGGGATCAAGAATTCTGGCTCTTTCGCGCTCATGCCGGGTTCCCCAAGGGATTCTTGTTATTCGGTGGTGAGGGCAGGCCCACCGGAACCGATGAGCAGATTGTGGCGGAACGGGCACGCACTTTCGAGGCAGTTGCACAAGCCTAAGCGGTGGGCGGGCTCTCCAACGCCTAGAATGAGCTGGGTAAGCTACAGAAGGTCGGATCGTGCCATACGCTCGAAACCCGGTGCCACGGGCGCCTCCAGGACCTAGTAGCTGAAGGTCTCTGATTTTTTGCTGGCAGAGGCTGTCGTTACATAACCCACATAGCAGGAGGGGTGGCCTGGTGTCCGGACGCAATCTCGGGGAGCTTCACAATACCTACGCCCAGTTCGAGCGTGCCCATCCTCATGCGGCTGAGGAATTCAATTGGGCGATCGAGTCCGTCCTTTCTGATGCTGGCCTTACTTTCGACCGCGTAAGCGCGCGGATGAAACAATGGCGCTCCTTGAAGTCGAAGGCGACCAAGCGCAACGCCAAGGGGGAATACGTCTACGCCAACCCGTGGACAGACATCCACGACATTATCGGGGTTCGGATTACTACGTTTCATTCCACTGAAATCCCCGAAATCATCGAGGCTCTGCGTGATCAGTTCATCGTGCGGCGCTCTGTGGATAAGGCCGCCCAAACACGCATCGCCGGTGATTTTGGCTATGGATCCCACCACCTCATTTTGGAAGTCGACGACCGAGTCGATGAGCTGAATGCTTATAAAGGCTGGCAATTCGAGGTGCAAATCCGCACCGTTTTACAGCATGCATGGGCCGAATTCGAGCATGACATCCGTTACAAACGCTCCGGTCGCCCACTGGATCCGCGGGTCGATCGCGCCTTCACCTTGGCGGCCGGGCTCATCGAGCTGGCTGATCAACAGTTCGATCAAATCGCTGCCATTCAAGAACCCGAAGCCAGCCCTGCCAACGACGTGGAGCTTAACGCGAAGACGCTTCCAGGTATCATCGCGATGATTGTTGGTTCTCGGTTTCCGCAGTCGCGCATGGAAGACTATTCCTTCCTCGAGGAGCTGCTCGATGCCCACGGGATTACTACTGTTAGCCAGCTTCGTGAGTTGCTGCGCGGGGATTCGATCGACGAAGTGACCGCGAAGATGAAGTATCGCTTCAAGCCTGGTCAGATTCGCATCGTCGACGATCTCCTCCTGCAGCGATTTGGCGAGGAACATATTCGCCTCACCGCAGGTCTGGGTTCCCGCTCCGCTGCCCGTGAAGGCAAGCTGCGTCATCGCTTGGAGGCCCTTGGCGTCGGCAAGCAGTGAATGGCCGATCAAAGAAACCGCACGGGCACGGCGCGCGAAGGTCCGGTGCGCGCCTTCGCCTCGCTCCCAGGGCAGTTACGTGTGGGTACCTCCAAGCGCGCATCAGCGTGGTCTTCTTAAAATTCTCGCTTCATTAGGGTAAAAACTATAGGTGCAACCACTCGTCACAAGAGGACGTATCGGTATCTTGCGGGAGTTGTGGTTGACAACCACTTAAACGAGTCCTTGAGGAGAAATAATGCTGAGTTCGATCCAAGTCCCCACCCTGGCTGACTTCCCGCAGGTCGCAGACTTCCTACACGTGTGGGCGCTATACATTGCCGACAACCTGCGCCCGCTGGGAATCGACTTCCCTCCGGCTACGTGGGGACTGGGTCTGTAATTTCGACCGTTTTTCCTTTCTCCTGGTGGGTTTGACCTTGATTGAGCGCATAAGACGGGCTCGTTTTCATTGAACAGACACCGGAATATATTAGACCTGCTACGCATCTGGCGTAACAGGTCTTTTTTAGCGTCTGCCTTGGAGGCGGTCGATCTCTCGACGTTCCTTTTTCGTCGGCCGCCCAGCGCCACGGTCGCGGCGCGGCATCGACAACAGTATTTCCTTCGGCGGTGGTGGCGGTGAATGGTCGATGTAGCAGGTCGTCGCGATGGCGGCCCCCACCCTTTTGCGAATGGTGCGGGTGACCTCGACATCGATCTCGCGGTGATCGGCCCACACCCGTACCCTGTCGCCGGGGACTACCGTCTGTGAGGGCTTGACCGGCTTGCCGTTGAGCTTGACATGCCCTGCCTTGCACGCCTCGCCTGCGAGGGAGCGAGTCTTTAATAGTCGCACCGCCCATACCCACGCATCGATGCGCACCGGCTTCGTGTCATCGATGCCTTGAATGCCACCTGTGCTAGGGGAAGGTCGAGCCGAGGATGTGGTCATGGAAGTTGATAATCTCGTGGTTGGCAGTGGGCTTAATAATCTTTGTGATTGACGATCTTTTGGACCTTGTTCCAGTTCGTCCAGCCACCGACGACGGCGACGATCAGGCCGATAATCAGGTAGCCGATGCCACCGGTGAGGCCCCAGAGGGCGACACCGCCGATAACGCCCACTCCCACAGAGACTGCGGCATTGCGGGAATAGCGGCGTACGTCGGCCTTGCGTTGAGCGATTGGGTTATTCGGGCGTGGCTGCATAGTCATGCTAAGTGATTCTATTCCACCCAATCGATCCCGGCATCAATCACCCGGGCGCCGCCGGAGGTCAGCGCGGCGAGGGTTGCCTCCAGCTCCGGCCGGGTACCGGGCACAACCGCAATTGTGTAGGTAACCCGGGCGCCGTAGTCGACGTCGCGAATGAAATAGCCGCGTCCACGAATCTCTGCCTCCAACCGGCCTGCGTCGGCGTGAGCGAAGGAAACCTGGACGAGCTCTCGTCGGGAGCGGGTCACGGATGCGACCTGTTCTAGCCCCTGGGCAACCGAGTCCGAGTAGGCGTGCACGAGCCCGCCCGCGCCGAGCTTGATTCCCCCGAAGTAGCGCACCGTCACCGCCACCACGTCGAGCAACCCGGAGCCGCGCAGCACGTCGAGCATGGGAGTGCCTGCCGTGCCGGAGGGCTCCCCGTCGTCGCTGGAGCGCTCGATGGGGTTGGCTTCCTCGACGTGGATGATAAAGGCGCTGCAATGGTGGCGGGCGTCGGGGTAGCGCTTTTTCAGCTCACCGATAAACTGCCGCGCCTGGGCTTCGTCCTCGGCGCGCTTGATGAAGGTCAGGAACTTCGAGCGCTTGATCTCGATCTCGTTGAAGAATTCAACGCCCTGTTTCGGGCGACAGTAGCTTTCCTCCACTGTGGATACCTAGCAGTGCCCGCTTTAGTTGCGCACCAGGTAGCTGTATTCGACCGAATCTGGCTCGAGGCGGCGGCACTCGATGCGGGAGGCGTCCATGCGCTCCAGCAGTCCCGGCAGGTCCTTGGCGTTGCCCAGCTGCAGGCCCACCAAGGCCGTGCCGGTCTCGCGGTTGTTGCGCTTGAGATACTCGAACAAGGTGACGTCGTCGTCGGGGCCCAAGATCTCGTTGAGGAAGGTGCGCAGCTGGCCAGGCTCCTGCGGGAAGTTGACCAGGAAGTAGTGCTTGAGTCCTCGGTGGACCAGGGAGCGCTCCATGATCTCCGCGTAGCGCAGCACATCGTTGTTGCCGCCGGAGATGATACACACGACCACAGAGCCGGGGCTGAGCTTGAGCTCCTTGAGCCCCGCGACCGACAAGGCTCCAGCAGGTTCAGCGATAATGCCCTCGTTTTGATAAAGGTCGAGCATCTCGGTGCACACGGCACCCTCGCTGACCGTCATGGCGTGCAGTCGACCCTTGTTGGCCTCGATGATCTCGAAGTTGAGATCGCCGATGCGCTTGACAGCCGCGCCGTCGACGAAGGAGTCGACCGACGAAAGGGTGACCGGCTCGTTAGCCTCCAGCGCAGCCTTCATCGACGGTGCTCCCAGTGGCTCCACACCGACAACGGCGGTGCGTGGGGACATGTCGGCGAAGTAGCAGAGGTTGCCCGACAACAACCCGCCGCCACCGACCGGGATGACGATGGTGTCGAGCGACTTGCCTAGGCTGGTCAGCTGGGTGAGGATCTCAGCGGCCACGGTGCCCTGGCCGATGATGGTGTCGCGGTTGTCGAAGGGCTCGATCATCGTCGCGCCGGTGCTTGCCGCATACTCGCGGGCGGCTGTGGCCGCCTCATCGAAGTTCGCGCCGGTGACCACGAGCTCGACCCACTGCCCGCCGTGGACCTTGATGCGGTCGCGCTTTTGCTTCGGGGTCGCCGAGGGTACGTAGATACGCCCCTTAATGCCCATCGAGCGGCAGGCAAATGCCACGCCCTGGGCGTGATTGCCGGCTGAGGCGGCGACGATACCTGCGGCGCGCTGATCGTCGGAAAGCTGGGAGATGGCGTTGACCGCGCCGCGGATCTTATAGGAGCGCACCGACTGCAGATCCTCGCGCTTGAGGTATACCTCCGCACCTGTGACCTCGGATAGGCGCGGGCAATACTGGAGCGGAGTCGGAGCAATGTACGCAGAAATTCGGGCCTGAGCGACCTGAATGTCAGAGGCATGGATGGTGCCTGCTTGTGACTTCTCTGACGATGCATTGCTTTCAGTACTCATGGAAGGAAATCTTAGTCACTTACTCCCTTTCGCGTGCCCTTGGGGGCGGGTTTGAGCATGTGGCATGCGCTTGCCGACGCCCTGCGGTTTCGACACCTCCTTCCCGGCCTTAGGCGTTACTACGCGCGGTGCAAATACCGCAGCTAGGGGCTCGACAAACCACTGGAGGATTGGCTTGAAAGCCTGATTCTTCTGCCAAGACGATTAGCACCTTATTCGCGAGGCTTGGCGGCAGTGGACGAACGCATAGACCCAAAGCCGCGCGCATATCCCTGTCGATTGTTAGGCCGTAGGCGTCGTAAAGCAAGCAGTGCATTCATGCTTGCCGACGCCTACGGCTCTTGGGCACGGACCTAGCCGAGAATGCCCGGCCCCATCGTCGCCTTGAGATCGCCCATCAGCGATGCCGAGCGGTTGACCCGCAGGTGCTCGCCTAAGATCATGACGGTGGACTCGTCGCCGTTGACGAGGTTGAGGTAGACGTCCGACTCGCCGGAATTGGCCACGAGGACCTGCTTAAGCTTGGCGATGTTGTTCATCGTGCACTGCTCGGTGCGCAGAGTCAGGCGCAGAGGCAGTCCGGAGCCGTTGCCGGGCCCTAGGTCGGGGATCTTGAGATCGTCGCAGAACAGTGACATGCGATCGTCGCGGATGGAAACGTGGGCCTTGGCAAGGATGATATTGTCCTCGACAATCTGGGAGCCGACGATCGCGTAGACCTTGTTAAATACGAGCAGGTCCACGGAGGCTCCGTGGTGGTCTTCGATGGTCACGATCGCCCAGGGGGAGCCATCCTTTTTGGAGAAGCGGCGATCCACGCCGGAAATGATACCACCGATCTGGACCTCGGTTCCATTCTTCAGATCACCAGCCAGAATGGAGGTCAGCTCCGTGTCGGTCTGGGCGTCGAGGGCCTCCTCGAAACCATCGAGCGGGTGTCCGGAGACGTAGAGGCCGAGCATCTCCCGCTCGAGGGCCAGCTGATGCTTGCGGTCCCAATTATCCTCGGGCACGGTCACGGCGAACACATTGTCCACGCCAGCATCGTCGCCACCGAGGCCGGCGAAGAGGTCAAACTGTCCCTTGTCGGCGGCCTTTTTCGTGGAGATGACCGAGTCCACCGCATCCTCGTGAATCATCATCAGGCCCTTACGCGGATGCCCGAGCGAATCAAAGGCCCCAGCCTTGATCAGCGACTCGGTCACGCGCTTATTGCAGGCCACCGTGTCGATCTTGTCGAGATAGTCCGAGAAGTCCTTGAACAGGCCCTTTTCCTCGCGCGCCTTGACAATGGAGGCGACCACGTCCTCGCCGACGTTGCGCACTGCGCCTAGGCCGAAGCGGATGTCCTGGCCAACCGGGAGGAAGTTCAAGGCCGACTCGTTGACATCCGGGGACAACACGGAGATGCCCAGGTGGCGGCAGTCGGAAAGGTAGATAGCGGACTTGTCCTTGCGGTCAGCCACCGAGGTCAGAAGGGCTGCCATGTACTCGGCGGTGTAGTTAGCCTTGAGGTAGGCGGTCCAATAAGACACCAGGCCGTAGCCTGCCGCGTGGGACTTGTTGAATGCGTAGGACGCGAAAGGCTCGATGGTGCCCCACAGCGCGTCCATGGCGTCCTTGCTAAAGCCGTTGGATTGCATGCCCGCCCAGAACTTCTCGTATTGGGCGGCGAGCACCTCCGGCTTCTTCTTACCCATCGCCTTTCGGAAGCCGTCTGCCTCACCGGCGGTGTAGTTGGCTACCTTGCGCGAGATCTCCATGATCTGCTCCTGGTAGACGATCAAACCGTAGGTTTCATCCAGGATCTGCTTCAGCGGCTCCTCCAGCTCCGGGTGAATCGGCTCGATCGGTTTGCGGCCGTTTTTGCGATCCGCGTAATCCCAGTGGGCGTTCACACCCATCGGACCTGGGCGGTACAGCGCGAGCGAGGCCACGATGTCGTTGAAGCCAGTGGGCTGCATGCGCTTGAGCAGCTCCTGCATGCCACCGGAGTCGAGCTGGAAGATGCCCAGGGTATCGCCCCGCGACAGCAGCTCGTAAACCTTGGGGTCGGTGGTCGCCAGGGCCTCCAGGTGGACTTCTTCCCCGCGGTTAATTTTGATGTTTTCCAGCGCATCACCGATGACGGTGAGGTTTCGCAGCCCCAGGAAGTCCATCTTCAGTAGGCCAATGGCCTCGCACGCAGGGTAAGGCCAGCCGGTGATCAGGGCGCCGTCGTTGGCGCGCTTCCACATGGGGATGTGGTCCATGAGCGGCACGGAGGCCATGATCACGGCACAGGCGTGCACGCCCGCCTGACGCACCACGCCTTCGAGGCCGCGGGCGGTGTCGTAGATCTTCTTGACATCCGGGTCGGTTTCGATGAGGCTGCGCACCTCACCGGCCTCGCCATAGCGCGGATGCTCGGGGTCCATGATGCCAGAAAGCGGGATGTCCTTGGCCATGATCGCCGGTGGCAGTGCCTTCGTGATGCGGTCGGCGATCTGGTATCCGGGTTGGCCATACTGCACGCGGGCGGAGTCCTTGATGGCCTGCTTAGTCTTCACCGTACCGAAGGTGATCACCTGGGCGATCTTGTCCTC
The DNA here is from genome assembly GCF_027886475.1 of Corynebacterium sp. SCR221107. Taxonomy (NCBI): domain Bacteria; kingdom Bacillati; phylum Actinomycetota; class Actinomycetes; order Mycobacteriales; family Corynebacteriaceae; genus Corynebacterium; species Corynebacterium sp. SCR221107. The sequence continues at coordinate 2,029,463 of NZ_CP115670.1, forward strand.
GCCCCAGCGCTCGGAGGCGTAGCGGATCATCTCGGAGCGGCGGCGATCGTCGAAGTCGATATCGATATCCGGCGCGGACGGACGCTCGGGATTCAAGAATCGCTCGAACAGCAGACCATGCTCGATGGGGTCGATATTGGTAATCGTCAACGCGTACGCCACAAGTGCGCCCGCGGCCGAGCCACGGCCCGGCCCCACACGGATACCAATGCTGCGGGCGTGCTTGATGAGCTCGGCGACGATGAGGAAGTAGGAAGGATAACCCTTCATGTCGATGACGCTAATCTCATATTCCGCGCGCTCGATATAGTCCTGCGGCACCTCCTTGCCCGGGAAGCGGTCCTGGAGCCCGCGCATGACCTCTTCGCGCAGCCACGTGGTCGGGGTGTGGCCTTCCGGCACGTCGGCGATCGGCATGCGGTCGTGCGGGTGTTCTTCCCACAGGGTGTCGTAGTCCTGCACGCGTTCGGCGATCCACAGGGTGTTGTCACACGCGTCGGGCACGAGGTGGTCCCAGATCTCGCGCATCTGCTCGGCGGACTTGATGTAGTAGCCGGAGCCATCGAACTTGAATCGGTCCGGGTCCGAGAGCGTCTTGCCGGTCTGCACGCACAGCATGGCCTCGTGTGCCTGCGCCTGGGATTCCAGGACGTAGTGGCAGTCGTTGGTCACTAGAGGAGGAAGGTTGAGCTTGCGTCCGATCTCGAGCAGCTCGGTGCGCACGCGGTTTTCGATCTCGAGGCCGTGGTCCATCAGTTCGAGGAAGTAATTGTCCTTGCCGTAGATGTCTTGCCACATGGCGGCCGCCTCCAGCGCCTGGTCGAATTGGCCTAGGCGCAGCCTGGTTTGCACGTCACCCGAGGGACAGCCGGTGGTGGCGATGATGCCGGTGGCGTGCTCGGCGATCAGCTCCGCATCCATGCGCGGCCACTTGCCCAACTGCCCCTCGTAGGAGGCCAGCGAGGAGAGTTTGAACAGGTTGTGCAGGCCCTCGGCGGTCTCAGCCAGCATCGTCTGGTGCAGGTAGGCGCCGGAGGCCGAGACGTCATCGGCCTTCTGGTGCGGCTCACCCCAGCGCACGCGCTGCTTGTTGAAGCGGGAATCCGGCGCGAGGTAAGCCTCGATGCCGATAATCGGCTTGACCCCCGCTTTCTTCATCGCGCGGTAAAAAGCGTCAGACCCGAACATGTTGCCATGGTCGGTCATGCCCACGGCCGGCATCCCTTGCCGAGAGACCTCTTCGGCGAGCATATCCACCTTCGCCATGCCATCGAGCATGGAGTACTCCGTGTGGTTGTGTAGGTGTACGAAGGAGGATTTTTTTGCCATGCCCAAGATCATAGAGGAAGCGTCAAACTCACACCGTTGGCCATGGCGTCCTGCCAGCTCACCCACATTTTCCACTATTGCCCACCGTTGTCACTTACGAAGCGGCGGGTGCCCACATCAACGTTTTCAGCGCGTGAGGTTTTCGCTTTCCGACGATGACCTGCGCAGTGCATATTTATTCACAACCTGAGGCACACAGGTTTCTACCATTTTCCCGCGACCACCGGTTTTGCACTGAATCGAGATAGGTAATGCTTGCCAACCATTTTCAGGCGTTATCATGTTTCGGTGACGTACGGAATCTTGGCCTATCTCCTATGGGGACTCTTCCCCGCTTATTTCCCGCTCCTCATACCGACAGCACCGGTGGAGATCATCGCCCACCGCCTCGTGTGGACGGGCGTATTTATGGCGATTGTCATGACTGTCACCAAGCAGTGGGGCCACCTGCGTCGGGCTAATGCGAAAACGTGGGCGCGGGTCACGGTGGCATCGGTTCTCATCGCAGCCAACTGGCTAATCTACGTCATCGCGGTCAACTCGGGACACGTGGCCGACGCCGCCCTAGGCTATTTCATCAATCCCTTAGTCAGCGTGATGCTCGGCGTGGTATTCCTGCACGAACGGCTGCGTAAGTTGCAGACCGCCTCGGTCATCATCGCGACCATCGCGGTTCTCGTCTTGACCATCGTTGGTGGGCACCCGCCCATTATGGGACTGGGTTTGGCTTTTTCTTTTGGCCTGTACGGACTGGTGAAAAAGGGACTCGACCTGCCAGCCACGGCCTCGCTGGCAGGCGAGACCCTCGTTTTGCTTCCCGTGGCCTTGGGTTACATCATCTACCTAGAGGTCCAAGGCACCGGCACGTTTACCTCGGAGGGCCCGGGGCACGCGGCGCTGCTTATCTCCGCCGGCTTGGTAACAGCAGTCCCGCTGCTGTTTTTCGGCATGGCCACAAAGCTCATCCCACTGTCAACCATCGGCATGCTCCAGTACATGACTCCAACCATCCAGATGTTGTGGGCCGTGTTTGTGAAAGATGAACACCTCGAGCCGATCCGGTGGATCGGCTTCATCATCATCTGGATTTCGGTTGTCGTCTACCTTTACGACATGCTCAAACACACTTGGTCCACCCGTCGCCGCATCGACGTCGATCCCGAATAACGCACCGCTCCCCAGCGCGTGCACAACGGTGTCTCTGGAGCGGATACCTCCGCTTGGGCTACCACCATTGCAAGTCTAAGCAATAGATGTCTTCCGGATCCGCGTCGGTGTTGGCCATCAACACCAGCCTGGCGAAATGCCGGTGACGGGAGGGAAAGCATCGCCGTAACCGGACGGTACCGGTCCGAGACCATCTTCCGGTGGACATAGCTGGTTCTCATTGTTGGAATGTCGACTGTGTCCCCTTCGCGTTATGGCCGGAACCACTGGTGCGGAAAACTAGAATCGTGTCATTGTGACGAAGGCCCCTTCTTCAAGATGTCAGAGGTGCGCATGTTGGCGGAAAAGACTTCCATATAAGTCAGATCTGCCAGCCCACGACGACCATCTGAAACTAAGTAAGGCATGGCCGTCTTCCGCTGTGGCCAGGAGCTACCGACGACAAGTCACCTGAATCGTAGTGCGCAATCTGCAAAGGCAACCATTTCGTAAATGCGCCCTTCCAGTTGGCGATTCATGTCTGGGATTCGTCTACATTTCCGTGTCTCTTTTGGCCTTCATACACACTGGCCAGTCACTGCCTGTAGCTCCAATACAAAGGGGTCGCTCCTGCTATTTGCATTTCTCACGCAACGACGGGCCGGATGCCCAGCCGCCCCCACGCAGCGCCCGCAGGCGCCACCTCGACGCTGAGTACCCCTTCGATCTCAGCAATGGCACGCAAGTCACGACTATCGGAATACACCACGACGCCAGCCACAGCAGCGTTTACCTGATTGTTTTCGGCCTGCTGGGCGAGTACCTGTGCGCGGGTCGCACTTCCTACTGGTTCGGGTAGCGGATAAGGCGTGAACCCCACCGGCACCGCAGCACTGACGCGGGTGGCGGTGAATCCATCAGCATCGATGACCGTGCCCACCTCGTCTAGGGATAGGGGTGCGCTGAAGGTCACCAATGCCCACCGGGTGCCTTCTGCCTGCTGAAGGGTCTCATCGGCACGCGCCGTGTAAGCGGACAACGCCTCGCCTGCTTCCATGCCGAGGCTATCGCCATTGATATTCATCGGCTTGGACACAAAATCTTTAGTGCCTAGGTAGGCAACCGCAGCGATGAGGGTCACGATAGCAAGCAGGGCGACAACGAGGCGTCCGCGATCGACCCCGTCCAAGGACCGCAACCACGTAGCCTTCTCGGGAGCTTCCCCATCGGCGAGCCGAAGCTGTCTACTCACGTGAGTGTGCCTTTCACGGTTGATCTATCTCCTGGGAGTTACTCCGCGCGCAAGACGTCGAGCGCATGCTGGAGGTCGGCCGGATACGGGGAGGTGATCTCCATCCACCGCCCATCGGCGGGATGCTGGAAGCCCAAGGACACCGCGTGCAGCCACTGACGGATGAGCCCAAGGCGCTCGGACAGCGTCGGATCCGATCCGTACATGGGATCCCCACAGCACGGGTGGTGTACGGCCGACATGTGCACGCGGATTTGGTGGGTACGCCCAGTTTCTAGGTGGACTTCCAGCAAGGAGGCCTCAGCGAAGGCCTCGAGGGTCTCGTAGTGGGTTACGGCGTGCTTGCCTTCGCTGGTCACCGCGAACTTCCATCCGGAGGAGGGGTGTCGCCCGATGGGTGCTTCAATGGTGCCTTGCAGGGGGTCCATGTGTCCTTGCACGAGCGCATGGTAGGTCTTTGTCACCGTGCGCTCCTTAAAGGCGCGCTTGAGCACGCTATAACCGCGTTCGCTTGCGGCCACCACCATGACGCCACTGGTGCCCACGTCGAGGCGTTGCACGATTCCTTTGCGCTCGGGCGGTCCAGATGTGGAAATCCTAAAGCCCGCTGCCGCAAGCCCCCCGATGACGGTCGGGCCCTCCCAGCCGACAGTCGGGTGGGCGGCGACACCTACTGGCTTATCGACAGCGATGACGTCGTCATCGGCGTAGAGGATCTCCATGCCCTCGACCGGTTCTTCTTTGGGCAGCAGAGGCTCCTGTGGTGCGGGCAAGGTCACGTCTAACCAGGCGTTGGCCACAAGGCGATCGGACTTGCCCACCGTACGGCCGTCGACAAGCACATCGCCGCCCGTTGCCAGCTCGGCCGCAACGGTGCGGGAAATGCCGAACAATTTGGACAAGGCGGCGTCGACACGCATGCCCTCCAAACCTTCAGGGACGATGAGGTTCTTATTCTCACGCATGCGCACCCTCCTGACCCGACTGCGTTTGTGCTGGGGCTGAATCGGCGCTGCGCCGCTGCGACTGCGCCCGCTGGCGTTCGTCGATAAACACACCGATGAGGAAGACCACTACGCCACAGGAAATCGCGGCGTCGGCGATATTAAACACGGCGAAGTTGCCCACTGAAATGAAGTCAACCACGTGTCCGAAATAAAAACCTGGTTCCCTCAGCAGACGATCGATGAGGTTGCCGGCGGCACCTCCTGCTACCAAGGCAAGACCCACCGCCGACCAGGCATCGGCCACCTTGCGGGAATACACCGCAATGCCAATGACAAAGGCGAGCTGGATGGTGGTAAAGACCCAGGTCGAGCCCTCCCCCATGGAAAAGGCCGCGCCAGAATTAAACAGCAACCGCAAACGGAACCAGTCACCGATGAGGAAGATGGGTCCGTCGGAAAGAAGATGCAGCATCCACGTCTTCACCGCCTGATCAAGCGCAGCGACAAAAACGGCAATAAACGCCATGATGCCTACAAAACTTCTTGACTTTCTCCCATCGAGTTGATTCACATCGCCCATTTTCCCAAAATTTGTGCCCATTACCCAAATGATTACTCACAGTTAGGCCAATTGAGAGAACAAAACGCGCAAGCATGAGCCTTTCTCACAGCCGCCTCGCCCGCCTATTTGCCATTGGCGGATAACTCTTTCCCTACTCAGAATGTCCCCCAGGTCTTAGCCCGAAGCCAACCATCTCGCACAACAGCAACAGCTCGTTCTCGGTATGCCCCAAGCCGCATATGTAGGGCCGCCGCGTGCCCTTGTTCCACCCCGCCTATCCAGCAATGTCATTCATGGGCGCCGCTGGGTTGCTGTGTAGGGTGTGAAGGGTGACTGATGCCGCTACTAAGCCCGCAAAGATTCGCCTCGTCGCGCTGGCTGCCGCCACCGCGTTGGCCGCGACAGGTCTTGTCGCCTGTTCGAGTGATTCCTCCGACTCCAGCTCCGATACCCAGGTCGAACAAGCCATGGGCGCAACCGTTGATGCACCCCGTGTTGTGGTGGTCGACCCCGGGACAAACCCCCAGGTTCTTTCCTACAAGGACCTCGGCGAAGAAAACGCAGATGAGGATGCTTCCCCACAGGAGATAACGCTTGCGCTCGCGGATGGTTTCACCCAGCAGATCGTGGCCGCCGATCAGGTCGATGTCCAAGCACCGGCCGGCGGCACGGTAACTACACTGACAGCACCGGTGAAGGTAGAAAGCGTCAAGGCACAAGCGGATTCCGCCACGGGCGCGACGCGCTCGGTTTCTATTACGGTCAATGATCCAAAGATCGACAATCTGGACCAGGCAGACGATGTGTCTTCTGCTTCAGGTTTCCGCGTGGGGTGGTTCGCCCAGGATTCCGGCCAGGTAACCTCGGTCAATTATGCCGCCCCGACGCAGGCCACGGACACCGGTCGTGCGCTCGTAGAAGGCTACTTTACCTCGCTGGTACCCCAGGCTGTCGTCTTCCCCACCGACCCGGTGGGTGTCGGCGGGACATGGACGGTGGACGTGAGAGTCGCAAGCGATACTACGATGCTGCGGACCACTACCTACACCGTCACCGCTATCGACGGCGACAAGGTTTCCTTGAACGTCGATGTTGCACAGCGACCCGTCCTCGGCGCAATTTCCGCCGAGCTTTCCGACGGGACCCACACCCTCAACGTGCTTAATTCCAACACCACGACCCAAGGGGCGATCGTGGTCGATCTCAACCAGCCGCTGCCGGTATCAGGCCAAGTCGCGTTCACAACCCGCGTAATCTACGGTGAGGACACGACCCAGACCCGGGTGGTCCAAGACACCACCACCGCCGTTACTTTCGGCGAGGCCAGCTAAGCACGCCGCACCCCACACCTTAAAGCCGAGTTCTCATCGGATAGCGCGGTGTCAAAAGTAGGATGCAGTCCTGCTGTATTGTGCTTGACGACGCCTACAGGCTCACTCTTGGTCACACTCGCCTTAACGCTTGCGATCCAATTTCGCCGGGGTACAAAAAACTCACCTCCCACACCGCCGCATGCCAAGCACGCAGAACTGTGTGGGAGGTTGGTGTATGTGAAAAGGTTTTAGCCTACTGGGCCGGCGCCTGCTCCACTGCGGCATCGGCGGGTGCTTCCGCCGGAGCCTCCGCAGGTACCTCAGCCGGAACCTCGGCTGCTGGGGGTTCGGCGGCCGCATCCGCGGCAGGGGTGCCGTCACTGCACATGGCCGGAACCTGCTCCGAGGCAACGGTGTTGGTGACCAAGGTGCACGCCCACGACTGGGAGAGCTTCCAGGTGCCGTCCTCGTAGACGAATTCCACGTTTTCGGCCGGCTGCGGCTCTTTGTCGGGGAGGATAAAGTTCACGGTTGCCAGCACCGAATCCGGGGTGTACCCCGGAAGAATCGGCTGCACTACCTGGAACTGCGCGCCGGATTCGATCTTGGAAGCCGTCATGGTATCAAACAGCTCCGGGGCGGCTTGACCACCTTGGACGGTGTTAATTTTCTGCTCGATGGTGGCATTCGGATCGGTTGCGATAGCCAGAATAGCGTTGAGATCATCAACGGTAGGCGTCGGCGCAAGCGCCTGTGAGGTGGCTTGCGATGTGGAAGCGGACGAAGCAGCAGCGCTCGTGGAGCTGCTGGCGCCCTCGTCGCTCGAGCAGGCCGAAATCGACAACACGGCGGTGGCAGCGATACCGGCCACGGCGATCTTTGAAAGCTTCACAGGGTTCTCCTTGATCATTTTGCGCTTCAGGCCTTCGTGTAAACCCCAAGCAATTTACCTGCCCACAGGCCAAAAGGAAAGTTGAATATCTTTCTTTAGCATTCGCTGCGGCCAAGAATTCGCCGCGGAAACGGGCAGTGACATCACCTAGCACGCAGTCCCATAGGTCATAATCCTGTCACGCATGTTATCGCGTTTGCTTTCTTCGCCCGAGGCAAACACCCCGAAATTACAACGCGTTTTGCTCATGTCCTAAGTCCTGGCGCCGCTGGCCGGGTTCGCTCGTTGACAGCCGTGGAATTGTCGATATGCCCACGCAAATCTGAGCGCCACAATAACACTGGGCTTCGGGTGCCTCTTCTCCTATTGTTTATGTGGCTTGCTTCACCGCCTAGATTCGAAACCCTTATCTATCCACTGCACTGCAACGCAAGTCCGGCAACAAAAGGCCAGCCAGACGCTTGTGTTCAGCCGCCAGGTGAGAGCCTCTTCTGGCCCACCCATTTCAAAAGTCCCCTATAATTGTGGATTCCTTGAGACACGGCCACTCTCGCTGCAACTTATCGACCTGCATGTCCACGTTCGGCTGCGGGTGGTGAAAAAAGGGGCAGCTTGTGGCATGCGCTGGCGCCGGTATGGCATTGTTTTACCCATGACGCACACCTCTGAGACCGGTAAGAAAGTTGTTGTTTTAACCACCGGCGGCACCATCTCGTGTACCGCTGATGCCAACGGAGCTTTGGTGCCCACCGTTTCCGGGCAGGAGCTGATCGCGCCGGTCGCCGAGCGTTTCGAGGGCGCACTCGACATTGAGGTCCGCGAGATCGACCTGTTGGATTCTTCCTCCATGACCTTTGCCGATATCGACCGCATCGCGGAGGCCGCATTCGCCGCCTTGGAGGATCCAGAGGTCGTGGGGGTGGTAATCACGCATGGTACCGATTCCATGGAGGAAACCGCGGTCGCGCTGGACACCTTCCACGTCGACGATCGCCCCATCGTGCTCACCGGCGCACAAAAGCCACACGGCCACCCCGAGGCCGACGGTCCCAACAACCTTTTCGAGGCCGTCATGATCGCCTCCGACACCTCCGCCCGCGGTATCGGCGTGTTGGTCGTCTTCGGTCATGCCGTCATTCCGGCGCGCGGCTGCGTCAAGTGGCACACCAGCGATGACCTCGCCTTTGCCACCAACGGCCCCGAGGAGCCGCTGCGCGCCGACCCGGTGAAGTATCGGCCACTGGCAGGCACCCGCATCGATATCATTCCCGGCTACCCCGGCGCTCCCGCAACCTTCGTCGACGCGGCGATCGAGGCCGGCACGCAGGGGCTCGTCGTCGAGGGCATGGGCGCGGGCAACGTGGGCAGCGAGCTCGGCGCCGCGCTCGGTCGCGCGCTCGACTCCGGAATCCCGGTGGTCATGAGCACCCGCGTTCCCCGCGGCGAGGTCGCGGGCGTCTACGGCGGCGCGGGCGGAGGCGCCACGCTGGCGGCCAAGGGCGCGATCGGCTCGACCTACTTCCGCGCCGGTCAGGCCCGCGTCTTGCTCGCCATCGCCGTGGCCACGGGCGTGCACCCGGCCACGCTGTTCTAGGGTCTATCCCACGCTTGCGCCTCCTCGGAGGCGCTTTTTGCTTCTCGACGCCTACGGCACCTCACCCGCATCCTCCTCTTCCCGCCTGTCCTTGACCGCGTCGACGAGGGCCGAGGTCCCCCAGTCAAGGCTCGCCAGCGGGTCCGCGGGATTAATCTTCGGGTCGTCCGCGGCGAACGTGCGCACGAGGGAGTCCTGCGGCCTGGTCGTGCGGGTCTCAAACCGGACGGTCACCTTCCCGTGTCCCAGCCCCTGGATCCAGCCGTGCCCGAACTCTGGATGGGAGACGTCCTGGGTTTGCCAGAAAGCGGAGCTATCCTCGACGGATGCCTCCTCGTGCGGCTGGGGTTCTTCCACGATGGAGGAACGCACGCCGGATTCGTAGTCGGTGTCGGCGACCGGGCGCCTGATCTGGTGGTCGAGCTCGGGGAACAGCACGTCCTGGCGGGCATCGTCGAGCCCGGAGTAGCTCACGCCGACCAGCCGGATGGGGCCCACCTCATCCGGGTAGCGCGCCAGCGAGAGCGCGGTGGCGCAAAGGGTCTCCGCGTCGTTGGTCGCGTACGGCAGCGTCATCGAGCGGGTCTCGGCGTGCATGTCGGCCATGCGCAGCTTGAGGGTGACGGTCCGCGCCCCTCGGCCGTCGTGAAGCAAGCGCTTCATGGCGCCTTCTGCCGCGCGCCTGATCGCCTGGTCCACCTCGGCGACGGTGCGCAGGTCCTCGGGGTAGGTGTGCTCGGCGCTGATCTGCTTGGCGATCGCTCGGGGTGCCACCGGTTTCGTGTCGATCCCCTGCGCGATGAGCCACAAAGAGCGCCCGATGGCGCTTCCAAAAGAGATAGATAGCTCCTTCTCACTGAGCCGGGCGAGATCGCCGATCGTCTCCACCCCCAGCTGCTTGAGCTTGGCGTGCGTCACCGGACCCACGCCCCACAGCTTGTTCACCCCCAGCGGGTGCAGCAGCTGCTCGTGCTTATCGGCGGGGATGACGAAGGTCCCGTCGGGCTTGGCTAGTCCCGAGCCGATCTTGGCGAACTGCCTGCCCGACCCCGCCCCCACCGAGCTGGGCAAGCCGGTTTCGTCGAGGATGCGCCCGCGCAGGCGATTGGCGAAGTCGGTCACCTCCTTCGCACCCGCACCCACGAGCTCCGGTGGTTCGAGGAAACCCTCGTCGACGGAGATCTTCTCCACCACGGGGCTGAACTCCTGGAGGATGGAAAACACCCTGCGCGAGGCCGCCTGGTACACCGCAAAGCGCGGCTGGACCACCACGCCCCGGAAGCCGATGAGGGTTTTTGCCTGGTACATGGGCATCGCCGAGTGCGCGCCGAGCGCCCGAGCCTCATAGGATGCACCAGCCACAACCGAGCGCCCGCCGAGCCCGCCAACCACGACGGGCCGTCCCCGCAGCGTCGGCCGCGTGAGCTGCTCACACGACGCGAAGAACGCGTCCATGTCGATGTGAAGAACCCAGCGCTGCATGCATTCAAGGTTAAGGCATGCACGCTTTTCGCTTGTCGACGGCTACGCTTGCACGTCCGAAAGCTCCTGTGCCGCCCGCTGGCGGGAGCGAGCGGTGGCGAACCACCCGAGGACGAAGGCCGGGACGAACAGGCACACGGCTGTAATCGTGGTGAACGTGCCGTTGGGGTAGTCCATGGTCATGAGCACCAGCACCCCCGCCATGAACGCGAGCACCACGAGGTCGGCTGCTGCCCCGCCCGGCGCCCGGTAACTATGCCTGTGCACCGTGCCGCGCTTCGCCGCACGCAGGTAGCCCAGGTGGGAGAGTGAAATCATCGCCCACATGCATAAGATGGCGATGGCGCCCAGGTTGAGGACGATCTCGAAGGCGTGGCCGGGCACGACGTAGTTGAGCACGACGCCCAGCACGAAGCAGGCGGTGGTCAGCCAGATGCCGCCGGTGGGCACGCCCTGGGCCGACATGCGCCCTAGGAACCGCGGGGCGGAGCCGCCCACGGCCAGCGGCTTGAGGATTCGCGCCGTGGCGTACAGCCCCGCGTTGACCGAGGAGAGCGCAGCGGTGAGCACGACGAGGTTCATGATGTCGGCCGCGCCCAGCACGCCGAGAGCGTTGAGGAAGGTGACAAACGGGCTCTCGTCGCCGGAATATGCGGCCGCGGGCAGCACCAGCGCCAGCAGGAACACTGAGCCAACGTAGAAGAACACGATGCGCCACACGGTGGTGTTGATGGCCCGGGGGATCTCCCGCTCCGGGTTCGCGGTCTCCCCCGCCGTCACGCCGATCATGTCGATGCCCGCGTAGGCGAAAACCACGCCCTGGGTCATGACGATGAGCGGCAGCACCCCGTTGGGGAACCAGCCACCGCCCTCGGTGAGCGTCGAAAACCCCGGGGTGTGCCCCTGCACCGGATCACCCATGACAATGACGATGAGGGCGATGATCATGAACACAATGATCGCCGCGACCTTGATGAAGGCAAACCAGAACTCCGCCTCGCCGAACAAACGCACGCCGAACAGGTTGACGCCCACGACGACAAGCAGCGCCGCGGCCACCAGCACCCACTGGGGAACCGACTGGAACACGCTCCAAAAGCGCAGATACACCGCGATGGCCGTGAGCTCCGCGATGCCGACGGTCACCCACGCCACGAAGTAGATCCACCCAGCGAAGAAGGCGGCCTTCTCCCCCAGGAACTCCCGGCTATACGAGGTAAACGACCCCGACGTCGGGCGGTGGACCACCATCTCACCCAGCGAGCGCAGCATGAGGTAGCCGATGAGCCCGCACACGGCGTAGACGATCGCGAGCCCCGGCCCACCCGCGTGCAGACGCCCACCCGCGCCAAGGAATAGGCCCGTGCCGAGCGCACCGCCCAGGGCGATCATCTGGATGTGCCGGTGTTTTAGGTCCTTGCGGTAGCCGGCGACCTCGCGTTCGTGGAGGGCGCCATGGGTGTGAAGGGTTGGGGTCTCGCTCATGAAGCCCAGCTTAGACAGCTCGGTCTAGCAGTTTGAAATCCGTGGTCACTTTTATTCATGGCGAGTGACCCGAGACCAGTCTGGCTTTCTCCCCAGCCCGGCTGGGCACATGAACGAATCAGTGCTGGGACCCATTCAATGCTGCCGGTTTATGGGCTCCATCCCGATAAGTTGGCGGTTAACTAGCCGATAAATTGGCGGTTAGGATTCAAAAGCAGAGGTCATGACCTTGGGGGCCGAAACCCGGGCATGCTTTTATCTCATGGCGCAGGTTCACGGGAGCTATTTGAGCAGCTTCTGGAATCGTTGGTCACGTTGACCGTGCGCGCAGCCGGGCAGGCTGCTGAGGCAAAAGCTTCTCATTTGCATATGCAAAGCGGAACTCAAGAAGTCGATCTGATTCTTGAACGTTACGACGGAAAGTCGTGGCTTTGGAGGTGAAGCCTACCCCTACAAACAAGAACGCCTGAAACCTCCATTGGTTGGGCGATCAAGTAGGTCCGTGCCTCGCAGACAAAGTCGTGATCACCACAGGTACCCACGCCTATCGACGCCCTGGCGGCGTCGCCGTTGTCCCCGCGCGTTGCTTGGCTAGCAAACGAATCGACAGACGACCGCCATTGACCAGTTCTGAGTCGAGTGGATCGAGACTACCGCTGTTGCCTCAGCCAAGTCCGGCTGACTCGAATAGCCCTCAGCGTCTAGAGTGCGCTGCCCCAATCCAGCTCATGAAAATTAGCTCTCGGAAGTGGAGCAATGTCCGTAACCCACTCGAGATGAAGATACGGGAGCGTAGCTTGGAGTTGCCGCCTGGGAACTGGCGGCAAGGGATTCGGCGACTACGGCACGTAGGGGAACAGCACGTCATTCCACTTGTCGTAGTCACTTTGGAATACCAATTCCGCAAAAGCATCAAAAGTGATGATGGCAAAGCCTTGGGGTAGATCGTGGTCCAGATCGTAGAGCATGCACGCATCACCTAAGGTGAGTGGCCCCACCATGCCCATATCGGTGGGTTGCCCGCGCAGTCAATCCCATGAGCTGCCATGTTCGCTGCCATTCCACGATAAGCCTCAGTCCGGCTGTACGAACCGATCTTGTCCCAATCGACCGTAAGTAGACCAGATTCCCGTAGCTGCGATACCTGGGACAGGATTTGAAACGTCTTGAGCTGAAGCAAGAGCATGGGGGCTTAGGATAGGTCACATCTGCAAATACGTGCCAATAACAGCGGATGAATCTCCCAAGCAGAACCTTTGGCGTGGTAGCTGATTGACAAGCAGGAGGCCCCCCTTATACGAACTCGGTAGCCCGACTGAGGGGCTCTCCGACCCGAGGAAGCTAGCAAGCGAGGTGCCGAGGAACCGCAACACCCGCGTCCTTTCCTAGGATGCTCGGAACACACCGGCACTCGGTGCCACCCCATCTACGAAAAACGGTGGAAACCCGCTACCGCACCTACCAGCACGATCCGACGATCAAGGCATCTGACGGCCACAGCCAGCGAAGGATTCGTGCACCCTGCGCCTAGGTTCACCCAGTATGGTGAGAAGACTCGCTCTGATGAAGTCGAATGCCTGAGATCCCCAAACGACTTCGTGCGGGTTCAGCACAAGAACCCTCTTAACGATGGTGCCGGAAGAAAGTCGAGCTACAACTTCCTTGCCATCGGTGGACTGATCGTCAATGACACCGGCAGTGGTGTCTAAAACGGGAACTAGGCTGGGACACGACATACAGTGTTCTTCCCAGATCCACTCAACGTGCTTGTTGCGAGAACTGCACCAACAAGGCGTACAACGGCATCAAAGTTGGGAATAATCCGGTTTCCCCTAGTAGCGATCAACGATCCACTCCATCGCAGGGTAACAACCCAGTCCAACCCACGACCCTTCGCAGCGAGGCCCTACGAAAAACTCCCGAAGGATCCATCGACGCGTCGTGATGAAAGACAAATGAAATGCACGGATGGCAATTCGAACGAAGGCTTGATTTGAATCAGAATTCATGAAGGCTCGGATCTATTCGGTATTACTACAAACCCCTACTTCACTAACTGAGTGGAGAAGCACAACGACATCTGATTCGTAGGGACTGAGCGACCACGGCAGGCCACCACGTTGCATGGTTCTCCCCTTTCAAAGAACTGTCACAACGCAGAAGGGGCTCTCGGCCTTTTGACCGAGAGCCCCTTGTCTCTTACTTACCTACTTTGGTTGTAGGCTTCGCCCCGTTATGACTTACGTCGACGGAGCACAAGCACGCCACCGACAATGAAGAGGACGGAGAGCGCTACAAGCCCCATCACGGAAGCACCGGTCTTCGCAAGCAGCTTCTTCACAGGCGCTGGAGTATTCGCAGGCGCTGGAGTTGCCGCTGCCGGAGGCGTACCCACAACCGGCGGGGTAACTACAGCCGGCGGGATCACCAGGACTGGAGGTATAACGACACCTGGAATAACCGTATTCGTCACGGTGAAACCATCCGCAACGCTACCGGAAACCTCGGAGGTGTAACCGGCAACCTTTTCCTCAGTCAGAGAGTATGCAATCGGCTTACCATCACGGTTCACCGGCAGGTCGTTGAAGCTACCCTTCCAATCTCCGGCAGCATTCAACTCAAGCGACACGACCTTCTCGCCATTAGCAAGGAGGTTGACCGTGATCGACTCCGGACGCGTGGCCGCGCCGGTGTCCTTCCACACCTTTACCACAGGAATAGTCACCGTCTCAGGCGTGTGAGTATTCGTCACAGTAAAACCAGACTGAACATCACCTGTCACAGCAGCCGTGTAACCATCAACCGGCTTCTCCTGAATCGTGTACTCAATCTTGGAACCACCACCATAAGCAGGAAGGTTCTCGAACTTGCCGGTCCACGAATTAGCATCGTTCAACTCAACGGTCTTACCCTCAACAACCGCGTCATTAGCAAGCAGCTGAATCGTCACCGACTCCGGACGCTTACCATCCTGGTTGTCGTTATCGTCCCACACCTTGCTCACCGGCACATTCACCGTCTCAGGCGTGTGAGTATTCGTCACAGTAAAACCAGACTGAACATCACCTGTCACAGCAGCCGTGTAACCATCAACCGGCTTCTCCTGAATCGTGTACTCAATCTTGGAACCACCACCATAAGCAGGAAGGTTCTCGAACTTGCCGGTCCACGAATTAGCATCGTTCAACTCAACGGTCTTACCCTCAACAACCGCGTCATTAGCAAGCAGCTGAATCGTCACCGACTCCGGACGCTTACCATCCTGGTTGTCGTTATCGTCCCACACCTTGCTCACCGGCACATTCACCGTCTCAGGCGTGTGAGTATTCGTCACAGTAAAACCAGACTGAACATCACCTGTCACAGCAGCCGTGTAACCATCAACCGGCTTCTCCTGAATCGTGTACTCAATCTTGGAACCACCACCATAAGCAGGAAGGTTCTCGAACTTGCCGGTCCACGAATTAGCATCGTTCAACTCAACGGTCTTACCCTCAACAACCGCGTCATTAGCAAGCAGCTGAATCGTCACCGACTCCGGACGCTTACCATCCTGGTTGTCGTTATCGTCCCACACCTTGCTCACCGGCACATTCACCGTCTCAGGCGTGTGAGTATTCGTCACAGTAAAACCAGACTGAACATCACCTGTCACAGCAGCCGTGTAACCATCAACCGGCTTCTCCTGAATCGTGTACTCAATCTTGGAACCACCACCATAAGCAGGAAGGTTCTCGAACTTGCCGGTCCACGAATTAGCATCGTTCAACTCAACGGTCTTACCCTCAACAACCGCGTCATTAGCAAGCAGCTGAATCGTCACCGACTCCGGACGCTTACCATCCTGGTTGTCGTTATCGTCCCACACCTTGCTCACCGGCACATTCACCGTCTCAGGCGTGTGAGTATTCGTCACAGTAAAACCAGACTGAACATCACCTGTCACAGCAGCCGTGTAACCATCAACCGGCTTCTCCTGAATCGTGTACTCAATCTTGGAACCACCACCATAAGCAGGAAGGTTCTCGAACTTGCCGGTCCACGAATTAGCATCGTTCAACTCAACGGTCTTACCCTCAACAACCGCGTCATTAGCAAGCAGCTGAATCGTCACCGACTCCGGACGCTTACCATCCTGGTTGTCGTTATCGTCCCACACCTTGCTCACCGGCACATTCACCGTCTCAGGCGTGTGAGTATTCGTCACAGTAAAACCAGACTGAACATCACCTGTCACAGCAGCCGTGTAACCATCAACCGGCTTCTCCTGAATCGTGTACTCAATCTTGGAACCACCACCATAAGCAGGAAGGTTCTCGAACTTGCCGGTCCACGAATTAGCATCGTTCAACTCAACGGTCTTACCCTCAACAACCGCGTCATTAGCAAGCAGCTGAATCGTCACCGACTCCGGACGCTTACCATCCTGGTTGTCGTTATCGTCCCACACCTTGCTCACCGGCACATTCACCGTCTCAGGCGTGTGAGTATTCGTCACAGTAAAACCAGACTGAACATCACCTGTCACAGCAGCCGTGTAACCATCAACCGGCTTCTCCTGAATCGTGTACTCAATCTTGGAACCACCACCATAAGCAGGAAGGTTCTCGAACTTGCCGGTCCACGAATTAGCATCGTTCAACTCAACGGTCTTACCCTCAACAACCGCGTCATTAGCAAGCAGCTGAATCGTCACCGACTCCGGACGCTTACCATCCTGGTTGTCGTTATCGTCCCACACCTTGCTCACCGGCACATTCACCGTCTCAGGCGTGTGAGTATTCGTCACAGTAAAACCAGACTGAACATCACCTGTCACAGCAGCCGTGTAACCATCAACCGGCTTCTCCTGAATCGTGTACTCAATCTTGGAACCACCACCATAAGCAGGAAGGTTCTCGAACTTGCCGGTCCACGAATTAGCATCGTTCAACTCAACGGTCTTACCCTCAACAACCGCGTCATTAGCAAGCAGCTGAATCGTCACCGACTCCGGACGCTTACCATCCTGGTTGTCGTTATCGTCCCACACCTTGCTCACCGGCACATTCACCGTCTCAGGCGTGTGAGTATTCGTCACAGTAAAACCAGACTGAACATCACCTGTCACAGCAGCCGTGTAACCATCAACCGGCTTCTCCTGAATCGTGTACTCAATCTTGGAACCACCACCATAAGCAGGAAGGTTCTCGAACTTGCCGGTCCACGAATTAGCATCGTTCAACTCAACGGTCTTACCCTCAACAACCGCGTCATTAGCAAGCAGCTGAATCGTCACCGACTCCGGACGCTTACCATCCTGGTTGTCGTTATCGTCCCACACCTTGCTCACCGGCACATTCACCGTCTCAGGCGTGTGAGTATTCGTCACAGTAAAACCAGACTGAACATCACCTGTCACAGCAGCCGTGTAACCATCAACCGGCTTCTCCTGAATCGTGTACTCAATCTTGGAACCACCACCATAAGCAGGAAGGTTCTCGAACTTGCCGGTCCACGAATTAGCATCGTTCAACTCAACGGTCTTACCCTCAACAACCGCGTCATTAGCAAGCAGCTGAATCGTCACCGACTCCGGACGCTTACCATCCTGGTTGTCGTTATCGTCCCAGGACTTCATGACATTAACCTCAGTATTTTGCAGTGTGTTCGTCACCACGGCCTTGCGCGTCTCGGCTGAGCCCCGATCATAGGCTCCGCCAAAGACGATTGACCAGTTATTAGAAGCATCGAAGTGAATGGCCCCGTTTGCCTCAACAGAGAACCCTTGATAAGTACCTGGACCGTAGATCCAAGCAGTGACGTTTCCATGGAATCCGCCCTTAGGAATCGTATACATCGCCTCTTCGATTACCGCAGCCTCCTGAGGCGAAAGTTCATCCTCCGTCCACACAACCCAGGTATTTCCTTGCTTCATCACAACTACACCTTGTTGGGTGCCTAGAAGATCAAGGGGAATATCCGTACTATTGCCTGGCTCATACGAAGTCCAACCGCCGGTTGACGTCGGTGGCAAGAACGTCACGTCAGGCTGTTGAGTCACTACACTCGTAAACCCTGGAACTGTAGCCTCTTTAACCGTGTACGGGTCACCATCAATGGGCTGTTCCGTGATATTAAAAGAGAAGGTCCAATCTAGGGCTTCAGTAGCCGTTGCCTCTCCAACCTTTTCCGTTCCGCGCATCAGGTCAAAAGTCACCGAAGGCGGAAGGTTCACGCCTTCCGCCTTTTGCCAAATCTTCTGACCGTAAATCGTGACGGTTCCACCTGTGCCTTCGCCGATGGTCCCCAATGCCTGCATCAGGGTTGCACCCACATCCCGGGCTTGCGCAACCTGATCACCCGCGCCTATGACGGGGTCGGTCACGACCGTCCCCAGCTGAGTGAGATCCGTGGCGTTAGTTACATCCGGTGACTCTACGTCCGTGGTCGGAGCACCTTCGTTGGCAACCGCTTCGACAGCGGCGGTTCCTTGACCGACAGTCCCGTCAGCCGCTTTTACCACGGCGACGTTTCCGGCCATGCCAAGGATCAGCGAAAGTACTGCCAACAGAGACAGGAATCGCCTCTGTATTAGTTTTGATGCAAACCCGCTCCCGTCGGAGCGTGAAAAACCTCTGCTTTTCATGATGATTCCTTATATCTATCCTGAGGGGAAAAGTGCGACCCTGACACAAATACATACGGTTGCCACTTTCGTTTTGACGATTATCTCATGATTGCGACACGAGCACAACAAATAGAATGCATACCCCCGAATAGTTGTTAGGGCACGTTAAGTACGCATTTTGAGTCGATACAGAGCCGGGGCACTCAAGGGGCCCTTTGATGCACCCTCCTACAGCCCTTATCGAAAAGTGGGTGGTTGTGTCCGCTAGAGTGACTCAGATTTGCCCCTTGCTGTATTGAAAATAACCCCCTTTTTGAACGTCGAGCCTGTGTGTGCCGGGACATTAAAGTTTTTCCGAACACTCGGCTCAATGCGAGCCGTCCCACGGGCGATGGCGGGAAATCAAAAACCTCCACCCTTCAACTCAGAAGGTGGAGGTTGTGAGAACACCTACTCGTTTTCAGCGCGAGGTGCTTATTTCTTCCGGCCGGTGAAGTCGTCCATCGTGGAATTGATCCCAAAGAAGTCGGACACTGCGTCAATGATCGGGACTGGCATGGGCCGCATGATCTGCGCAAGGCGGACGAAGCCCGGCATGACCTTCATCTGCGTACCCTTTTCAATGGCGTCGATGACGCTCAGCGCAGCCGCTTCGGGCTCAAGGATCGGGAGTAGGAAGGGGAAGCGGGTCTTTACGCCTTCGAACAGGCCGGTGGAGATGTAATACGGACAAAAGACCAGCGTGTGAACCCTCGATCCGCGGTGGCGCAGTTCCGAGCGCAGCGACTCCGCGAACCCTACGGATGCGAACTTCGATGCCGAGTAGTCGGTCTGGCGGGCCACGCCGATGAGCCCTGCCGCCGAGGCAACGGTGACCACCGAGCCACGGTCGTGCTCAATCATCTGCGGCAGGAACTGACGGGTCACTCGGTAGTGCGCGATGGTGTTCACCTCAAAAGTCCGAGTGATGTCTTCATCGGTGAGGTCGAGGAAGTCCTTTCCGGTCACGATGCCGGCGTTGTTGATGAGGATGTCTACCCGGCCGAACTGCGCAAGCACCGCGGCGGCGCTGGCTTCAACTTGGTCGGACTTTGTCACGTCCACGCCGTAGCCGCGCGCGGAGGCACCCAGTTCTGCAACCTCGCTGGCCACCATCTGGGCGGCCTCTTCATTCAGGTCCCAGATGAGCACCGCCTTGGCACCCCGGCGCGCGGCCTCCAGCGCCATGAGCCGACCGATTCCGGAGCCCGCGCCGGTGATAAGGACCACCGATCCGCGAACGGGCACCTTGTGCGGCATTTTCAGAACTTTGTTCAGGAGATTCACTATTGTCACACTGTTTCTTGCTTGATTTAGGATTGATTTGCTTTGGCGGCTAGAATTCATTTACTTCTCGCCGAAGAGGACGCCGGGGAGGGCGCGCTGAACGCGAACGAAGCCCGTCAAGAAGCGGCTCCAGGCCCGCTCGCTCACGAAGCGGGGTGCCATCACCGGCAAGATCCGCTGAGTGGCCGTGACATGGAGGTCGGTGTACTTCGTGATGCCCTCTTTGCCGTGGCGGTGGGACAAGCCCGAGCTCTTCACCCCGCCCGACGGGGCCTTGATCGAGCCCCACAGCGCAGCGTAGCCGTCGTTGACGTTGACCATGCCGGAGCGGATTCGCGCGGCAACCCGCTCCCCTTCCCGCAGATCGGCGGTCCACACCGAGGCGTTGAGTCCATACGGCGCGGCGTTGGCCGCGGCGATGGCCTCCTCGTCGGATCCCACGCGGTAGAGGCTCACCACGGGGCCGAAGGTTTCGTCCCCGAACACAGCCATCTCCTCGGTGACGTCTGTCAGCAGGGTGGGCCGGAATCCACGCGGTCCTGCTTCCGGAGCTGGCTTTCCGCCGGCGAGGATCCGCGCGCCCTTGGCGACGGCATCGTCGACGTGCTCGGACACCTTATTAAATTGGCTCTCGCTGATGAGCGGCCCCATGTCCACCTCCCAGTCCATGGCGGCTCGAACGCTCATCTTTTCTACCCTGCGCACGAGTTCGGGGACGAATGCGTCCCAGATGTCGGTGTGGACGTAGATCCGCTCGATGGAAATGCACAGCTGGCCGCTGTTGGAGAAACACGCCTTCAACGCCCCCGCCGCGGTCTTGGCGATCGGGGCGTCGGCGCGGACAATCATGGGGTTCTTTCCGCCGAGCTCAGCAGAAACGCCGATGAGGTTTCTGCCAGCGCGTTCGGCAATCGTGGCACCGGTGGCCGAGGAGCCGGTGAACATCACGTAATCGGCGGCGTCGATCATGGGAGTGCCCAGGGTCGCACCAGCCCCGAGGACAATCTGGAACAGGTCGCGCGGGAAGCCCGCGCGCTCAAGAAGGGACTTCACCGCCAACGCCGTATAAGGAGTAAGTGAATCCGGCTTGATCACGATCGCATTGCCAGCCATGATCGCCGCGAGCGCGTCCGATGCGCTCAAGGTCAACGGGTAGTTCCACGGCGAGATCACGGCCACCACGCCCCTGGGCCGGTGGCTCACGGTGGTGGTGGTCAGCAGCGGGACGGCCCCGGACGTTTTGCGATCGCGCAGCGTGGAGTGGGCGGTGCGCGCGTAGTACCGGGCGTTGATGGCAACGTCCGCTACCTCCTCAAAGGCACTCGCCCGAGATTTGGCCGTCTCCCACTGAATAAGATCCAGCATGGCCTCGCGCTCGTCGAGGAGCAGATCGTGGAACCTCAGCAT
Organism: Corynebacterium sp. SCR221107; assembly: GCF_027886475.1. Lineage (NCBI taxonomy): Bacteria > Bacillati > Actinomycetota > Actinomycetes > Mycobacteriales > Corynebacteriaceae > Corynebacterium > Corynebacterium sp. SCR221107. The sequence goes on from NZ_CP115670.1 coordinate 2,050,808, forward strand.
GAGGTCGCGGCGCGCGGCAAAGGAGGTCTCCGCCCAGTCACTCTGGATGCTTCGGGCATGCTCGAAGACGTGGGCGATCCGCTCGGCCGGGGTTTGCGGAAGGCTTCCCATCTCAGCACCGGTGAGCGCCGCGGTGTGCGCGCGCAGGTCCTGCCCATTCGCCTCCGCCACGAGCTCCTCCGGCTGCTGGATGAGGCGTGCCAGCGCGACGCGTCCGCGGGTGTCCATCGTGGGTGCATCGTCTACTCGTGCCATGGGAGCTCCTTGTGCGTATTGCTCTTTATTTATTCGAGCGTACCCGAGCCACCACCGTAGTCCTGGAGTTATTCCCAAGAGAAAAGCCCGTCCCCCACTGTGTGTGGGGAGACGGGCTTCGGATGAGTGGCCTTTGGCCGTCGACAAGCGGCGAAAGCCTAGGCCTTCTTCACGTCGGCGGTTACCTTATCCACGACCACGTGTGCGCCAGCGCCCTCGGTGAGCACCTCGAAGCTGGTGGCGAGCACTTCACCGGCGATGAAGTCCTTGTGGCGGTTGGCCCATTCCAGCTTGTCCTCGGGGACGAACAGGGTGGCCTCGATGCGGTCGGAGACCTCGAAGTCGGAGGCTTTGCGCGCATCCTGCAGGCCACGGACCACGTCGGCAGCCCAGCCTTCTGCCTCCAGCTCCTCGGTCACGGTCATGTCCAGCACGACCAGACCGTCCACACCGTCGATCTGTGCTGTGGAGTCCGGGTTAGCGGCAACCAGCCGCTCGCTGAACTCGCCCGGGAGCAGCTCGACGCCGTCAGCGATCACGCCCTCGCCCTGGCGCTCGTAGTTGCCGGACTTCACGGCCTTGATCACCTTTTGGACGTCGCGGCCCAGGCGCGGGCCTGCGACCTTGGCGTTGACGACGACCTCGAAGCGGCCGACCGAATCCACGTCATCGGTCAGCGTGATCTCCTTGACGTTGACCTCGTCCTTGATGATGGAGGCGAAGTCGGCCAAGCGTGCAGACTCCGGCAGCGCCACCGTCAGCCCTGGTAGCGGCAAACGGTTGCGCAGCTTGTGTGCCTTGCGGATGGAGCTGGTGGCCGAACACACGCCGCGGATTTCGTCCATGGTGCGCACGAGTTCCGGATCGGCCGGGAAGTCCTCGGCCTTCGGGAAATCCGTGAGGTGGACCGAGCGCTCGCCGGTCAGCCCGCGCCAGATGACCTCGGAGGCCATCGGCAGCAGCGGTGCGGTCACGCGCGTGAGGGTCTCCAGCACGGTGTAGAGGGTGTTGAAGGCCTCGGGGAACTGCTCATCGCCGGCCCAGAAACGCTCACGAGAGCGGCGCACGTACCAGTTGGTCAGCGCGTCGCAGAACCAACGCACCTCGTCGCAGGCTGCGGCGATGTCGGTCGCCTCCAGAGACTTGTTGACCCCGTCGACCAGGTCGTGCAGCTTGGCCAGAATGTAGCGGTCGAGTACGTCGGTGGACTCGGTCGACCACTCGGCGGGCTTGGAGGAGTACAGCTGCAGGAAGCTATACGCGTTCCACATCGGCAGCAGCGCCTGGCGCACGCCCTCGCGGATGCCCTGCTCGGTCACGATGAGGTTGCCGCCGCGCAGGATCGGGCTGGACATGAGGAACCAGCGCATCGCGTCCGAGCCGTCGCGGTCGAAGACCTCGTTGACGTTCGGGTAGTTGCCCTTGGACTTACTCATCTTCAGTCCGTCGTCGCCAAGCACGATGCCGTGGGCGACGACCTTCTTAAACGCCGGGCGGTCGAACAAGGCCACCGACAGCACGTGCAGCAGGTAGAACCAGCCGCGGGTCTGGCCGATGTACTCGACGATGAAGTCCGCCGGGTTGTGATTTTCGAAGAACCCCTTGTTCTCGAACGGGTAGTGGAACTGCGCAAACGGCATGGAGCCGGAGTCGAACCACACGTCGAGGACGTCTGGGACGCGGCGCATGGTGGACTTGCCCGTCGGGTCGTCCGGGTTGGGGCGCGTCAGCTCGTCGATGTCCGGGCGGTGCAGGCTCTTTGGCTTGCGGCCGAAGTCACGCTCCAACTCTTCCAGGGAACCATAGACGTCCACGCGCGGATAGTTCTCGTCATCGCTCATCCACACTGGAATCGGGGAACCCCAGTAACGCGAGCGCGAGATGTTCCAGTCGCGGGCGTTTTCCAGCCACTTACCGAACTGGCCGTCGCGGATGTGCTCCGGCATCCACTCAATCTCCTGGTTCACCTCGACCATGCGCTCACGGAACTTGGTCACGGACACAAACCACGACGGCAGGGCCATGTAGATCAGCGGCTCGCCCGAGCGCCAGGAGTGCGGATAGGAGTGCTCGATGGTCTGGTGGCGCACCACGCGGCCGGCGGCCTTGAGGTCGCGGATGATGTCTTTGTTCGCATCGAAGACAAGTTGGCCCTGGTACTCCGGTACCAGCGAGGTGAACTTGCCGTCCATGTCCACCGGCACGATGGTCGCGATGTCGTAGGCGTTGCAGGTGTTCATATCGTCCTCACCGAAGGCGGGCGCCTGGTGCACGATGCCGGTGCCGTCCTCGGTGGTGACGTAATCAGCCACAAGGATCTTGAAGGCGTTCGGGTGGCCCTCGAAGTAGGAGAAGATGGGCTGGTAGCTTAGCCCTTCCAGTTCCTTACCCGGGAGGGTCTTTTCCACCTCATACTCGCCCAGCTCCTTGGCGTAGGCTCCCAGCAGCGCCTCGGCTAGGATGACCCGCTTGCCAGCCACGGCCTCGGTGGCCCCCTCGCCCGCGCGCACGAGAGCATAGGTGACCTCCGGGTTGACCGCGAGCGCTAGGTTCGACGGCAGGGTCCACGGGGTGGTGGTCCAGGCAAGGGCCACGGCACCGACCAGTGACTCGTCAGGGTGGAAGCCCTCTGCCACGCCGGTGATCGGGAAGGTGACGGTCAGCGTGGGGTCCTGGCGCATCTTGTAGGAGTCATCCAGGCGGGTCTCCTGGTTCGACAGCGGGGTGTGCTCGGCCCACGAGTACGGCAGTACGCGGAATCCTTGGTAGATCAGGCCCTTGTCGTAGAGCTCCTTGAACGCCCAGATGACCGACTCCATGTAGCCGGGATCCATCGTCTTATAGCCGTTGTCGAAGTCCACCCAGCGGGCCTGGCGCGTGACGTACTCCTTCCACTCTTCGGTGTAGCGGAGCACGCTGGTTGCGCAGTACTCGTTGAACTTGGCCAGGCCCATGGCCTCGATCTCGCCCTTGTCCTTGATGCCGAGCTGCTTTTCGGCCTCCAGCTCGGCGGGCAGGCCATGGGTGTCCCAACCGAAGACACGGGGAACGTGGTAGCCCTTCATCGTGCGGAAGCGCGGGATGATGTCCTTGACGTAGCCGGTCAGAAGGTGGCCGTAGTGCGGCAGGCCGTTGGCAAACGGCGGGCCATCATAGAAGACGTACTCTGGGCTTCCCTCGCGGTTTTTCAGCGAGGCTTGGAAGGTATCGTCTGCCTTCCAGAACTTCAGGACTTCCTGCTCCATGTCCGGGAAACGGGTGGACCCGCCGGTCATGTCAACGCGGGGATATACGCCACCGACGTCAGCCATAAAAAACTCCTCCACTAGAAACTGCCTTGAGGTGCAGGGACGCTTGCACGCGGTACCACCCTGCTTGGGCGCACGCGACGCCCCGCTTCATTAGTGAAGGAGATAACGGTCTTACCCGTCCGGTTCTACTAACGCGGTACAAGGATCCGCGGGTTCTTCCGGAGGCTCCCCGGTGATGGCCGGATCACTGCCGTTAGATGTTTATTGTGCTTTCCGACGTTCCCAAGGCCAGCATGCCCTAGCGCCCGCAGAACGCAACGGCTTAAAGTATAGCACCCTGCCACACAAAACGCGTGACCCCGCCTACCTCAAGAAGGGCTGGGCGGGGTCAAGCGCTGAACAGAACTTAGTTTGCACCCTCGGTGGTCGACGGTGCGGAGGTGCCACGGGACTCAAGCTCGTCGAGCTGCGACTGCAGCAGGGACTTCAGGCGGGTGCGGTACTCACGCTCGAAGTTACGCAGCTCGGAGATGCGGGTCTCCAAGGCCTGCTGCTGCTGAGCCACCGAAGCCATGATCTCGGTGTGCTTACGCTCTGCGTCTGCCTGCAGGGCGTTTGCCTTGTCAGTGGCCTGCTTAATCTGAGCCTCTGCACGGGAGTTAGCATCAGCGATGGTCTGCTCAGACTTCTTGGTGGCCTCTTCCACCATGGTCTTGGAGCGAGTCTCTGCCTCATTGAGCATCGCCTTGGAGCGGCTGTCCGCGTCAGCCAGCAGTGCCTTGGAACGAGAATCTGCGTCCGCGAGCTGCTTCTCGGCGCGCTGGCGGGCGTCCTCGAGGGTGGCCTTGGAGGAAGCATCAGCGGCAGAAAGCTGCTTCTCGGCGGCGGTACGTGCCTCATCTAGCATTGCCTGAGACTCGGTCCGTGCGTCCGCCGTGAGGCGATCGGCAACGTCTTGAGCCATGCCCAAGACCTTGGCGGCCTGCATGTGGGTCTCAGCGGTAGCGGCTCCGCTTGCGGCAGCCGGGGCAGCAACAGCAGCGGCTGGTGCTGCAGTGGCCGCCTTCTTCGCCTCTGCCTTAGCAGCATCAGCCTCAGCCTTCGCAGCTTTGGCATCCGCCTCGGCCTTCTGCTGCGCCTTCTTGGCCTCAGCTACCTTGGCCTCGTACTCCGCCTTGAGCTTCGACTCGATCTCCGCGCGAAGAGCCTTGTCATCGACCGGCTTTGCGGCGGCCGGCGCCGCAGCAGCCGGTGCCCCGGAGGCCTTTGCCTTAGCCTGCTCGAGCTCTGCCTTCAGCTCCTCAACCTGCTGGCGCAGGTTGTCATTGTCTTCCTGGAGCTCTTCGAGGCTTTCTTCGATCAGATCAAGGAACTGATCGACCTCATCCTCGGCATAGCCACGCTTGCCGATTGGTGGCTTGTTAAAAGCGATGTTGCGCACATCGGCCTGAGTCAAAGGCATGGAGCTATATCCCTTCACGATTCATCGACTCGCAGACAGGGTGCCTACGAACGCTTCTTTCTGAACACATTAACTCACAGTATGGCACGTTTGCCACATATTTCATGAGACAAACGCAGCCATCGCGCGATATTCGGCCCGAATTTTTCACACATCAAGGAAAGTATTCGTGCCGACAGCTCAGATTTCCTGAGAGCACGATGAGCATTTTACCCCCTTTAGCGTGTTCTTTTTCCACGACCTACGCCTCCGCATGATTTTTTGACTAATGACCCTTCTCCATCCCCGCCTTCACCACCCATCACAGCCGCACGATGTGTTCTTGCTTTGCACGATGTGAATGTAGAGCGATAAATCTCACTTTTTATTCCCCCCGCCTGGCCTCTTTCGGCGGCCGCAGCACCTAAAAAACAAAAACCTCCCACCTTCCAGTGGGAGGAATCATTATCCGCTACACGCTCATCATCGCGTATCTCAGAGCTATCTGGGCGACCTGCAGGAGGAAGAACAAGACCAGCACCGACACATCAAGGGCGACATTGCCAAGCTTCATCGGTGGAATAAGCCGGCGCAATGCCTTTACTGGCGGGTCAGTGATGACAAAAAGGAACTCTGCACACACCGCGAACCAGCGCGGCGGGCGGAAGTTACGCGAAAATGCCTGGATCATCTCCACTAAGATCCTGCCGATGAGTGCAAGGACGTACAGTTCAATGGCTGCATACAGCACTTGAAGCAGGACGGACATAACTTCCTTTCGCTTGGATCGGCAGGCCTTGTCACTTAGCGCAAAGCTTGTTCAAGCTGCCGTCATTAATTCACTTCGCTTACAGCCAACGATAGCTAAGGCGGGATAGTTCCCCTCCACTAAGGCACCGAAACCGGAATCGTCGGAAATCAAAAGAAAACAGGCCACGGCGTACTACCGTGACCTGCAAGATACCGAATTGCAAACAATTATCAGGCAAACCCCAAGGCAACCAGACTAGCGAACTCCGGCGGTACGCTCCAGGTCGGCAGTGGTGATGTCTGCATCCTTGGGAACGATGGCGAACACGCCGGATTCGATGCGCTTCATCTGACCATAAGCGGCAAAGCACAGGCCCGCAGCGAAGTCAACGATTCGCTTCGCCTCCGCTGCCGAGAGGGACTTGATGTCAAATACCACGGCATCGCCGTCACGGAATGGCTTGCCAATGGCAGCCGCATCCGAGTAAGAGGTAATGGTCACCGGCACGATCGTGGCTGGGAATGTGCGCTGCGGCTCACGCTCATAGGATTCAACTGGATGCTGCTCGTAGTGCGGCTGGTAAGCGAGGTTGCCATCGTAGCGAGGCTCGTCATAGTAAGCATCGTCGGCAGGCACATCGTAAGGCCCCAAGCCGAAGAACTGCTTCGTCTTATCGAAAATTGACATAGGTTTCCTCCCGGATTCTTGCGCAACGCCACCGACCATTTGAGATGCGACACGCTGCGAGATTTGCACTGATTGCTGCGAAAATTTTCCCCGTCGTGAGCAATGTTGGTTACAACATATGCGTTAGGTCTGTGACCCACCGGTTTCGACACGGATGTTTTCGGTATTGAGTTATAAGTCTTATTTCGGTTGTTGAAGCCACACTATCCCAGCCTGCCGGCCAGTCGTGCCTTCCCGACGATAGGAGAAAAACTCCGCTTCCTCCACTGTGCACCGAGGATCGGCATCAATTGCCTGCACACCCAGGGACAAAAGCTGTCGCACCAAACCCATCCGAATATCTAATCCAATAGTTCCCTTGTTGGTCTTGCAGATTGAGCCAGGCAGGTGCGCCTCCACATCCCGAGCCATGGCTTCGGGAACCTCATAATTCTTGCCTGAGGCCGCGGGGCCAAGCAGCGCGTGAATATTGGGGGCGGAGGCACCAAGCTCAATCATCGTGTTGACCGCATTCGCGACGATACCGTTGCGGGCCCCCATGCGCCCGGCGTGCACCGCCGCAACAACGCCCGCCTGCGTGTCTGATAACAATACCGGCACGCAATCGGCAACCAAGACGGCCAAGGCAAGCCCCGGAACGGTGGTCACCAATGCATCGGTGGTCTCCACCGGCGCCTCCTGCGGTCCGTCGACCACGGTGACGGTATTGGAATGAACCTGCTCCATCCACACGATATTGCCCGGCTCGAGCCCCAACACCCGCGCCAATCGGGCGCGGTTGGCGTGGACGGCAATGCGGGAGTCACCAACGTGATCACCTAAGTTAAAACTGCCGTAGGGCGCTTGGGAGACCCCGCCGGAGCGGGTGGTAAAGACTTTGCGCACCGGGCGCTGGCTGAGATCCGTCATCCTTGGGCGTTTCCTTCTTCAGCCTTAGCCTTTAGCGAAGAAAGTCCGGGACGTCGAGGTCGTCGAGCCCATTGTCTTTTGTTTCACGCTCGCCGAAAGTGGGCTGATCCTCACGGTTGGTAAAAAGCCCCCCACGGGACGGACGCGGCGGCTCGGCGTAGGTGCGTGGCTGGGCCTGTGGCTGGGAAGCCTGCACTGGAGCGACGGGCTCTTCAACCCGGTGGCGACCGAGGTCCTCGCCGAACAGGGAGGATCCCTCAACCGATGGGGCCGGTGTCGGATTCGGAGCAGCGGCAGCCGGTGCCTCCGCCTGTGCGAGCTTCGTGCGCGCGGCGTTGAATCCGGTAGCAATCACGGTCACGCGCACCTCATCGCCGAGGTTGTCGTCGAAGATCGTGCCGAAGATGAGGTTGACATCGGGATCGGCCTTTTCCTGCACCATGGAGGCTGCATCGTTGACCTCCTGAATCCCCAGATCCGAACCACCGGCGATAGACAGCAGCACGCCAGTTGCGCCCTCCATCGTGGACTCGAGCAGCGGCGAGTTGATGGCTTCCTCGGCGGCGACAATCACCCTGTTGTCGCCACGCGCAGAGCCCACGCCCATCAGTGCAGAGCCGGCGTCGGCCATGACCGAGCGCACGTCGGCGAAGTCGACGTTGATCAGGCCCGGGGTGGTGATGAGGTTGGTGATTCCCTCGACACCGTTGTGGAGCACCTGATCGGCCGCGCGGAAGGCGTTCATCATGGTCAGGCTCGAGTCTCCGAGCTGTAGAAGGCGATCGTTCGGGATCACGATGAGGGTGTCGCAGACATCCTTCAAAGCCTCAATACCCTCCATGGCCTGGCGGGTACGACGCTGACCCTCGAACTTAAACGGGCGCGTGACCACGCCGACCGTCAAGGCGCCCATCTTTTTTGCGATGGAGGCAACGACCGGGGCAGCTCCCGTGCCGGTGCCGCCACCCTCGCCCGCGGTCACGAACACCATGTCCGCACCCTTGAGCAGTTCTTCAATTTCGGACTTGTGATCCTCAGCCGACTGGCGGCCAACCTCCGGGTTCGCGCCGGCGCCGAGTCCACGGGTCGCCTCGCGTCCGATATCGAGCTTGACGTCCGCCTCTGAGAACAGCAGGGCCTGGGAGTCGGTGTTCACCGCGATGAACTCCACACCCTTGAGGCCTTCCTCAATCATGCGGTTAACGGCGTTAACGCCGCCGCCACCGACACCGACTACCTTGATGACGGCGAGGTAGGTATCTGGGGAAGTCATAAAGAAGACTCGCCTTTCATTCTTTCGTTGTGAGAATCACTTACAGTTCACCGTGCCAGTACATCTGGCCCCACTCCCCGACCCGAAAACCACCATCACCTTGAACGTTCCACAGCACCCAAAGCCAAGGTGTTGCGGGAAGTGGCCTCGCGGGCGGGCCTCGTAGTCCATACGGCACCGCACTGTTATCCATCATGAGCGACAAGACACAAAAAGTTTGGCACATTTTCGGCGGCGTGTCGGTACCCTCAACCACTACTTTAGGGTTGTGAACTGGCCTTCTTGGCATAGGTTAAGCCAAAACTGCTGGCCGCGGCACCCACCTTAGCCAATTTCAAAAACCCCGCGCGATTCGAAGAATTCATAGATACATTCATCCTCGATGATCATCAACGGGGTGGGTCGGGGTACTGCCTTGACATCTACGGGCGCACGCTAATAAGGGGTGCCCCGCTGACATCGAGGGAAGGTTCGTCCCTGCTCAGTGCCGCGGTGGTTGCCACCGCCTTGGCGGTGAGGTTTTCACCAGAACCCCAATAGACCTGCTTATCTGCGCCAAAAACCAAGGTGAATTTGAACTTGCTCGGGGCGTCAATGGCGCTGAGTCGCCCACGGGCGCGCTCGTCGAGGCTGTTGATAATCTCTAGGGCCGTGGCGAAAAGCTCCGGATCATCCTCGGCGGTGCCGGTAATCTCCGGGGTTCCTGCCGGGGGCTGCCCGATGACAAACGGCTGGCCATTGGTATCGATCAGGTGGGCGCCATCCCCGCGGGCGGCAAATAACGCGACTTCGCGCTCGGTGACGCTGATCTTCAACGTCGAAGGGTAAGACTTGGACACCGACACCGCCTGGATCCACGGCAACGTGCTCACCCCACGCGCGACCGCCTGGGAGTCAGTACGCAACAGGTTGTCCCCCACCGCGACTTGGGTGGCGGCCTCTATGTCCTCCACGCTGGTGTTCGCGTTGCCCTCGATGGCGAAACCACCAATCTTGAAAACGGGATACGCCCAGGCGCTGGCACCGAGGATCAGCGCCACTACGGCCAGCGCTACGAGGGCGATGAGCCCTTTCTTTTTCCGCATCTGGTACTAGTCCTGCGGCCGGGAGGGGTCAAGGGTGCGCAGGATTTCGTCGGCAAGCATGGTCACCGAACCAGCCCCCATGGTCAACACCAGGTCCCCTGGCTGCGCTACTTCGGCCACCCGCTCGGGTACCGCCCCGAAATTCGGTTCGAAGATGACAGGCTTTGCCACCTTGGAGGTGATGATGCGGGAATCAACCCCCTCGACAGGCTTTTCGCGGGCACCATAGATATCGAGGACGATGACCTTATCGGCGATCGACAAGGCACTGGCGAACTGATCCGCGAACTCCATTGAGCGGGAATAGAGGTGCGGTTGGAACACCACCACGATCCTGCCGCTGCCTCGTGCGGACAGCTTCTCGCGGGCGGCCTTGAGCACGGCGGCAACCTCGGTTGGGTGATGGGCATAGTCGTCGTATACTTCCACGCCCTTGTAGTCTCCCTCGGCGACTACACCGTGAAATTCGAAGCGGCGACGCACACCGGTGAAGCTGCAAATGCCTTCTGCGAGCTTGGTGAGATCGCCACCGGCGGCCGCACCCGCCGTCAATGCCGCCGCGGCGTTGAGAACCATGTGCTCGCCTGGGATCTGTAAGGTCACCTCGACAGGGGTACCGAGCACATTAATCAATGCCCGGGTGACCTCCGCGCCGCCGGAGCGGGCATGGACATCGATGGACTCCACCCCGGTCTTGGCGATATCGGGGTGCGCAGCCGATGCCTCAGCGGTTCCGTAGCCCAATACCGTAATCCGATCCTTGACCGCCTCGCCTAGGGCTGCCGCGTGTGGGTCATCGAGGCACACGATGAGCTTGCCGTCCTTGCCGGTTGCCACCAGCCGGTCAGCGAAGTCCTCGAACACCTGGAAATAAGCCTCTGGAGTCTTAAAGAAGTCGAGGTGATCCGGCTCGATATTGGTCACCACGGCAATGTCTGGCTTGTAGCGCAGCAGGGAGGCATCGGACTCATCGGCCTCGGCCACGAAACAATCGCCGGTGCCCTGGTGGGCGTTCGTGCCCGCTTTATTAAGCTGACCGCCGATGGCGAAGCTGGGGTCCATCCCGGCCGCCTGCATAGCCACCACGGTCATGGAGGTGGTGGAGGTCTTGCCGTGGGTGCCAGCGATCAGAACCTGGGTGCTTCCTTCGAGGAGCTCTCCGAGCAGGTCGGAGCGGCGAATCACCGGAATCCCCTCCTGGGCGGCGCGCACGAGCTCCGGGTTGTCCTTGGGGATAGCGGCGAAACTTGTCACCACTACCGTCGGCAACTCACCCGTGAGCTCGAGGTTTTCGGCGCGGTGGCCAACCGCGATCGTGGCTCCCATCGCGCGAAGCGCCATGACCGGGCGTGAGTCCTTGACATCCGAGCCGGTCACGGTGGCTCCGCGGGAAAGCAGGATCCGGGCGACACCCGACATGCCGGCGCCGCCGATTCCGATTAGGTGTACCCGGCTGAGGTCAACTGGGGTGGGGGTGGTGTTCGTTTCGCTCATTGTGGGTTCCTTTCGACGCGCCAGTAGTTGCTCGTTCTATCGTATTTCATCGCCGCGACATTCACCGCCGCCACCGCTTCACTGCGTCTTTGCCCTTTTGCTTGACGACGGCCACAGGTGGCTTAGCGCGTGGCGGCAAGAAGCTTCTCGGCAATGATCGCGGAGGCATCGCCAAGCCCAGTCTGTGTGGCAACCTCAGCCATCTGCCGTGCGAGGGCATCATCGGACAAGATCTCGGAGACGTTGCGCACGAACGCAGCGCCATCAAATGCTGCGTCGTCGATAAGACGCGCACCCCCGGCCGCGACGATGGCGGCAGCGTTTTTGCCCTGTTCGCCGTTGCCATGCGGCAGTGGGACATAGACCGCCGGAATCCCCGCCTGGGTGTTTTCGGCCACCGTCATCGCACCCGCCCGACAGACGATGAGGTCGGCGATCGCGTAGGCTGCCGCCATGTCATCGATGTAGGCAACGGGAGCGTAACCAGGTTTGCCGGCGGGAAGTTCATTCTTCTTCCCCACCGAGTGCAGCACCTGAAAACCTGCCGCCACAACGTCATCGATGCCTTCGGCCACGGCCTTGTTGAGGCTGGCAGCACCCTGGGAGCCACCAGTGACCAGCACCACCTTGCGCTGCGGATCAAGCCCCCACAGCGTACGGGCGCGCTGCCCTGCTGCAGCTGGGTCTGCTTTAAGCGAGGCGCGCAGGGGAATTCCTACCACTTCGCCCTTGAGGCCGGAATCGGCGACGGCATTGAGCCCGGTGCCACCAAGGGCTACGCCGAGCTTGTTGGCCATTCCCGCCCTGGCGTTGGCCTCGTGGACGAAAAACGGCAACCCCATCAGTCGCGCTGCGATATAGGCCGGCGCGGACACGTAGCCACCGAATCCGATGACGGCATCGACATCGTGCCTTTTCAACACGGCCTTGGTCTGGCGGATCGCTGCGATAAGCCTTGCCGGCACCTTGAGCAGCTCCAGGCTAGGCTTGCGCGGGATCGGTACTGGGTCGATGAGCTCGAGCTCCAACCCTCGGGCCGGAACGAGCGTGGTTTCGAGTCCCTTCGGGGTGCCCAGCGCGAAGACCTCGGCGCCGCGCGCGAGGAGCGCCTCCGCGACGGCCAATGCGGGTTCAATGTGACCGGCGGTACCTCCACCTGCAACAACAATAGTCGGGCTCATAGTATCTTCTTTCATCTTCTTTCCTCCTCACGTCCACCGCTGGGACGCCTGGTGCGCGCAGGTGCGGAAAATCCATCGCCGGAGTTCGTGGCGCTGCTGCCGCGGTAACCTGCACTATAGGAATCCCGCCGCGGGGGCTGTTCCGGTAAGTAGGCATCGCGCTGTCGGCGTCGGGAAGCAGAACTGGTACCACCGGTGCGCTGGCGGTCGGCTGACTCGCGCAATACCGGGCGTGACGCCTGCGCGGAAGGACGCGGCGCCTGCGCCTTCGACTGGGGACGGGTCTCCTGTGACCGCGGCTGAGAACCGGCTGCAGGGTTTTCACAATCCTCCAGGCTTGGTTCTTTGAGAAATAACCACTTGTCAATCGCGGGGCGCCCGTAGCTGGCCATCGCCGAAATAGCCTGGGGCTCATGGCGGGCACAGGTAACCAGCATGCCCATGGCGCCGAGCGTGATAATTGCCGAGGTACCACCGGCGGAGATCAGCGGCAACTGAATACCGGTCACCGGCAGCATGCCAATGACATAGCCGATATTAATGAATGCCTGGATGACCAAGGCCATCGTCAAGGTCGCGGCAAGCAGCGCGAGGAATTGATTGGCCGTGCGCTGGGCGGTGCGCAACCCGATGAACCCCAACAGCCCGAAGAGGAAGATAACCAATCCCGCACCGATCAGCCCCAACTCCTCGCCGATGATGGCGAAGATGAAGTCGTTTTTGGCCTCAGGCAGGTAGAACCACTTCGCGCGGGACTGGCCAAGCCCCACGCCGAACAGGGAACCGTCGGAAAGCGAAAGGAACCCCTGATAGGACTGGAATGCGATGCCTTTCGTGTCGGCAAAATGGCCAACCAGCGCGTCGAAGTAGACGGTAAAACGATCCGAACGATACCCGCCACCGAAGAGCAAAGCCGCAATGCCAAGCACGCCGAACGCCGCGAGGAGCGCAATACCGCGAAAATCCATGCCCGCGAAAATGAGCAGTACAGCCACCACCAAAAGGAAGGAGATGGACATGCCGGTATCGCCCTCGAGATAAATCAGAGCCGTAATGGCCGCAGCCACCAGCCCAAATCGCAGCAGCTTGTTGGTGCGATAGTCCTCGTGCGGGTCGGCGTCAGCGAGATAATGCGCACCCCACAAGGCAATCACCACTCGCGCAATCTCCGACGGTTGCAGGCGGATCGGGCCGAGGACAATCCACGACTGCGAACCCCACTCCTCACGTCCGGTGCCGATGCCCGGTATGAGGACCAGCAGCAACAGCGCGAAAGTTATTACTAGAGCCCATGGCGCTAACCTGCGCAGCCTGCGCGGGTTCAGGTGCATCGTGGCAATCATGGCCACAATGCCAGCCAGCACCATGAAAGTCTGTTTCGTCGCGGTGGAAAACACATTGGCATTGTCGATCACCGACCACGTCATGGAACTCGACATCACCATGATCACGCCGACTATCGTCAGCAGTCCGACGATGCCCAAGATCAAGTAGTAGTCAGTCAGGGGGCGTACGCGCCACTCGGCGAGCTGTTCGCTGATGATGGTCGACAAGCTTCGCTTCCGCTTTGCCGGCGTGGCATGTGATTGGGGTGGGGTGGCCAAATTTTCTCCCAAGTCTCGAGGTTGTCTCTCAAGCATAAAGGCTACAGGGGTAACAATGGTTACCAAACGCCACAAGCGCCTCAAACGCCTTTCGTTTAAGGTCACCGGCCAGCACCATCGTCTAGGTGTTGTCCACCCTGCTTGCCACGGCCTCGGCGAACAGCGTCCCACGCTGCCCCATACCCGAATACATATCCAAGCTCGCCGCCGCCGGAGCCAAAATCACCGCATCCCCGCCGGTGGCCTGCGCCACCGCCCAGGCGACAACTTCGTCCATCGCCTGAACCGGATCCGTGTTCTCCGTGGCCATGATGACGGCCTCCGGCGCATACTCTCGCACGGCGGCGGCGATGATCTCTCGATCCACCCCCAGCAGCGCGACGGCCTTGAGGCGGTGCGCATGCTTTTTGACCAGCGGTACAACGTCAGCGTCCTTGAGCTGGCCACCCGCAACCCAGACCACGGAATCATGGCCACTGAGTGCAGAGTCGGCCGCGTGGGGATTAGTCGCCTTGGAATTGTCGATGGCGATAATCTCCACGCCATGATTATCAAACCAACGAGCAACGACCTGCCCGCGGTGACCGGCCACCTTGAACTCCTTGAGCGCCTGCGCGATCGCCTCAGGTGCGGCACCGGCGGCCCGGGCGGCCGCAGCTGCAGCCAACGCATCGTAGATGCCCGCCTCGCCTGCGGGCTCGATGCCCTCAACCGGGGCAATGACCACCGGCTCATCGCCAGTGTAATCAACAATCATCCCGTCGTGAACACCCACTTGCCTGGGCTCAGGCGGTGCCAAAGTAAAACCAATCGGGGTGATCCCAAGGCGGGCGACCTGCTCGCGGACATGCTCATCATCGATACCGGCGATCGCGATGGCACCCCCGAACACCTTGGCCTTATCCGCCGCGTAGTGGGCGAAGCTGCCGTGCCAGTCAATGTGATCGTCGGCCAGATTGAGCAAAACGCCAACGTTGGGGGCGAGCTTGCTCGACCAGTGCAGCTGGAAAGAAGAGGCCTCTACCACGAGGACGTCGATGCGCTGCGGGTTGACAAGCGCCTCTGCGATGGACACACCGATATTGCCCACGGCTTGGGTGGAGCGCCCCGCCTTGGTCATCATGGCTGCAAGCATGCCGGTGGTAGTGGTCTTGCCGTTGGTGCCAGTCACCACCAACCAGGTGCGAGGCTTTCCGAAGGTCCCTGCCGCATCGAGGCGATAAAACAGCTCGACGTCGCCGTAGACCTCCAAGCCCGCGTCGTGGGCGGCAATCAACAGCGGCGAGTCTGGGCGCCATCCCGGGGAGGTCACCACGCACGAGAATTCCTGGAGCCTAGCTTCTGCGGTTGCCGGATCCATGGCCGCGGCACCGGTGGCCTCGACCGCGCGATCGAGCGCCGTGGCATTCGCGTCGACGATCACAACATCGACGCCGAGATCCACAAGCAGCCGGGCTACCCCCACCCCGGACACTCCGGCCCCGGCTACCATGACGGTGCCGGATACAATTTCTTGGCTTGGACGAGCTGGGGTGGTCATTGGCAATTTCCTTACCTTCAGGCGCGGGCTAGACAGTTTCACCGTCCACGTTAATAGGTGGTCTTCACCAATCGCACACCACCACGTACTGGCGTTGCTTTCCGACGTTTGCAGACGCGCACGCAATTGACATTCGCACCTTTCCCCATTGCCATCGATTAACACTGGTCGTGGGGGATTTCCGGGCATACGTGGGCAAAGTTATCCACAGATTGTGGCTAAGAACCACATAAGAAAACAGGGTTATCCACAGGCTTCACGCCTGCAACTCGTGGACGCATTGACGCCCGTTTAGCGTTGTGGGCATGAACCCCGTCGACCAGCTTGCAGCAGTACTTTCCAACCCGCTCGCCCTCATCCAGGACGCCGCCGGGTGCACAATTGCTGCACTTGTCGCACGCGGACTACCCGAAAACACAGCCACCGACCTGAAAACCCTCGCCACGGTGTACTACGGCACCACCTCCTACACCAGGATGCAAGCCACCTGCCGGGAAACCATAGACTCCCTCGGGCTCACCCTCGCCCACCTCGAAATCATCGAAACCTGCACCCGCAGAGTCACAGGCGAAAAAACCACATGGCAACTACGCCGCGACCTAGTAAACCTCGGCAACCTGCCCACCGGACAGTTCGCCACCCGCGCACGCGCAATCACCAACGACTACGCAACCCCACCGGCAAGGTTAGTCAAAGGCGTGAGCATCAACCGCAACCGCAACAACCTCTGGCAACTGAAAATCAACGGCGAACCAGCCGATATCGACACACTTTACGAAACACTCAAAGAACTGCCCGACCCAGCTAAAAACTTCCCCCACACCGGCACCATCACCAAAACACTTCGCCCCATCGTGGCCATCCCCCTAGACAAACTCACCACCGTCCTGGATGCCACAGGAGACGAAACCACCTTCACCTGCTCCGATGGGGTCACACGCACCAGCACCGAAATCGTTGCCTCCATCCTTGATGACCAGTGGGGGTTCGGGCTTATCCACCCCGTTGACGGACCCGTCGACCTCGTGCGCTCCTCCAGGTTTGCCAACAAAAAGCAACGCGACCTAGCCACCCTCGAATCCTTAAGCTGTGCCCACCCGGACTGCAATAAACCAGCCGATGAGTGCCAAATCCACCATATCCATGCGTGGAATCGGGGCGGGACCACCGCAAGTAAAAACCTCACCATGCTATGCGCCTTCCACAACGGAAGAAACGACGATGACCCCAGCACACCCAAACACGGCCGCATCCAACGCACCAACGGCCACCCCACCCTGGCACCCCAAAGCCTAAACACACCAAAAAGGCCCCCACCAGGGGGCCTACTAGGCATGCCTTCTATGAGACTCCGACCAATCCGAGCCATTCGCCATAGAAGATGGAGGCTCCAATCAAAGCCGCCACTGCGGAAACCAACCAGAAGCGAATGACAACGGTGGTCTCGGCCCAGCCACCATTTTCAAAATGGTGATGGATTGGCGCCATCCGGAAGATGCGGATTCCGCGGGTCTTGAAGCCAAACACCTGGATGACAACGGATGCCGCCTCAATGACGAACAAAGCACCGACGACGATCATGAGCAGTTCCGTTCTGCTGGCGACCGAGAGGCCTGCAACCAAACCGCCGAGTGCCAACGAGCCGGTATCACCCATAAATATCTTTGCCGGGGCGGCGTTCCACCACAAGAATCCGAGGCAGGCGCCGAGCCCTGCGGCAGCGAGCACGGCTAGATCCAACGGATCGCGCACGTCATAGCAACCCGGGGCAGCACCTTCGGCGCAGGCGTTGCGGAACTGCCAGAAGCAGATCAAGGTGTAGGCACCCATGACGATGGCGGTGGAACCTGCCGCGAGTCCGTCGAGGCCATCGGTGAGGTTGACGGCGTTGGACCACGCGGAAATGAGGATGTACATGAACAGCAGGAAAATGATCGTACCGATGACGGTGCCACCGATCGCGAGATCCACGGTGTTTAGATCGCGCAGGTAGGACAGGTGCGTGGAACCTGGGGTGAGGCCATTGTCGTCCGGGAACTGGAGCACGAGAATGCCAAATGCCAAGGCGATGACCAACTGGCCGACAAGCTTCGCGGTCTTATTCAACCCCAGGTTGCGGCCCTTGTAGAGCTTGATGAAGTCATCGGCAAAACCGAGCCCGCCCAACGCGAGGGTGAGTCCTAGTACCAAAACACCGGATACCGTGAATCCTTGGGTGCCGTTGAGTTCGCCGTAGATGCTCGAAACCAGGTAGGCGACGGTAATGCCGGCCAGGATTGCGATGCCACCCATGGTTGGGGTGCCCCGCTTGCGTAAGTGCGATTTCGGGCCCTCTTCGCGAATTTCCTGGCCCAATCCCTCTGCGCTGAAGCGACGGATGAGGATTGGTGTCACAAAAATCGATACCAATAATCCGATCGCACCCGCGAGAATTATCTGGGTCACTATCTACTCACCTACTGTATTCTTCCTACGCTATTTCGTCTCGCACCCCGTGGGCGTAGACATACAACGTTTAACCCTACTTGACCGGCCTTATTTTGACTTATTCAGCCTCGTCCAAGGCCTGCGCGATCTCCCAGAGACGGAAGGCGTTCGAGGCCTTGACAAGCAGCACGTCGTTTGCGCCCGCCATAGGCTTTAGCAGCCTTGTTGCCGCCGCATTATCGGCAACGACCTCCGTGTCTACCCCAGCCTCGACGGCCGCTTTCGCCAACGCACGGCTTGACGGGTTGTCGCCTACCACCACCAGGCGGTCGATGCCCAGCGGCGCGAGCGTTTGCCCGAGGCTGTGGTGGGCCTTGGGGCTTTCGTCGCCGAGTTCACCCATCGGTCCCAACACGGCGATCGCTTGCCCACCTTGGCTGCGCGCCATGCGCGCACAGGCGGAAAGACCAGCGTGCATGCTCTCCGGGTTAGCGTTGTAGGCATCGTCGATGATGGTCAGTCCCGCTGCGGTGGTGCTTACCGCCATCCGGTGAGCTGAGGCCGCGCGGTGTGCGCGTACCGCCTCAAGGATGAGGTCGATGTCGAGCCCCGCGCCAAGCCCCGCCCCGATCGCGGCGAGAGCGTTGGCCACCTGGTGTTCGCCGACAACTTCTAGTTGCACCTGCCCCACATACTTTCCGCGGAGGGTCAGTTCGAAACTTGGCCGCGCTACAGCGTCTAGGGTAACCTTCGACGCCACTAGGTCGACGGGGCTTTCATGGCCATCACCGAGACTTACGGCGCGTTTGCCGGCCGCCGAGTACCACAACACCTTTGCGCTCGTTCGTGAGGCCATGCCTACCACGTAGTCATCATCGGCGTTAAGGACGGCCACGCCCCCGGCATCAGCTGCGGGCAGCGCCTCGACGAGTTCGCCCTTGGCTTGTGCGATGACCTCCCTGGAACCAAATTCGCCAAGGTGTGCGCTGCCAACGTTGAGCTCGACGCCGATCCTTGGTGGGGCGATGCGCGCCAAGTTTGCCACGTGGCCCAGCCCGCGTGCCGACATTTCGGCCACGAGGTATTCGGTGTTGGCCGTGCACTTGAGCGCGGTGTAGGGATGGCCGATCTCATTGTTGAAGCTTCCCGGAGGGGCAACGGTTGACCCGGCGGCCCGAAAGATCGTGGCCATGAAGTCCTTAGTGGAGGTCTTGCCCGCCGATCCGGTCACGCCCACCACCGTCAGCGCGCGCCCGCCGGGTTCATGGGACATCGAAAGACGATCGATAACTCCCCGCGCCAAGGCACCGAGCCCCGCGAGCACCGCGGCGACGGAGCCGTCGGTATCGTTTTCGAGAGCGTAGCTATCGCGCCGGCGCTCGTTTTCGGGCACCGGCGGCACGAGGATGGCGGGCACCCCTACCTTCCTAAACGCCAGCACAGCGACCGCGCCTTGTTTAATCGCCTGGGCGGCGAAATCATGCCCGTCCACGCGGGCGCCGCCGAGTGCTACAAACAGGTCACCGGGGCCGATCTTGCGGGAGTCGAATTCGACCTCGCCGGTTATGACGGCGTCGGCGTTGGGGACGTCGGCAAGCGTGCCGCCGACGATGTCGGCGATCTCAGCGAGGCTGAGCTCAATCATGGAAATGTCCTTCAATTCTTTAAATACTGGTGCTTAGGAATATCCGTTGTCGGCGAGCGCGCGACGGACTTCCTCGCGGTCGTCAAAGTGGTGGTTGACACCATTGATGAGCTGGCCGACCTCATGCCCCTTGCCCGCGACGACCACCGCATCCCCGGCCGTGGCCTTGGCGATGGCGGCATCGATAGCCTGATGGCGGTCGCCGATCTCGAGGATTTCCACATCTTCACGCCCCGGCTCGCCCTGAGCCTGGCGCGCGCCTTCGAGGACTGCCTCGCGGATGAGGGCCGGATCCTCCGAACGTGGGTTGTCGTCCGTGATGATAACCACATCGGCGCGACGCACTGCTTCTGCCCCCATGATGGGGCGCTTTCCGGCGTCACGGTCGCCTCCCGCCCCCACCACCGCAATGAGCTTTCCGACGACCTGGGCGCGCACCGTATCGAGCACCGCCGCCACCGCCGCTGGCTTGTGCGCATAATCGACCACGGCCAAGAAATCCTGCCCCTGGTCGATCTTTTCCATGCGCCCTGGCACGCCGACGGCCGCGATGCCGGCAGCGGCCTTGGTGACATCGGCACCGGCTGCGTCGATAAGCGCCAGTGCCAAGGTGGCATTGGCAACGTTGAACCTGCCTGGCAAAGGAACAGTAACGCTGACGGCAGCACCGCCGCGAGCGACGAAATCAAAGGTCTGGCTGCCTGTGGCAAGCGAGTCGATATTGACGGCCTGGAAATCGGCCGGTTCGCCGTTGGTGGAACAGGTGGAGGCGTTGTTCGCGCGCGCTGCCATCTTCTTGCCCCATGCATCATCGATACAAATGACGGACTTAGCGGCATGCATGGGCGAGGCTTTGTCGAAGAGCAACGCCTTGGCCTCGAAATACTCCTCCATGGTGGAGTGGAAGTCAAGGTGATCTTGGGAAAGATTGCTAAAGCCTGCGACATCGAATTCAGTGCCGCGCACCCTGCCCAGGCTCAGCGCATGGGAGGAGACCTCCATAACCACGTGAGTCACGCCTTTGTCCCGCATCCTGCGAAACAGTGCCTGAAGAGTGGTTGCCTCCGGGGTGGTCAACTTCGTTGGCACCGGTTCGCCGTTGATGCGCGTCCCGGTGGTGCCGATCAATCCCACATGAGCGCCGGTGGCTATGAGACCCGCCTCGATGAGATAGCTGGTGGTGGTTTTGCCGGAGGTACCGGTCACACCGATAATCGTCATCTCTGTGGAAGGGTAGCCATAGATGGCGGCGGACACCTCACCGAGTACGGCGCGGATATCCTCGACCACGATGACGGGGATGGTCAGCCCCTGTTCGCTCAGGATGTCGAAGCCTTGTTCGTCGGTAAGCACTGCTGCTGCGGGGGTTCCGGCGGCAAAGCTGGCCCCGTGGCTGCGCGTGCCGGGAAGTGCTGCAAACAGGCCGCCTTCCGGCAGATTCGTGGAATCTAGGCCGATGTCGGCGATGGTGATGTCCTGCGTTGCACCAAAAAGTCGACCGTGGGCAATGCCTGCCAAAGCCTTCAGTGTTGCTGACATGACGAGTGGGTCCTTTCCGCACGTTACCTCGGTATGGGGCCGTGGGTGTGGCCCCGGTGGTGGTGGCTTCGTTTGTATTAAGAAGTAATTTACTGTGCCTGGAGGATCAGTTGGCCCTCCATCGGCTCCGACAGCGCAACGTTGTCGCGGTCGAGCAACCAACTAGCGATGTCGTGGAACAGCGGGGCGGCCGACTGACCGCCTTCCCCGTGCACGCCTCGCTGCGGGCGGTCGAGCTGAATGGCCACCACGAAACGCGGGTCATCCGCCGGAGCGATGCCTGCGAAGGTGATCCAATACGCCGAGTTAGAGTACGCGCCGGTTTCGGGATCGACTTGCTGTGCGGTTCCGGTCTTTCCCGAAACCTGGTAGCCCTCGATGGCCGCACCAGAGCCTGTACCTTGTTGAACGCCTGTCGGATCGGCTTGTGTCACGGAGCGGAACATATCCACCACCGTCCGCGCTGTCGTGGCACTGACCACTTGAGTCTGCTTCGGCTCGGCTTGCTCAATGACCTGCCCTTGGGCATCCTTCATCTCCGCGATGATGCGCGGTTCGATGCGCACACCTCCGTTGGCCAGGGTCTGGTACACGCTGGCCATTTGCAATAGGGTCCAGCTCATTCCCTGGCCGATCGGGAGGTTGGCAAACGTTCCCCCCGACCATTGGGCGCGATCCGGCAGTAGGCCTGCGGATTCAGCGGGAAGCTCGACGCCGGTGGGCTGGCCGATGCCAAACTTGTTGAGCAAATCGGCAAAGCGGTCCTCGCCGATGCGCTGAGCCAGCATGAGGGTGCCCACGTTCGAGGACTTACCAAAAACTCCCGTGGTGGTATAAGGAACGACACCGTGATCCCAGGCATCGCGCACCGTCACGCCAGCCATGTCGATGGAACCAGGAACCTGCAAAACCTCGTCCGGTGTGGAGAGCCCGTCCTCTATCACACCGGCGGCCGTGATGATCTTGGCCACCGAGCCGGGCTCGAACGGGGAGCTTACAGGATCGTTGGTGAAATCCTTGCCTTGGTCTAGCTGCGCCTGGATATCACCCATGGGATCGATGGTGTCCGAATTGGCCATCGCTAGGATTTGCCCAGTCTTCACATCGAGCACCACGGCCTCACCCGACTGGGCACCAGAGTTGGCCACTGCCTGCTCGATCTGCTGCTGAACGTAGGTCTGCAGGTCTAGATCGATGGTCAAGGTGGCAGTTGCTCCGTCTGTGGCCGGCACCTCATCGCGGGTGGAACCAGGAATCACCTCGCCCTTGGCGGAAACATCCATGGTAGCGCGCCCATCGATACCCGAAAGCAGGGAATCGCTATAGGCCTCGAAGCCAAACTGTCCCTGCCCATCCTGGGAGATCTTGCCGATGAAATTGCCCCCTACCGCCCCATTGGGGTACTGGCGGATGTTTTGCAGATCGGCTGCCACACCGTGAAAGTCCGCCGCGATTTGCTCGGCAACATCGGGATCGACGTTGCGCACCAGCACCTCATAGTGGCTATCGTTTTTCAGCTTGGTCAGCAGGTCTTCCTGTTTGATGTCGTCGGTGGAGGCGCCTGAGTCCTTGATCGCCTGCGGGATTTGTCGAGAATAACGCTCCAACTCTTCAGCGACCATGTCATCAAGCTTTTGTTCCCTGGCATCGCCGGAATAATTACCCGACTGTCCTTCGCTGATGAGCCGGTTTTCGGCTTGTTCACGCAATTCGCTGCGCAAGGTAATGGGCGAAACCGTTAGCGAACGCGCCTGCATGGTGTAGGCGAGCTGATTGCCATATCGGTCAAGGATTTCGCCGCGGCGTGCGGATTCAACGTAGACGCGGGTGCGCTGTTGTTCGGCGAGGCTGGACAGGTCCGGCCCCCACCACAGCTGCACGACCGCCAAACGCACCACAAGGACGACAGCTGTGAGGATGGCAATACGACTGATCAGACGGGTGCGGCGCTTGAATACGTCGGATTGTGAGCTTGCTGAGGAGGCCGAATTGACTCGTCTTTTGAGCCCTAGCTCCCGCTCCCGCTCGTATCTTCGGCTGGCATCGCGACCTGATTCCGAAGGCGTGCGGTAATCGCCTAAACGGCGCCCGCGTGGGGCACCGGTTGCGCCGTTGGAGTGGTCACGGGAAGGATATCCCTGAGACGGTTGTGAACCTGTCACTGATAGTGTCCGCCTTAACGCGCAGCATAGGGCGCAATCGTGGTACCTGAGTCGTTGGTAGCACCGGTGGTTCCGGCAACAGGCGCCGCGTTGGACGCCACGTCGCCGTTGCTAGAGGTGGTACCCGTGTTAGGTAGCGGATTGAGGTTCGAAGTGACCTCTTGGGTCTTGGCCGGATCCGAGGATACTGCCGAGGCCGTGATCTGCTGCCCGTTGACATCAACTATAGGGCGCGTGACATCACCCGCGGGGCGCTGCTCGCTTGTGTCTCCATTTTCTCCGACCTCCAGGATGCCGGGCTGGTCGGGTACAACCAAGCCCATCTCAGCCGCGCGTCTGGCAATCTCCGCGGAAGAGGAGGCGTTTTGCAGGTCGCGATTGAGAGTCTCGATCTGATTATCCAGGACCGACTCTTGATTATTGAGGTCTTTGATCGTAAAGGTCTGCGCTGTGGTCCAACCGGAGATCATCATTGCCATGAACACACCGAAAGAGATAAAGGCAAGCACTCCGATGAGCATGCGCACCCGATGCGGATCAACCGCCTTTTTCGCGTCGGCAACGCGCCGACCACGATTGGAAATCTGTTGTTGCGAGCCTGGCCGGTGCTGGAAGCGACGACGCCCCGGGGGCACCAGTGCGCGCTCGCCCTGTCGCTGGGGCGTCGTGGTGGAGGTAGCTCCGCGTGCATCGCTGCGAGGTGGCCTACGGGTTACGACCGTGGAAGCCTGCTGAGGATGACGCGAATAGTCCCTCGACACGTGCGAGCGACGCAGTGAATCGCGGTTTGATCCGTGCGTCATGGTCATGGTGTGCTCCAACTTCAAAGGTCGTGATGGGCTAAGGACGGTGTTGGGTTGTTCATGGTTGTTTGTTGGAAATTAGTTCTCGCTTTGATCCCCGATGGCCTCGATTGCACGTACCCGAACGGGGGCCGAGCGGGGATTTTCCGCGATTTCCGCCTCCGTGGCCTTTTCCGCGCCCCGGGTGATCAGCCTGAATTTCGCCGCATACTCCGGTAGATCCATCGGCAGACCCGGTGGCGTTTTCGACGTCGTAGCCTCGCGAAACTCACGCTTGACGATCTTGTCCTCCAAGGATTGATAAGACATAAAGACCGCACGCCCACCCGGCGCGAGGTGCTCGAGCACCTTCGGAATGACGTTCTCGATTGCTTCCAGCTCCCGGTTCACCTCAACCCGAAGCGCCTGGAATGTGCGCTTGGCCGGGTGCCCTCCGCTTCGCCTGCTGGCGGCCGGAATGGTGGCGTACAAAAGCTCCACCAACCGACCGGAGGTGCTAAACGGCTCTTTTTCTCGTTCACGCACGATTGCCGAGGCAATTTTCCCGGCGAAACGCTCGTCGCCGTAGTTTTTGAGGATCCGGGCGAGCTCGCCGTGGCTGTAGGTGTTGAGGATGTCGGCGGCGGTAATCCCTGAGCTGTCATCCATCCTCATATCCAACGGTGCATCGACACGGTAGGCGAAGCCACGCTCTACCTGGTCGAGCTGCATGCTGGACACGCCAAGGTCAAAAAGGGCGCCAGCGAAGCCATGCGCAACGGCGGCAGCAGCTGGTGCGACTTCGCGACTGGCGGCGTCGGCAAGCGGGCCTTCAAATTGGTCGAAGCGACAGTACAGGCCGAGGAACCGATCTCCGAAAGGGGCAAGTCGCTTGCGAGCTGCGGCAAGCGAGTGCTCATCGCGGTCAAGGCCGACGACCATTGCGTCGGGGAAGGTGGTGAGGAAATACTCGGTGTGGCCACCGGCGCCGAGCGTGCCGTCGAGGATGACGGCTCGCTTGCCGAAGGCTTCGACTGGGGGCTGGATCAGAGAGGCCATCCGCTCACGCATGACGGGCACATGTCCGTGGTTGGCTGCGATATCGTAGTTCACGGTGGCTTCACCAGCACGGCTGGTGCCTAAGTTGCTGGTGTTGTTTTCTGTTGCAGATGAGTCCGCCATGACCCCTCCCCTCATTACTCAATGCCGCCTCTCAACCTCGCCCCGCACTGCCTTAAAGGCGAAGCCCGCACCGACCCCCGGGCGCGATGTACACAGAGCCCCGTCCGGGGAAGACATCTGATATCGGGGAAGTACACCAGATCCCAACGCTCCGAACGGAGTTCCTACGCACACCTCGCCCTAGAGCAGGTCGCCCAGCACATCACCTTCGGCCGAAGAGAATGCGGCCTCAGTTTCTTGCTGGTATGCGTTCCAGGACTCAGCGTCCCAGATCTCGAGAAAATCGACCGAGCCGATAACCACGCATTCCTTCGTCAATCCCGCATAGGCGCGATGCGCCGCCGAAAGCGTGATGCGCCCCTGCCCATCAGGGCGTTGCTCATCCGCGCTCGCCGCGAGGTTACGAATAAATGCACGCGCCTCAGGATTGGTTCGGGACACGGACGCCGCTTTACGCGCTCTTGCCACAAACTCCTCCCGGGGATATACGGCGAGAGAATGGTCCTGCCCCTTCGTAACCATGAGGCCACCGGCTAGTTCATCGCGAAACTTCGCCGGAAGCGTGAGGCGACCCTTGTCATCCAACTTGGGGGTATAGGTACCGAGGAACATCTCAGGCCCAACCTCCAGCTGCACAACGAGTCAGATTTTCTCAGTTTTTAGCGATGCAAATTCGTGGCGCAGAACCTCACTCCGTTGCCCCACTTCTTCATCATCGTCCACCACCCTACCCCACTTTCCCCCACCTTAGGTAGCAAGGATGCAAAATTCGCGCGAATTTGCCCCTCAATACCCCCTACTGCCTGCATAAATAAAAAGTGGGGCGATTTTTCCCATCGCGGGTCGACCCCATTCCCCAGTAGCAACAAATCAGAACATTAGACACTGGCACTAACTACACATATCACTGACATACAAATATCCCGCAAGTCTCTAAAATAACGCCTTTATACCCATTTACCTTGGTTTTTGCTTAACGATTCGACCGAGCCCCCTTCAGAAACACGCATCCCCAACACCTTTCGCCGGACACCCCCTCTAACAACCGTGGGGGAAAGTGGGGAATATGAGGAGGGTGGCTGAATTGCCCGCCTCACACTAGCGTCATGTAGCAACCTCCATCACAGTTGTACTTCGTGTTCAAGGAGGCCCCGTGAAGACCTTTCCCACCACCAGCGCGTTACCCCTGTCCGGAATTAGGGTTTTATCCCTCGGAGGAATCGGACCGGTTCCGTTTGCCGGGATGGTGCTGGCCGACATGGGCGCGACAGTTACCCGCGTTGAACGTCCCGATGCCCGCACCGGCGACGGCACGGTGGCCCACGGAGTACTCTTTCGCGACCAGGGCGTATTCCTCGCAAACCTCAAGGAATCAGAAGATCGCGGACGACTACTGGACGAAATCGGCACCACCCACATCGTGCTGGAAGGGTTCCGCCCCGGCGTAGCCGAACGCCTGGGCCTAGGCCCCGAAGATCTGCAGGCGATCAACCCCCGCCTGGTCTACGGACGCATGACCGGCTGGGGCCGAGACGGCCCTCTCGCCCAACGCGCCGGACACGATATCAACTACGTGGCGCTTTCGGGCGCACTCGCCCCGATCGTGAGCAGCGATAAGACGCCGGTTCCCCCATTGAATCTTCTCGGCGACTTCGGAGGCGGCGCTATGTATTTAGTCGCCGGCGTGCTCTCGGGGCTGATCAAGGCCATGACAACCGGAACGGGGTGCACCGTCGATGCCGCCATCGTCGATGGGTGCGCGTCGATGACCGCAATGCTGCACTCGATGCGCGCGGCAGGACAGTGGGATGGCGGAGTAGGCGGCAACCTCCTCGACGGTGGGGCGCCTTTTTATCGTTGCTATCGGACCAGGGATGATCGTTTCATGGCCGTCGGCGCGATCGAGCCCGAGTTTTTCCAACAACTCTTGATCCGCTTGGAGCTCGATGACTTCGAGCCGCGCGAGCAATACAACCCGTCCCAGTGGCCGAGGCTTGAGCAGCGTTTGACGGACGTCTTCGCCACCCGCACGCAGGCGCAGTGGGTGACCGTCTTTGACGGGTCGGATGCCTGTGTCAGCGAAGTCGTCAGCCCAGACGAAGTCCTTGACCAGCCACACCTTGCCGCCCGAGGGACCTATGAGTTGCGCGACGGTGATATCCATCCGCGCCCAGCTCCACGATTTTATTAAAAACGCGGGCTGCCCATGAAAATCTCATGGTCAGCCCGCGTGGAAAACTAAACGGAAGGGCTAGTTCTCAAAGCGGCGGCGGAAGTTTTCCTCCATGCGGCCGCCGAGCCTATTGTCCGAGCCGCGCGAGGCCTTCTTGGGGCGCGCGGTATCCTTCAGCTTGGAACCCTTGCCCTTGAGCATGCTGATGCCACCGGCCAGCATCACAAGGAAGCCGACGATACTGATGCCAACAAACCACAAGGACATCTGACTCAAGGCCACTCCGCCGACGAGAAGGACGAGGCCAACAACAATGGTGGCAATGCCACGAAGGCTGAACGCGCCGGTTTGGTCCACCCCCACGTCGGCGACCGATGCGCCAAACGTTGGGTCATCAGCCAAGAGCGATCGCTCAATCTCACGCAACGCACGTTGCTCTTGTTCTGAGAGAGCCACCCTAACCTCCTTGGGGTAAAAGCTGGGGTTAACAGCGGGTTTTATTCGAGTTCACTTGTAACAACTACAAGGATAGTAATAAAGTTCCCCGCCCAGATAATTCATTCTCAACGAAACAAAATCCCTGCTCACCACTTTCGCACCACCACCCGGCAGCGCCCCCATTGGGGGCATGCCCACCACGGACACGTCAAGGAAATCCTAAGAAGTTTCGCCGGACTAGGCGGCAACGGACAAGAACTCCGCCCCGCCTTCCACCTCGTAGATAAACGCCTGGACCTCAACAATAAGGCGGCGGACCACGCCCTCATCAATCCCGAACTCTAAACCACTGGCAACGCGGGATCGGATGCGCGAGTAGGCAGAAAACTTCTCCGCCTGCGCCATCCCTTCCTCATCAACAAGGCGAAGCTGATCCCAAGCACTCTTGGGCTTGCGAGCCCGGCCTGCCACCTTAGAGGTGGCAATCCTCGCTCCGGCCGTGCGCAACGCTGCTTGGTATGCGTACTCCAAGGCCAGATCCGCTTGCCCCTTTGTTTGCGCCTTCTTAGCTTCCGCGAGCAGGATTCTGGCCTTGCCCAGAAATTCCTCCCGCTTTAATGCGGGGCGATTAAATTTTGCGGTGGCGGAAATTACCTGTGACATGATGACCAAGACTCCTTTCATTGTTCGCGTTTTCGACAACCGCCCCGTGTGGCGATTACCGAAATGTTGTTCACTTCCTGACCCATCACACCTGACCACAAGTGCCGTTTGTTGCTCATGCCCTGGTAACAAGCGCCAAGCTTTGGGCAACCATGCGATGTGCAAGCAGTAGGTACAAAGTAGCGGGCGTGTTCGACATAAACTTTCGAACACACCTTCATTTTAGAACATTTGTTTGAATTTGGATAGGGGTCAGGGGCTTTGCCTTAGTCTTACGGTCCAACCCGCGCCCAGACATGCGGGCACGAACCCCACACATTGGTCGATTTCGACGCGCACCGCATGCGGTCTGCCGTAGATTGGGATGGGTGACAGTTAGCTTCATGCCCATCAGCACGCTGGAGTTTTCGCACCTCGCACCGCAGTTGGTGGACATCTATATCGAGGCGATGGGTTATTCCCCCAGCATGCGGGCTCAACGGATCGATATTTGGCGCCACGACACCACCGAACCCGGCTGGCAGTGCGTCATCGCCCATGACGGTACGCATCTGCTGGGGGTTGCCTACGGCCATGATGGACGGGCGAATAGTTGGTGGACCCGCCAGATTTCCCGCGGACTTTTCGAACACGGCGGGCCAAGCCAGCACCAACGCGAGGTACTGGCGGACTTCTTCGAGCTCACCGAGATCCATGTAGCCCCGCGCTACCAACGTCAGGGCATTGGGATGGGGTTGTTGCAAGCCCTGCTGGCCCTTACCACCCGCCCCTACGTGTTGCTATCTACTCCGGAAGTCGACCTCGAGGCCAATAATGCCTTCGGATTGTATCGAGCCGTTGGGTTTAGCGATTTCATGAGAAGCTTCGTCTTCCGGGGCGATCCGCGCCCGTTTGCCATCCTGGAGGCAGCGCTTCCCCTCCAGGCCGGCCGCCACTGACCGGCCTAAGGCAGCGGAACTTTGGGCGTCGGCAAGCGTATTAGCGAACGGCGTCGTGTCCCAGCTCCGGGCCCCACGCCGGCGCCATGCCCAGATTGTGCAATACCTCTTGGGTGGCGCGGGCAAAGTTCATGGTCATGAAGTGCAGGTCGGGCACGCCCTCGGCGATGAGCCGCTCGGCCATGTGGGTGGAGACTTCGATGCCTACCTTGCGGATGTCGTCGCGGTGAGCTTGTTCATCGCCTGCGGCCGCGGCCACAAGGCGGTCTTCCAAGGCCGTGGGAAGATGCGCACCGGAAAGCTCGATTTGACGCCGCACGCTGCGCAGACTGGTGATCGGCATGATGCCGGGGATGATTGGCTTCGTGCCGTGTTCGGGATCTGCCTTCGCAAGCCGGTCGCGCAGACGCAGGTAGTACTCGACGTCGAAGAACATCTGCGTGATCGAAAACTCCGCGCCGGCACGCAGCTTCCGCAAGGTAAATTCCGTGTCCGCCTCGAGCGATGGCGCGCGGAAGTGCCCCTCGGGGAAAGTTGCAATACCCACCTGGAAGTGCTGGGTTTCGGGAAGGGACTTCGCAAGCTCAATGAGCTCGGAGGCGTAATGGTAGCCGCCAATGGTGGGGGTCCACTCCCCCAATGGGTCACCCCCCGGCGGGTCGCCGCGCAGGGCGAGCAGGTTGGACAGGCCCGCTGCGGCGTAGTCCTTGAGGATGGTTATGAGTTCTTCCTCCGTGTGGTTGACCAGCGTCAGGTGAACGAGCGTGGTCAAGGGGTGCCGGGCGAGCTTGCGAGCCACTCGGGTCGTGCGCTCGCGGGAGGAGCCACCCGCACCGTAGGTCACCGAAACGAAGCTGGCGCCTAAATCATGGAAGGTCTCTGCCGCCTTCCACAGCCGATCCTCCGCGGCATCATCGCGCGGGGGCATGAACTCAACGGAAAACGGGATGCGCCCGGGGCTGGGCATGCTGATGACATCCGTGATTGTTCGTTGGTATGAGGCGGGAATCGGTTGTACGGCCATGCCGGGTATCTTATTTAACAGAGAGCAGGAATGAAAAAGCATTCCCGCAGTTTTCCCACCCCTTCCGGTTTCTGGACACGGGCCTCGCCTCCTAAAAACCGGGCCGCACGTTTGAAGTAGAAAGCCGCACAGATCGCTATCATGAACGCCTCCCCCTCTTTTGCCAACCACCCTGAACCCGATGCCACGCACGCATCGCTTGAGCCGTGGTCGCTGAAGGAATTTCCGCACCACGTCGAGTCCTGCCTGCGGGATTACTTTGCCGCTCAGGAACACCTCATCGACCCGATCGGCTCCCCGGTCAACGAGTCTGTGTCGCTGTTGCGCGACTATGTCCTAGGCGGCGGCAAACGCATCCGCCCCACGTACGCTTGGGCGGGTTTTGGCGCGGTGGGCGGATGGAAGGACGATGAATATAATCCGGCGGCGGTTCTCAAGGCGGTATCCAGCCTCGAATTCATCCAGGCCTGCGCCTTGATCCACGACGACTATATCGATAGCTCGGATACCCGCCGCGGCAATCCCACGATTCACCGCAGCGTCGAGGCGAGCCATCGCAGCCGGGGCTGGCGGGGTTCTTCGGAGCATTTTGGCGCATCCTTGTCGATTCTGATCGGCGATCTTGCCATGGTGTGGGCCGATGACATGTTTCACTCCAGCGCGCTTCCGCCGCAGGCTTTGGCCCGGGCTTTCGAGCCGTGGCGGGGCATGCGCACGGAGGTGATCGGGGGTCAGATCCTCGACATTGTCAACGAGGCCTCCGGTTCCGAGTCGGTGGATCGCGCCCAGCGGGTCAATCGTTTCAAGACGGCTGCTTACACCATCGAGCGTCCTTTGCACATCGGCGCCACGCTTGCCGACGGCACACCGTCGCAGATTGCGGCGTTGCGCAAATACGGTCGCGACATCGGCATTGCGTTTCAGCTTCGCGACGACCTCCTCGGGGTTTTTGGCGATCCGGCTATCACCGGCAAGCCCGCCGGTGATGACCTTCGAGAGGGTAAGCGCACCGTGCTCATCGCCAAGGCTGTGCAGCGTGCCGATGCCCGCGGCGATAAGGAGGCTGCCCAGGCGATTCGCGAGGGAGTGGGCATGGTCGAATCCGCCGATGATATCGCCGCATTGGCCACGATTATCCGCGCCACCGGCGCCGAAGACGACGTGGAGGCTTTGATCAGCGAGCTCACCGCCCAGGGCTTGGCTCACCTTGCAGATGCCGAGTTCGAACCCGGCGCGGTCGAAGCCCTAGAGGCACTTGCCGACAAGGCCACCGCGCGCCGCTACTAAGCAGGCAAAGTCGAAAAACTTCCCCATCCCAAGGAGCATCTTTCCTATGACCACCCAGGCTCTTGACACCGACACCGCCACGTCCGCGCGGTTGCCGTGGATATTGAGGCTGGGGCGGTTTTTCACCCGGGTGCCTGTCGGCCCATTGGGCATGGCGGCCGGCATCGTCATCGCATTGGCCTCCTATGGAGGTGGGGCGACCCGCAGCCGCGGTGGGGTGTTGGAGGCAATCGGGCTTGAGTTTTTCCAATATGGGCACGGCGCCGCGATCTCCAATGTGACCTTGCTCGCGGGAACCATCCTGTTCGTCTTCGCGTGGGTGCGCCTTGGCCAGATCATTATTTCTGCCCAAGGCGCCTCCGAGGTTTCGCGCGGGTGGCTGGCCCGGGTGCTAGCCCAATGGTTGTGGCCGTGGATATTTGCCGCGCCGATCATGAGTCGGGATGTCTATTCCTATCTCATGCAGGGCGCGCTGCTGGCGAACGGGTTTGATCCGTATACACAGGGCGCTGCCTTCAACCCCGGCCCGTATCTGGTGGAGGTCTCACCCGACTGGCGCAACACCACCACACCTTATGGGCCGCTGCACCTGTGGATCGGCAAAGTAATCACCGAGATCGTCGGCGAGAACATCACCCTGGGGCTTTTCTTATACAAACTGGTCTCACTCGCGGGCTTTGTCGCAATTGGGTTTGCCGTCCCCCGCATCGCAGCACAGCTGGGCGCGAGTCCCTGTTTCGCCGTCTGGTTGGGGGTGGCCAATCCGGTGATGGTCTTCCACCTTGTCGGTGGCATGCACAATGAGTCGGTGATGGTGGGGCTGACCTGCCTGGGGATTCTCCTGGCGTTGACCGCCGCGAAGGATGCCTCCCAGTCCGAGCGTGGCTTCGCGGCCCGGCTGTTGGGTGGTGTGGCGATAATCGCGGTGGCGATGTCTTTGAAGGCAACCGCGGCCTTCGTCCTGCCCTTCGTTATTTGGTACGCGGTCGTCGATCGCACGACGCTCAAGACAAAGCTCGCCGCCTTTTGTGGTTATGGTTTCCTCGGTGCGTTGATCACCATCGGTATCTTGTGGCTGGTGACCTGGGCTTCGGGTTCCAATTTCGGGTGGATCGAGGCCCTGACCGGAAACACGAAGGTCATTAACCCGTTGGCCTTCCCCAGCTTTGTGACCAGCTCGATCGGTCTCATCGCCAGCGTGTGGACTGACGCGTTCCCCTATAACCAGCTTCTTTCGGTGGTGCGCCAGGTGTCGATGGTGATCATGGGGGTGGGAATGATCGGCTGCTGGTGGTATTTCCGTTCCTCACGCCTGCAGGCAACCCGCGGAATGATCGGCGCGTACCTCTTTGCCTTCGTGTTTAACTCGGTGACCTTGCCTTGGTATTACGCCTCCATCCTTTCGCTGGCTGGGGCCACACGGCTTGGTGCATGGGCCAATAAGCTCATCACCGCCATGTCGATCATCGTCGCGCTGGCGTTTACCGGTGGAGGAAATCACCAGCTGTACAACATCCCGTGGATGGTGGTGCTCATTGTGTGCGCGTGGTGGGCGGTGCAGGTAATCTTTCACGGCCACGCAGACGACGACGTGTCTGCCGCGCAGGCAGGCGTCGGCAAGCAAGAAGCATAAACGGCGCAGGGCATAAGACCGCCCCCGGGCTTTTCAGAAAAACAATCCCGGGGGCGGCGAGTAGGAGGCGCTAGAAGGCAGACGCCTGAGCGCGACGCATGACCTCTCGAGCGAGGTGGCCATGCAGGGCGTCGATGGGGCGGCCGGGCAGGCTGTCGTCCTCGGTAAACAGGTAGTGCAGGATCTCGGCGTCGCTGTAGCCGCCATCAGCAAGCAAGGCGATGACGCCGGGCACGAACTTGTTCGTGGTGTTTTTCGCGGAAAGGAACGCCTCGGGGATTTTCTTGACCCCATTGTCGACAACGGCGATGAGCTTGTGATCGCCGAGGGCGTCGAACACGCGGGTCACGGGCACGCCGAGGCGCTCGGCATACTCCGGAACGCTGAGCACGGGCTCGTCCGCGGGCAAAGCAGAAAGTGGAACGGGTTGATGATTACTCACAGTAGTAAATGTAGCCGTTTGCCCCCACCGCCGCCGATTGCACCCTTTATTATTGCTTTCCGACGCACACAGGCCATGGTAGAAATAGGCCAATCCGTGTGCGCCTGGCCTCTCAGTGCAATCGCGTTACTGCAGCGTGCGGGCCTGTTTGCTGGTGGCGAACATCGATAACGATTCGAACACGGGTTGGCAAAATGTCGCGCGAGTCGTCCATACTATATGCCATGACTATGTTGAAGGTCGGCGATGTATTAGAAGGACGCTACCGCATTGAGGCACCCATTGCCCGCGGCGGTATGTCCACCGTGTACCGCTGTGTCGATCTTCGCTTGGGTCGTAATGTGGCAGCCAAGGTGATGGATGACCGCTACGTGGGCGATCCCATCTTCAGGCAGCGTTTTCAGCGCGAAGCCCGCTCTATGGCGCAACTGTCACACCCACAGTTAGTTGGGGTCTACGATTTTTCTTCCGAAGGTGACTTCGTCTACCTCATCATGGAGCTGATTACCGGCGGCACCTTGCGCGAGCTGCTCGCCGAACGCGGCCCCATGCCACCCCACGCTGCGGCCGCCGTGCTCGTTGCCGTTCTCACCGGCCTCGATGTCGCCCACCGCGCCGGCATGGTTCACCGCGATATCAAGCCCGACAACATCCTTATCAATGGTGATCATCAGGTCAAGCTCGCCGACTTCGGACTCGTCCGGGCGGCCTCCGCCTCCCAGGCCACCAGCAATCAGATCGTGGGAACCGTATCCTACCTGTCACCCGAGCAGGTCTCCGGTGAGGACATCACCCCGGCCTCCGATGTGTATTCCGCGGGAATTGTGCTATTCGAGCTGTTGACCGGGGCCACACCTTTTAGCGGCGATACCCAACTCGCCCACGCCTACGCCCGGCTGGATAAGCCAGTGCCCGCGCCAAGCACCCGCATCGACGGCGTGCCTAAGCTTTTCGACGAGCTCGTCGCCTCGGCCACCGCGCGCGATCCCGACCAGCGTTTCGCCGACGCGGGCGAGTTCCTCTCCGCACTCCACGACGTTTCTCAGGAACTGAAATTACCAGCATTTGTGGTGCCGGTACCGCGCAATTCCGCAGCACACCGCGCCTCCGAAGGGCTTTCACCGGCCATCACGCCGACGGATCTGCTCACCGCCGACATCCCGCGCGACGAGCTCGATTCCGCAGCCGCCACCCGCATGTTGAGCGAGCAGGCCCCCAAGGCCCCACCGGTTTATGACCGGGGCCTGGAATCGCATCAGACCCGGCATCTCGATCCTTACGGCGCTAACAACCCACCTGCCCAGCCACCGGCGCCGGAACAAACCGCGCTGTTTCCAGCCAGCATGCCCGCAGCCCAGCCCCAGCGCCTCGAGCCGCACTATCTGCCAGTGCGGGAGGAAGACGCCACTTCACCCGCACCTGCCGGCATGGCGCCTTCGCCCAAGGCGAAGGTGAGCAACCGGGGTAAGGGGGGCTTCATCGTCTGGTTGACCACCGTCATCGCCTTTACCGTCGCGGTGGCACTTGGCGCCTGGTGGTTCGGCTCCGGCAGGTACGGCGAAATCCCACAGGTGTTGGGGATGGACCAGATCCAGGCGGTGGCCGCCGTCGAAGACGCTGGCTTTAGCACCACCACCTCCGAGGTCTACAGCGATGAGATAGCGGCCAAGCACACGGTGGGCACCCAGCCGGCCTACGGGGACCGCGCCGTCAAAGGCGATGAGATCACGGTGTTAGTGTCCTTGGGCAAACCCACTGTCCCCGAGTTGCCTGGCGACGGCCAGGTCGCTAGCTACGAGGCGGCCTTAAACGAGCGCACCTTATCACTAAAAACCGGCGACCAGGTCTTTTCCGAAGACGTACCTAGCGGAGCTATCGTGTCCACCGATCCTGCGGTGGGCACAGCCGTTTCTGTGGGCTCCACGGTCACCGTCCGCACCTCCAAGGGCCCCGCACCGGTCAATATCCCCGACGTGACTGGTCTCGCGCGCGACGATGCCGTCTCCAAGCTGGAAGGGCTCGGGTTGAAGGTCTCGGTTCGCGAGGAGTTCTCCCCCGACGAAGGCAAGGGCGACGCTTTTGCCACCGAACCAGAGGCCGGGACTACAGTTCCTAAGGGATCCGCCGTGACGGTGTCGGTTTCCACGGCCATCGAGGTTCCCGATGTGGCAGGAAAGACCCAAAAGGAGGCCACCTCCCTGCTAGCCGACGCAGGTCTCAAGGTCGGCGAGGTCACCCGCTCAACCTCCGCAGTCGGTAATTCTGCCACCCAGGTGTCTTCTACCTCGCCGAAGTCCGGCTCCTTGATTGACCCCGCCACCACCAGCGTCAACCTCGTCCTCGTGGGCAAGGTCAAGGTTCCTAACGTGGTTGGCAAGACCGTCAAGGAGGCCACGACCATCCTCGAGGATGCCGGCCTTGAAGTGAAGGTGAGCGGGTCATCGTCGAATAACGCAAAGGTATACTGGCAAAGCCCTTTGAGCATTGGCTCAGGATCACAGGTGGAAGAAGGAACTGAGGTTAGCATTCGTGCACGAAACTAGGACTCGCATCGCGAAACCAGGCGGATTGGGTGTCATCGCAGCCATCGTAGGCGCGGCGTTTTCCGTCGGCTACATTTACTGGCTGCTCCGCGGTGAGGGGCAGGTATTTCGCTACCTCCTCGATGTAGATGTCTACCGCCTCGGCGCCAAGGAATATCTCGGCAACGGCAACCTGTACGGCCAGCTATTCCACACCCGCCTCATCGACCTGCCGTTTACCTACCCGCCTTTTGGCGCCCTGTTCTTTAGCCCCCTGGCATTGTTCCCGCAAGAGGTAGTCCAGGCCATCATCATCACCCTGTCCGCT
Organism: Corynebacterium sp. SCR221107; assembly: GCF_027886475.1. Taxonomy (NCBI): domain Bacteria; kingdom Bacillati; phylum Actinomycetota; class Actinomycetes; order Mycobacteriales; family Corynebacteriaceae; genus Corynebacterium; species Corynebacterium sp. SCR221107. The sequence continues at coordinate 2,087,464 of NZ_CP115670.1, forward strand.
GTGTCCCTATGGGGTTCTGTGGCCGCCGTATTGGCCTACTTCCACAAACCTAATCCGTGGGTACAGGCGCTGTGGGTGGTTCCTTTCGCTTTGCTTGCGGAGCCGGTTCGTTCCACCTTCGAGTTCGGCCAAATCAACCTTGTTCTTATGGTGTTGGTGCTCGCCGACGTCACCGGAGTTTTCAAGAAACTTCCCCGAGGCATCCTTATCGGTGTTGCCGCCGCCATCAAACTCACCCCGGCCTACTATGGGCTGTACTATCTCGCGCGCCGCGATTGGAAGGGCGTCGCGGGAATGATCGGCGGGTTCCTCGGCGCGACCGCCCTGGCGGCCGTATTCCATCCCGCCACGACGGTCGCCTATTTCACCTCGGTTCTCTTCGACAACGGGCGCATCGGCAACCTCGAATACGCGATGAACGTCTCCCTGTCCGGCCTCAACGCCCGTATCGCCCCCGATACCCGCCTCATCTGGTTGGTGGGCACCGTGCTGATTACGATCCTGGCGTATGTTGCTGCCCGTCGCGCACACCTCGCTGGACTGGATTTCCTCGCCTTCATCGTGGTCGCCCTCGGCTGCTTGGTGGTGTCCCCGGTCTCTTGGTCCCACCACTGGGTCTGGTTGGTCCCGGCCACGATGGCCTTGTACTTCGCCCGTCATTATCTGCTCGCGGTGTGGGCGATCCTCATGGTGTATTTCTTCGACTTCCACACCATGCTGCCCAACGATCACCAGGTGGAGATGGCGTGGAGTGCGCTGCAACAGGTGATGGGCATGCACTATGTCATCTTCGCCCTCACGGTGATTATCGTGGTGGCGCTTCGCCCGCAGGTACGGAGAAACAAATAGCCATGCACGAAACCCCCGGTTCATGAACCGGGGGTTTTAGTCGTTTTTCTGCTTAGTTACGCAGCATCTCTGCGACGAGGAATGCCAGCTCCAGCGACTGCTGGGTGTTCAGGCGCGGGTCGCAGGCGGACTCGTAGCGGCCTGGCAGATCGACATCGGTGATGTCCTCGGCGCCGCCCAGGCATTCGGTAACATTCTCGCCGGTCAGCTCGATGTGGATACCACCCGGGTGCGTGCCGAGGGCGCGGTGAACCTCGAAGAAACCTTGGACTTCGTCGATGACCTTGTCGAAGTGGCGGGTCTTGTAACCGTTGGAGGCCGTGAAGGTATTGCCGTGCATGGGGTCGGACTGCCAGATGACCTTGTGTCCGGACTCCTCCACTGCCTGCACGATGCCCGGCAGCACGGAGCGGATTTTGTCGTGTCCCATGCGCGCGACGATGGTCAAACGGCCCGGCTCGAAATTGGGGTCCAGCTTGTTCGCGTAAGCCACGGCCTCCGACGGGGTGGTGGTCGGGCCGAGTTTGATGCCAATCGGGTTGGCGATCAGTGCTGCGAAGTTGACGTGGAAGTCTTCGATGCCACGGGTGCGCTCGCCGATCCACAGCTGGTGAGCCGAGAGGTCGTAGAGCTCAGTGTTGCCCTCTTCGTCCTTGGCTAGGCGTAGCATGGCGCGCTCGTAATCGACCAGCAGTGCCTCGTGCGAGGCGAAAATGTCCGCGGTGCGCAGGGTTTCATCGCTCACGCCGCAGGCGGTCATGAACTGCAGGCCACGCTCGATTTCCTTGGCCAGTGCCTCATAACGAGCACCCGCCGGCGAATTCGCAACGAACTCACGGTTCCACTCATTCAGGCGCGACAGGTCAGCGGTACCCGACTGGGTTAGAGCGCGGACCAAGTTCATGGCTGCCGAGGAGTTAGCGTAGGCGCGGATCATGCGGGCAGGATCGTGCTTACGAGCCTCCGGGGTGGCCTCGACGCCGTTGACGATGTCACCACGGTAGTTCGGCAGGCCATTGCCGTCGAGATCCGAGGAACGCGGCTTCGCGTACTGGCCTGCGATGCGCGCCATCTTCACAACGGGGGTGGAGGCGCCGTAGGTCAAAACAACTGCCATTTGCAGCAGGGTCTTGATGTTGGCGCGGATGTGCGGCTCGGTGTTGGACTCGAAGGTCTCAGCGCAGTCACCGCCCTGGAGTAGGAATGCCTTGCCGAGGGCAACGTCGGCGAGCTGCTTCTTAAGCTCGCGGATCTCGGGGGCTACGACGATCGGCGGCACCGACTCAAGGATCTTGCGGACGTTTTCCGCCGCTGCAGTATCCCAAGAAGGCTGCTGCTTTGCGTCACGAGAGATTACATCTTCAAACTGCTTTTGCAGCTCACCCGGCAATGGTGGAAGATCGGGAAGTGCTTCTTTAGGGATATCTACTGTCCAACTCACACACTCATGTTTAGCATATGGTTGGCAAAAGTTATATACCGGTGACCCATCTATAAGACCTACCAAAAGTACCCGGCTGACGCCACAAAAAAGTTTCTTTCATTCACGCACCTCAGGAGCTTTATCGCCCAAGGCGCCTACCGACGTGTTAGGCGTTCGCCCCCAGCACACCATCCACCCGAACCCGATCGCGCTTATCCAGGGGGAGGTGCCGCATGCACACCTTGAACTTTTCCACATTGTGGCGAGCATCGACGAGTGCATCGTGGTTGCCGTCGGGAAGCACGGGTAGCGCCGGGCGCCCGGCCATCTCCCAGTACTGCTTGAGCTCGCGGGTAAAGCGCGGCAGTTGCTTGGGCAATCCCGACATATCCCCCCACAGTTGCGCGAGCACCACGTGGTCGTAGGCGCCCACCCATGCCCATAGCTGTGGGCGGTTATCGACACTGGTCAGAAAGCTCAACACCTCGCGCCTGATGGTGTCCAGGGACTTCCATGCATGATGTGAGGGGTTGGGGAGCTTGCTGAGGACATTGTCGCGCACCCAGCGGCTGGCGCGGGAATGATCGGCATCAGTGGACACGGCGTAGTACTCGCGCCCATCTTCGGCCACGATGCCAATGGAAACGAGCTCGATGGTAGTGCCGTCTTCTATGAACTCGGTGTCATAGAAATATCGCATCTGTAATCGGCCTCGCCTTCTTCGAGCATTCCTTCTTGTGCTGCCTTGTGCTGCGGCGAAAGCCGCGCGCTTTATCTTAGCCAAGCACCCTCTACCCGCCTGTCATCAGGCCAGTTAGCAAGATTGCGCAGTGCCCACAAGGCCAGCCCTAGCCTTTTAGGTATCGCGCCGCGTGGATGGATCCCACGCAGGCGATGCCAGTGCGTCCTGGGCGGGCGCGAAAAGCAGTGTGCGCACACGCGTCTTGGCGGCGTCGGCAAGCGGGGCAATTGCAGGTGGCTTCACACTCCAGCCAATAACCGGGACCTTTTCTATGGCATAGATGACCAGCCCGCCAGCAAACGCGATGGGAATGCACACCATCACCCAAAACGCCGTGGTGTCCACGACGTTCTCAGCGACAAGGGAAATGCCCTCCTCCCGGTAGCGGAAGAAGAACCCAAACACGGCCGTCAACGCCAGCTGGTGCCCGATATAGACCTCAATGGTGTGGCGGCCGATAAACCGCACTCCGCGACCGATGACGGGGATATAGCCGATGAGAACCGCACACCATACCGCCGTAGGCAGAAAAAGCAGCGACGCCATGGTGTTGGTGGTGTCCTTCCACGGCCCTGGAGCTGCCGACAGGAGGGTATACCCCATCCAAAAAGTCACGGCCGCGAGAAACATGGCAAAAGGATGGAAGGCCTGCTCGGCAAAGGTGGCGATCGCCGGGCGCAGGTAGGCGCCGAGCAGAAACGGCGGCAGGTAGCACAAGTACTTCACGAGAAACGGCAAGTACGGGTGATACGGCAGCGCCGCTATGTCGGGGAAGTGGGTGACCATTAGACCCGACGCGAGGATCCCCGGGCCGACAACCGCAAGTCCGAGCAGGCTCCACCGCGCCCACCGGGTCAGGAATTTGCTGAGCCAAAGAATCAGCGTGAAGCCGATGAGGGCGTGCAGAAACCAGTACATTCCCTGGCCGGTGAGCACGGCCTGCACATATTCCTTGAACTCGGGGAATTCCTTGTCCAGCGCGTAGTTGAGTTCGGCGCGCTTGAGCCATGCTTCAATGGGCGAGAACACCACAAAAGGCACGAGGAGGAACCAGAGACGCTTGGTGAAAAGCTGCATGAGGGACATGTTTTTCACCTTCACCGCGAAAAACCCGGCCACGACGAAAAACAGGGGCATGCGCAGCGGCGCGAACATGCCGTTGATCCCGTATAGGACGGTCTTCGCGCCGTCGGGCACGGCCATGGTGACGTGGAGAAGGACAACGCCGATTATCGAGAGGCCGCGGGAGATATCCGGCCACGACAGTCTTTGTTGCATCCCATTTCCTTGCCCCGGTTTAGATTCCGTTTACCTAGTGCTTCCTGTGAGTTTCCTGTAAGCCTAACGTCAATCTAATAATGATGAAAGTAAGGCTTGCTTTATTCGTTGCCACAGGCAGGTGCTTGCCGACGTCGCCAGCATCGCCTTAACCAGCAAAAACGGGGCCCTTCCAGCTATTAGCCTTCCGAGCCCCTTCTTCTTCACAGGCGCCTACACGTGTGGCCGCCCCGTCGCTTGGGGCAACCCTTGACCCGCTTCAAGGGCCTTTTTCACGTCACTTGCATACATGTCCACATAGTCCTGACCAGTGAGATCCACCAGCTGCGCCATCACGTGATCCGTCAACACACGAGCGGCCTCCCGCTGCGTGGGCTCGAAACCCTTGGAACGCACAAACTCCACCGGATCGATCGGCTCACCCACCCGGATGCGCACCTTCGCCGGGCGAGGAACCACGGTCCCGATCGGGTTGGCGTTGCGGGCTCCAATCATCGCGATGGGAATGACCTTCTCCCCCGTCGCCAAGGCCAGGCGAGCCATGCCCGTGCGCCCTTTATAAATGCGTCCGTCCGGCGAACGCGTGCCCTCCGGATAGATGCCAAAGAGATCGCCCTTGCCCAAGACGCTCTTCCCTGCGGCAAGGAGGGCCTCGCCCGCGTCACCGCTGGAGCGATCAAGCGGGATCTGGCCGACAGAGGTAAAAAAGAACCGCTGAATCGCGCCGCTGATGCCGGTGCCGGTGAAATACTCCTGCTTCGCCGGGAAGGTCAGCTGGCGCGGGCACAGCAGTGGCAGGTAAAACGAGTCCATCACGGCCTGGTGGTTCGACGCCAAGATTGCCGGTCCGGTAGTGGGGATGTTCTCCAGCCCTTCAATCTCGGGACGGTTATACAGCCGCAGCCAGGGGCCAATGAGGATGGACTTGAAGAACTTGTACCACTTGTTATTCATCGCTTTGAAGGCACCACTTTCGGCAGATGGAATGCATGAACGAAGGGGGCGGAAAAGCATTTCCACACCCACGAACTGTAGCCCGACCTAGACGCGTTGGCGGGCCAAATCAGCAACGCCAATCATACCCGCATCGGCGCCTAGTTCGGCGCAGACTACGCGTGCCAGCGGGCGGTAGCCGGACCCGACAATGTTCTCGGCCATGTATTCTCGCGCGCGATCGAGGTACAGGTCCGCCGACTTGGAAACCCCGCCGCCGAGCAAGATAAGGCCTGGGTCCAGTACGTCGGCGACGATCGCCAATCCTCTGCCCAGCCATGCCGCGAAGTCGTCAACGACCCGCAGCGCGAGCTCATCGCCACCGCGGGCAGCCTCCATCACGTTCTTGCCGGTGAGTAGGTTGTTGGCCTGTAGGTGACGCAGAGCAGATTCGCCGTTATATTCACTTAGCAGCCCCCGGGCCGTTTCTTCCACCGCGGTCCCCGAGCAATAACGCTCCAGGCAGCCACGTTTCCCGCAGGCGCACTGACGTCCGCCTGGCACCATGGTCAGGTGCCCGAATTCAGGGGCGGTGCCGAAAGCCCCGCGGTAGATCTCGCCTTCATGCATCAACGTGGCACCGATTCCCGTGCCGAGCGCAAAAAGCACCCAATTATCCACGCCGCGGGCGCCGCCGAAGCGATATTCACCCCATGCCGCCGCGTTGGCATCGTGTTCGACCTTCACCGGCACACCGAGCAGCGCCTCGAGTTCGGCGCGCACTGGGCGATCGCGCCACGGCAGGTGCGGCGCGAAACGCACGACCTCGCACTCGGGGTCCAAAAAGCCCGCCACCGCCAGACCAACGGCGGCCACATCATGCTCGCGAGAGAGGTCCGCGACGAGCCTGGCAATTCCCTCCTCGAGGTCGTGGGCTGTGCGTGGTGTGGGCACCGATTGTGAGTCGAGGATCTCGCCGCCTTCAGTCACAGCCGCGGCCCGCATGTTGGTGCCGCCGATATCGAATCCGACGGTCACAGATCCCGGCTTATTCACCATGCACACTCCGCCTTCACATCCATCTCATGCGAGAATAACTCCTCGCGAAGCTTGCACTCAGCGTGCAAACATTAACCCTAGAATTCTACCAAGTGGAGGCAAAAGTTCCTATCTAGGGCTTCGCGTAGCCTAATATGCTGCGCAGACGTGCCCCCATGATGTCCCACGTCCAGTGCTTTTCGACGTTCGCACGCCCCACGTTCCCCATCGCGGCGGCGGCGTCGCGGTCGGTTAGTATCCTGGTCAGCCCACCAGCGACCTCATCGATGCTGCCGCCTTTGACCACGAAGCCACAGCCCTCCACCATGGTTTCCGGCGCTCCGCCAGAGTCCCCCGCCAGCACCGGTACACCACACGCTTGCGCCTCTAGGTACACGATGCCCAAGCCCTCGACATCGAGCCCGAAACCGCGCGTTCGTGCCGGCATCGCAAACACGTCAGCAGCGCGCAACAAGCCCAGCATCTCCTCATCACTGACCCTGCCACGGAATTGCACGTGCCCGCGGTGGTCGTCGGCAAGCAAGCGCAATGTCTTTTCATAGGGCCCGCCACCTACGATGACAAGTTGGAGGCTAGGATACTGCTGGACCAGCCTTGGCAGGGTTTGAATTAGGCGGTCTTGCCCCTTGCGGGCTACCAGACGTGAAATGCAGACGATGAACGGTCCCGGCCCGCCCAAGCCAAGGCGCACCCGCAGCGCCTCCTTTTCTGCCGGACTGGCGGGTGTAAACCGATCCACGTCCACGCCGGAGGGCAGATGGGCAAATTTCCGTCTACCGCCAAAAGCGCGCCCGATCCGCCCCAGGGTGTACTCGGAGATGTAGGTAATGCAGTCGGCATCGCGGCCGATGATTCCCAAGGCCTGCCTAGCAAGCGGCAGCATCGACCACCCAACCTCGTGCCCGTGTGTGGAGGCCACGACCCGCGCCGCGCCGGCCACCTTCGCGGCATTCGACATCAGCGCCAGAGGTGCAGCCGCGCCAAACCAGACCGTGTCAATCTTTTCCTCGCGAATGATCTCTTGCATGCGTCGGGCGGTGCCCACCGTGGGCACCATGATCTTTCGAGGCCAACGAATGACCCGATACGGCACCTGCGCATCGTAGGACTGCGCCGCCGCCGGATCCTGGGTGGAGGCAAAGACGACAACGTCTTCCGGCGGCAAGGTGGCAACGAAGTCACGTAGATAGGACTGGATACCACCCAATGTAGGCGGGAAGTCATTGGTTACCAACAACACTCGAGGCATGCCTCGACCCTATCAAAAATAGCTTTACCCTCTGTACACCAAAAAGACCCAGTCACCTTGTGCGGTGGCTGGGTCTTTCAATGTTGTGGCTTCGGATTAGAAACGAACGGCCGAGTGGATCGGCATGTAGTTCAAAGGCGACTCCTGCAGCGGAACCCCCTCGGTCAGAGCGTGGATCACAGTACCGTTACCGGTGTAAATACCAACGTGGGAGGCACCAGAGTAGTAGGCGATAATGTCACCAGCTTGAAGCTGATCCAGAGAAACGGGGGTGCCCTGTGCAGCCTGAGCGTAAGACGTGCGCGGGATGAACTTGCCCACCTGCGCGTAAGCCCACGAAGTTAGGCCGGAGCAGTCGAATGCGTTAGGGCCTGCGGCACCCCACACATATGGCGAACCAATCTTCGAACGCGCGGCATCAACGATAGCCTGGCCAGAATTGGAAGAAGATGCCGTGTTCACCAACGCGCTGTAGTCAGCGGCGCCACCCTGGTTAGCCAGGGAAGGGATGTAGTTGGAAATGCCGGGAACCGACGAAAGTCCCTGGATGTTCTCGATACCAGGGGCATCGAAAGAAATGCCGGTGCCAGGAATGACAACCTCTGCAGCCTGAGCCGGTGCGGTCAGGGTAGCCGTTGCTCCAACGACGGCGGCGGATGCGATTGCCGCGTTGCGGGCTACCTTGTGATTACGTCGACTGTGCTTAGCCACGAATGAATCTCCAAACTTGTCTACGCCCTTTTCCTCTACCGCGGAAACATCGCTACTTTTCGGCGATCCTCGCCCCGTGGGGCGATCGGCGACACCGACGTGCGATGCGCGCGCATGTAGTTGCGAGGATGTGTAGGTTCATTCCGAAAGAAACTTTCTTTCGCTTTCACCCAGCAAGGCTTTTCGATTTTTTTCTTGACGTCACGACTGCGGCTCGTCGCTTTAAATGTCTCGATTAGGTTACGAAACGATTCCGGCTTCTGTCCAATATTCAAGTCCGTAACCATCCCGTTATAAACCCGTTACTTAGAAAACGCGCTCCATTCCTGAGATTTCCTCAGCCTAGGGAAGCCGGACGATTCCATGGCGCAAAATTGCCACCATAGCTCGCTCACCTGCACCAATCCACCACCCAGGTCCGGGGTCGAAGTTATCAATTTGTTACAAAATTGGGTCCATCGAAACCTTATATTAATACGCTTGTGTTTTACATCACACTACTGCTTTGATAAGCCCCTCAAACAGCATTTGAGCAGATTTACGCGGAATTTCTTACTCTCCAACGTGTGGCAGGGCGACCGACATCAGCAAGCACCTTTCGTTAACACATCCAAGGCCATCACATAAAGCCCAACGAGGGCCTGGCTTCGCATAAATAAATTTCTGATGCCCACTCAATATATGTATATATAGGAATACTGATCGCCCTGGTCTGGCGAAAACCGCTTACTCGCAAGGCCTGCAAGGCCACGATGGGGCGTACATGCTTTCTCAACAGCCACCAGCACGCAGTCGTCACAAGCGCGAGCACAGAGGCAGATAATGGACAGCAGACTCCATACAAATGCGCAAGCCCGCCAACTCCCAATAAAGGGAATCAGCGGGCTTATTACGAGCGCGTTGGGAGAGCTTTAGATACGGCCCTCTTCCTCGTCCTTAGCGCGGTTAGCGCGGTTGAGGTTTTCGAGCATTGCGGTTTCTTCGCGGTGGTTCTCGTGCTCGATCTCGGCTGCCTTAGCAGCGATCTCAGGAGAATCAGGCGTGAAGAAGGAGCCGCGGCCCGGGTGGCCAGAGAAGCCGAGCTGGTTCATCTGCTTCGGGACAGCTGCGCCCTGGTACTCCAGCGGAATCGGGTGACCGTGCTCATCAACCGGACCAAGCGGCTGGTGAACCTCAATGAAGGCACCATTCGGCATGATCTGGATGACACCGGTCTCGATGCCGTGCTCCAGAACCTCGCGGTCGGAACGCTGCAGGCCGATGCAGATGCGGTATGTAATGAAGTATGCCAGCGGTGGCAGGACGATCAGACCGATACGACCAACCCAAGTCATGGCGTTGAGCGAAATCTGGAAGTGGTAAGCAAACAGGTCGTTACCACCGGACAGGGTCAATAGGTTGAAGAACACCAAGCCCATAACACCAAGCGAGGTACGAACCGGTACGTCACGCGGACGCTGCAGCAGGTTGTGGTGGGCGTCGTCGCCAGTGATCTTCTTCTCGATGAAGGGGTAGGTGATCAGGAGGACGACCATAACCAGAGCCAAGATGGCAACCCAGAACACACCAGGAACGGTGTAGTTACCGAGGTAAAGCTCCCACGCAGGCATGACGCGAGCGGCACCATCTGTCCACAGCATGTAGATATCCGGCTGAGAGCCAGCGGAGACCTGAGCAGGGTTGTATGGGCCAAGCATCCAAATGGCGTTGATGGTGGTTAGGCCAGCCATCAGTGCGAGCACACCCGCGGTAATCAGACCGAATGCAACTGCCTTCAGGCCGAACAGCGGGAGGATTCGGATACCGACAACGTTGTTCTCAGTGCGACCCGGCCCAGGAAGCTGAGTGTGCTTCTGGTACCACACCAGAGCCAGGTGAGCTGCGATCAGTCCGAGGATGATACCTGGAATGATCAGAACGTGCGCGATGTAGAAACGGTCGAGCATGATGTCGGATGGGAAGTCACCACCGAACATCAGCCAGTGCAGCCAGGTGCCAATGATCGGCAGTCCGACAACAATGGCGGACATGATGCGAAGACCAACACCGGAGAGCAGGTCATCAGGCAGGGAGTAGCCCATGAAGCCTTCGGCCATGCCCAGGAAAAGCAGCACGCAGCCGATGATCCAGTTAGCCTCACGCGGGCGGCGGAACGCACCGGTGAAGAAGATACGCAGCATGTGAACGGTCATGGAAACCATGAACATCAGTGCTGCCCAGTGGTGCATCTGACGGATGAAAAGACCACCACGAACCTCGAAGGAAAGGTTCAAAGCAGTCTCGTATGCACGAGACATCTCCATGCCGTTGAGCGGTAGGTATGCGCCATCGTAGATGACCTTGGTGATCGACGGATCAAAGAACAGGGTCAGGTAAACACCGGTCAGCAGCAAAATAATGAAGCTGTAGAGTGCAATCTCACCGAGCATAAAGGACCAGTGAGTTGGGAAGACCTTGTTGATCTGCCGGCGGATTCCCGACGCCGCGGTGTATCGCGAGTCGATGTTATTGCCAATTTCAGCGAGTTTAGTGCTCATTAGGACTTACGCTCCCAGAATGCCGGGCCGACAGGCTCAATGAAGTCGCCTGCAGCAACGAGGTAACCCTCTTCGTCAACGGTAATCGGCAGCTGTGGCAAAGCGCGGGCAGCCGGACCGAAGACTGGCTTGCCCCAACGCAGAGCATCGAACTGCGACTGGTGGCACGGGCACAGAATGCGGTTGGTCTGAGCCTCGTACAGGGAGGTCGGGCAACCGATGTGCGTGCAGATCTTGGAATATGCGAAGTAATCGCCGTAGTGAAAGTCCTCCTGTCCCTCGCGAGCAACTGCCTTAGCAGCGTCGGAAGAACGCAGACGAATAAGCATAACGGCATTACGAGGGCCGTGGATGGAGTGCATGTGCTCCTCGTACACGGCAGCTTCCTTGTTGTAACGGTCGCCGTCATTGACGAGATCCTCCGGCAGCGGGAAAACAGTTTCCATTGCAGCTGCGGCAAGATCCTCCGGGCGCATACGCACCAGGCGGGTGACACCGTGAGTGGTGTAGTGCTCGCCCGTGGAGTTTTCGTGCTTCTCGGCGATAGCACCCGTATCGCGACCGAGGTAGACCTTGACACCCTTACGATCGGTCAGCGACCAACCGGAGGTCCACAGCGTACCGTCACCCTGGATGCCCAGCGCTCCGGCCTTCCATGGATTCTTCACCATACCGCCCAGCGGAGCGATAACTACGAGGCCGGCAAGCACACCACCGAAGCCTAGGAGGGACTTCAAGACCTTACGACGACCGAGCGTCGACGTCTCCCAAGAATCGTTCAGCAGTGCAACGATCGTGCGGCGGTCAACCTCTTCGGAAGGACCGTCGTGACGACGCTGGACAGCAATTTCCTCCGGCATGATGTTCTTGATGTAGATGACTACGGCGAACGCCAGAGAGAGGATGGCCAAGCCTGCGGTGAGGCCGAGCATCGGGGTGTAAAACGTGTAGGTCCACAGCCCCTCATCCCCGAGACCCTTGTACTTCCAAGGCCAGAACAAGTAGGTTGCTAAGAAACCAAGGCCGGCGACGATGGCGATAACCAACCAAACGCCAACCTTCGTGGCAGCGCGCTTTTCTGCTGGATCGTTGGCGATCGGGAAGCGCTCCTTGCGGTAAGCAACCGTGACGCCGTCAAGTTCGGTGCCGAGACGGGCCAGCTCCTCGTTGCTCATCGAGGCGAGTTCTTTATCTGTGTAGTTCTTCTCGTGTGTATTACTCATGAACGCGATCCAATCCAGAGAGCTGCGGCCACAAGGACCACAATGCCGACTAGCCAAGCAAACATGCCCTCAGCAACTGGGCCGAGGCCACCCAGGCTCCAACCGCTCGGAGATGGGGTTTCCTTTGCGGACTTAATGAAGGCAATGATGTCCTTCTTTTCGTCGGCAGACAGCTGACGGTCTGAAAACTTAGGCATGTTCTGTGGTCCGGTGAGCATTGCCTGGTAGATCTCCTGCTCGTTAGCAGGGTCGAGAACTGGCGCGTACTTGCCAGAAGACAGTGCACCACCGCGACCGGTGAAGTTGTGGCAGGATGCACAGTTCAGGCGGAAGAGGTCCGAACCTCGGGCGACGTCTGCGGGATCGATGTTGCCATCATAATTGGCGCCACGCAGCGTCTCCATAGCTACAGTGCCGTCCTCGTTGGTGACGATACCGGGACCGCCACCATTAGCTTCCACGTAGGCAGCCAGCGCCAAGGTCTGGGCCTCGGAGTAGCGCGGCGTCTTACGAGTTGCCTGAGCTTCGTTGCGCAGCATCGGCATACGACCGGAGTGAACCTGGAAGTACACGGCGCCGGAGCCTACACCAATGAGGGAAGGACCACGGTCCTGGACGCCCTGTAGGTTTACGCCGTGACAAGTCACGCAAGCGACGTCGTAGAGATCCTTGCCCTCCTGGATGAGGGCCTGCTCATCCTTTGCGGCGGTGGCCACCTGTGCGTCAGGGGTTACTGCATTGACGATGATGCCCGCGCCGGTGAGACCGAACGCGAGGGCCATTGCACCAGCGACGGTACGACGCGCCTTGCGACGTGCACGCACCTTCTTCGCCTTCGTGGCCTCCACGGTCTCGTCGACTATTTCGGGGGTTTGAGGGTTGTTATCCATCATTTTCCTTATGTCTCGTTGCGGAAAGTGAAGGGCTGTAGGCCGGAGCATAGTGCTCAGGCCGCTACGGCCTACTGAATGAAGTAAATGGTGATGAAGAGTCCGATCCAGACAACGTCAACGAAGTGCCAGTAGTAGGACACCACCATTGCGGCTGTAGCCTGAGCCGGCGTGAACTTCGCTTTGCTGATACGCAGGAGCACCACAACGAAGGCCAAGACACCAGCAAGCACGTGTGCTGCGTGGAAGCCCGTGGTGATGTAGAACGTGGAGCCGTAGACGGAGCTCGGGATGGTCATCCCATTCTCAACCAGGTGGAAGTACTCATACCCCTGACCCACCAGGAAGATTGCGCCAAGAAGGATAGTCAAGCTAAACCAACGACGCAGACCGAATACGTCACCACGCTCTGCTGCGAACACACCAAGCTGTGCAGTGAAAGAGGAGGACACCAGAATCACGGTGATTGCCAGTGCGTAAGGGACGTTGAGGTGATCAGCACCTTCCTTCCACGACCCGTTTCCGATTCCATTTGCACGCGAGGTGAAGTACATCGCGAACAAGCCGGCGAAGAACATCAATTCCTGAGACAGGAACACAATCGTGCCGACACTAACCATGTTCGGACGGTTTAGTGCCGCAACACGTTGTGGTGCTGCCATATCTTTGTTTCCAATTGCGCTCGTCACGTGTTCTAGTATGACTGTTTCACCTGCGTAAGTCACCTCAAGCCCCCCTTCCCTATCAAAGGTTGTAGATCCAGCTCGTAGTTGTTTTCTCCACTTAATTTCGGTGTTATTTTTCTTCGGGAACCATGGAACTATTTACCCCTTTTCAACGACGCATCGTTTTCGCAGGTCATTACACCCAGACCTAACCCCGTTTCAAAAACCACATTCCCCCTCCCCATTCCGCCCGTTTTTTGAGTTCTTAAACTCGCAATATTGCAACCGAATTATTGAGAGTTATCTCACATTTAGCCGGGCGGTTTTTGGTGCGGATCATACTTTAGATTGACCTAGCCTTACCTGCGGTTTTGCATTATTTTTAGATTTTTTACACCCCTTAGGAACTATTTGCACTTTTTCGGTCTCCACGGGAACTTTTCAAACCCCACGCACGACGTTTTTTAAGCCGAAATCGAAAAATGGAGCACGAGAAACATATCATCACGTGACTTTTTTATTTCGTCGACTTTTTGTTTAGACAAAAGAAAACCCGGTTTCCTACCACGAAGCGGTAGGAAACCGGGTTAACAGACGCGCGTGAGACTAGAGCCTATTGGCTTAGTCGACACAGGTGCAGAAACCTTAGTGCTTTTCCTTTGGAAGACCATACTGAAGGTTAAGCATGGTGGTGGACCAGATGAGCAGGATAGCGCCTGCAACAATGATCCAGTAGTGCATGTAGATGATGCCGAGACCGAGGACAAGCACTGCCATGCTCATCGCGAATGGCCAGATGGAGCTAGGGCTAAAGAAGCCGAGCGTGCCAGCGCCGTCCTGAATCTCCGCCTCTTCCCAATCCTCAGGAAGGACGTCGATGCGCTTATCGGTGAAGTGCAAGTAGCTAGCGAGCATGAGAGCCAACAGAGTGGCCAGAACCAAAGACACGCCACCGGCCCATTCAAAGTTACGCGAGCCTTGACCTTCCAAGTGAAGGTGGCCAGCATCCTGAACGTACATAGTGCCAAAGAAGTAGATGGCGGTCACGATGGCCAAGAAGATGGCCATGCTGTACATGATTTTGGAAGTTGCCTTCATTGTATGTAAACCTCTTCCCTGACTTAAGCCGCTGCGCCGTTGTTGTCGACCGCGTTCTCACCATCGCGAGTGTTGGTGCGGTCGGAGTTGAACGGGCTGGTGCTGGTTGCGTATGGTGCCTCACCGATCTGCTTCAGTGCCTCAGAGTTCGGTAGAGCAGGATCTTCGTTGCGAATCTCCATGTACTGCTTGAACTTCTCCGGGGACACGACACGGATTTCGAAGTTCATCATTGCGTGGTAGGTACCGCACATCTCGGCACAACGACCGACGAATGCGCCCTCTTCTTCAATCTTCTCGATCTGGAACGCGCGCTGCTGCTTATTCTCCTCCGGGTGAGCATAGGCGTCGCGCTTGAAGAGGAACTCCGGCACCCAGAAGGCGTGGGAAACGTCAGCGGAGGCGAGCTGGAATTCGATGGCCGTGTTGGACGGGAGAACCAAAACCGGAATCTCTGAGGTGGTACCCAGCGTCTCGATCTTATTGAAGTGGAGGTAAGAAACGTCCGACTTGGAGCGACCGTTGATCGGATTCTCACCGTCCGGGTCAACCTCGGAAGCCTCGGCCTGTGCCTGTCGCTCCTGATCGACACCGTCATAGTCGGATCCGGTGGGGCTCAGCTCTGCCGCAACCGACTGGTATCCAAACTTCCAGTTCCACTGGTATGCCGTGACGTCCACCGTCACCTTTGGATCCTTATCCAAGGCCGTAACCTTGTCCTGAGCCTGAACCGTGAAGAAGAACAACCCCATAACGATCACGATCGGAACGATGGTAAGTACCAGCTCCAATGGGATGTTGTACTGGGTCTGACGAGGGAACTCACCCTTGCCTGCCTTCTCAGCACGCTTGGCACGCCAAGCGAAAAGGCCGTAGATGAAAAGCGCCCACATAATAAAGCCGATGATCCAGGCGGTAACCCAGGTCCACACCCAGAAGTTGTACATCGCGGTTGCCTCGGGAGTGATACCTTCTGGCCACCCGAACGCCAGGGCCTTGCCCAAGACGCCACCAGGTGCTTCGACGTCACATCCGGCAAGTGCGAGGCCACCGAATCCAAGGACACCACCGAGCAGTGCCTTACGGCCAAAGCCACGCTTCTGCTGCTGATTCACGCGCGTCTGCCTTCCTTTAAACACTAGATTCCAAAGACTTTCTCAAATATCCATGGCATCGCATGAGACATTCTCAAATAGCCACGTCTAATTAGGCAGAATAGCGTATGAACGGCCTTTTTCCTCAACAAATGGGGACGCCGGCCTCACTGAAATGCTCCGCAATTCTCGGTTTTAAGGTCAAGTTTGCTGCGTTACTAGGGTGTTTGCTTAACCTGCGGAAATTCGCCTGTTACCCATCTCACATTCCAATGCAGCTATATCAAACTTATGGATACCTACAACCCACACCGGGGTCACCCCCAGCGTTGTTTTGCCAGCTCATAGCCTTTAAATACACCGCCCCTCAAACCCAAGTTTGAGTCACCACAACTTTAGTTGGATAGCGCCCTAGCCCGAGTTGGTGGCTAACACCACCTTTACCTGCCTTGACACCTTGCTGTTTGTACTCCCTCTTGACTTTCCGACGCCTCCTACGCGCCCCTTTTAACGAACAACCCACTCCGCGAGTAGCCTTGTAACAACGCTTCTTTACTGCCCATCGCATTTGGCGGCCATAGTCAAGTCCGAAAGCTAGATGTTGCAGGGGAAGCTCGATATTGTTTCAGATACATAGATTAAGGAAGAAGGCCTCACCCGGACATGTGTGGACTCCTTGGATTCTTAAGCGCCGATGGTTCAGCCGCCCAGTTCACCTCGGCCGTCGAGAAGGCTCTGCCGTGCATGCGGCATCGCGGTCCCGACGAGGCCGGCACGTGGCACGATGATTCGGCCGTCTTCGGATTTAACCGACTCTCGATCATCGACCTCGAGCATTCTCATCAGCCACTGCGCTGGGGGCCAAAGGATCAGCCAGAACGCTACGCCATGACCTTCAATGGCGAGATCTATAACTACGTGGAGCTACGCAAGGAGCTTCAGGAACTCGGCTATTCCTTTAATACTTCCGGCGACGGCGAGACCATCGTGGTGGGCTATCACCACTGGGGCGCCGACGTCGTGCGCCACCTGCGTGGCATGTTCGGCTTTGCCATCTGGGACACCCAATCAAAGGAGCTCTTCCTCGCGCGTGATCCTTTCGGCATCAAGCCGCTGTTCTACGCCACCACAGAAGCCGGTACGGCATTCGCCTCCGAAAAGAAGTGCATCCTCGAGATGGCCGAGGACATGGGCGTTGACTTAAGCCTCGACCGCAGGGCCATCGAGCACTACATCGACCTGCAGTATGTTCCCGAGCCGGAGTCCCTGCACACGGGCATTCGTCGCCTCGAATCCGGCTGCACGGCCGTGGTCACCCCCGGTGGGGAACTGAAGCAGACCCGCTATTTCCGACCGCAATTCCCAGCCCAGAAGGTGGCAAAGGGCAAGGAGCAAGAACTCTTCGACCGCATCGCCCGCGCCCTGGAGGATTCCGTCGAAAAGCATATGCGCGCAGACGTCACCGTGGGTTCCTTCTTATCCGGTGGCATCGATTCCACCGCCATCGCCACCCTGGCCAAGCGCCACAACCCCAACCTTTTGACGTTTACCACCGGATTCGAGCGCGAGGGCTATTCCGAGGTCGACGTCGCTGCCGAGTCGGCCGCCGCCATTGGCGTTGAACACATCGTCAAGATCGTCTCCCCCGAGGAATACGCCGACGCCATCCCAAAGATCATGTGGTATCTCGACGATCCGGTGGCCGATCCATCGCTGGTCCCGTTGTACTTTGTCGCCCAAGAGGCCCGCAAGCACGTCAAGGTGGTCCTTTCCGGCGAAGGCGCCGACGAGCTTTTCGGCGGCTACACCATTTACAAAGAACCGCTGTCGCTAGCGCCTTTCGAGAAGATTCCTACCCCGTTGCGCCGCGGTCTCGGCCAGCTTTCCAAGGTGCTTCCCGACGGCATGAAGGGCAAGTCTCTGCTCAACCGAGGCTCCATGACCATGGAGGAGCGCTACTACGGCAACGCCCGCTCCTTCAACTTTGATCAGATCCAGCGCGTCATCCCCTGGGCCAAGCCCGAATGGGATCACCGCGAGGTCACCGCCCCCATCTATGCCCAGTCACGCCACATGGATCCCGTGGCCCGGATGCAGCACCTCGACCTGTTTACCTGGATGCGCGGCGACATCCTGGTCAAGGCCGACAAGATCAACATGGCGCACTCCCTCGAGCTGCGCGTGCCCTTCCTCGACCGCGAGGTCTTCAAGGTTGCCGAGACCATCCCCTACGACATGAAGATCAGCCACGGCACCACCAAGTACGCCCTGCGTAAGGCGATGGAGCAGATCGTGCCCGCCCACGTCCTTCACCGCAAGAAGCTGGGCTTCCCCGTGCCCATGCGCCACTGGCTCGCCGGCGACGAGCTTTTCGGCTGGGCCCAGGACCAGATCACCGCCTCGCAGACCGACGATATCTTCAACAAGACCGCCGTCATGCAGATGCTCAACGAGCACCGCGCAGGCGCCAGCGACCACTCCCGCCGCCTGTGGACGGTGCTGGCGTTCATGGTCTGGCATGGCATCTTTGTCGAAGGCCGCATCGATCCCGGTATCGAGCAGCGCGACTACCCCGTCTACCTCTAGGCCATACAAAAAATCCCGCCACCTCACGGTGACGGGATTTTTTCCTTAGCCAGATCAGTTGAAGGAATCTCCACAGGCGCAAGAAGAGCCTGCGTTCGGGTTATCGATGGTAAAGCCCTGGGACTCGATGGTGTCCGCGAAGTCGATGCGGGCACCCGCGAGGTAAGGAACGCTCATCTTGTCGACGACCAAGCGAACGCCGCCGACCTCATCGACCTTGTCGCCGTCGAGGGAGCGGTCATCGAAATAAAGCTGGTAACGCAGGCCAGCGCAACCACCCGGCTGCACGGCGATGCGCAAAGAAAGATCGTCTCGGCCCTCCTGCTCAAGCAGTGCCTTTGCCTTAGCTGCTGCAGCATCGCTTAAGAAAACGCCGGTGTTGGTTGACGGTGCCGTCATAGTCACATCTCCTTGAATTAACGAGAAATTGCCCTTTTGTGCCACCACTCTAGCAGCAACAGGCATTCTAGCCTTGTTCGCTATAACTACCCCCGCAACCGGTTTATTCCCACTTCCCCGCCGACCATGGTCGTCGGAAAGCAGAAAATTTCGGCTACAGCAAGCGTGATTGGTAGCCTAGAACGCGTGAATGACGGCAACCAGGATGTAAACGACCCAGCCGCAACCTCTGCGGCCTCCAAGGCTCATACCCCCAAGAAGGGCCATGCAACCCCCAAACGCAAGCAGGCTCAGGCTCACGCCGGATCCTTCGAGTCCCGCTTTGCGCCGGGCGATAGCTATTCCGACAACCGCAAGAAGCGCAAAGAGCTCAAGGCCTCCATGTCCCCAGAGGAATGGAAGGAATATAAAGCCAAGGAAAAAGAGGAACGCCGCCGTAGTGCCGCGGCAGCGCAGGCCGCCATGGATCGTGGCGAGGAGAAGTACCTCTTGCCGCGCGACAAGGGACAGGAGAAGCGCTTTGTGCGCGACTTCGTCGATTCCCACCGCTATATCAACAACTGGGTGATGCCGTTTGCCATCGTCTTGCTGGCCCTGCTGCTGATCGGCCAGCGGCAGCCCACCTTCGGCATGTGGGTGTCTACCATCGCGATGGTCATCATGGTCGTGTTCGCCGTCGAAGGTTTTTGGCTCGGGCGCAAGGCCTCGCGCGCAACCCGCGAGAAGTTCCCGAACACCACCGAGTCCGGCTTTAGCCTGGGTTTTTATGCCTACGGTCGCGCCACGCAGCCGCGGCGCTGGCGTTCGCCTAAGCCGCGTGTGGAAATCGGTGCCGAGGTCAAGTAGTTGTTGACCCTGGTTCTGGGCGGGGCGCGTTCGGGCAAGTCACAGTTCGCGGAGGAAGTCGTGGGCGACCGGGCCTGCCTGTACGTGGCTACCGCCCGTCCTTTTTCGGGCGAGTTCGACGCAGACTTCCGCGCGCGGATTGCCACCCATGTCGCGCGCCGTCCTGCCCACTGGGAAACCGAAGACGGCCGCGACCTCATCGACGTGCTACATGCTTTCCGACGTTCACCGGCCGCCCCCAGCACGGTTCTCGTCGATGATCTCGGCACCTGGGTCACCGCCCACCTCGATGCCCTCGGCGGGTGGGACGGCCCACGCGGCCAGCTCGACGAGCTCTACGAGCACCTGGCGGCAGCCTGCAAGCAGGTGCCCGATTCGGTGGAGGTAATCCTGGTCAGCCCCGAGGTGGGCATGGGGGTCATCCCCGAACATCACGCTGGACGCCTCTTCAGGGATGAGATTGGCACCTTGAATCAAATGATGGCCGCGCTTAGCGACCGGGTGTATCTGGTGGTGGCCGGTCAGTCGCTGGCGCTGAAGTAGGAGACCCTCGCTCTAGAATGAGGTGGGTCTAGACAAAACAATACTTTTCTGGGAGAACTGATTAACGATGTCACAACCGCAGCCCTCTGACTTCTTCCCCAAGATCGACGCCCCCAGCGCCGAGTTTGCGGACAAAGCCCGCCAGTTTCAGCTCACGCTGACCAAGCCCACCGGCTCCCTGGCGCGCTTGGAGGCTCTGGGGGTGTGGCTGTCGTCGTGCCAGTCGCAGGTCCCGCCCCGCAAGATTGAACGCCCCCGCCTGGTGGTCTTCGCGGGCGACCACGGGATCGCGACGAAGGGTGTTTCCCCCTACCCCATCGAGGTTTCCATCCAGATGGCGGACAACATCCGCCGCGGCGGCGCCGGCGTCAATGCGGTGGCCCGCCAATCCGGCACGGGTATCCGCGTGGCCGACATCTCGTTGTTCCACGATGCCTTCGGCGAGGAACGCGTGAGCAAGGGTTGCGGCTCCATCGACTACGAAGACGCGATGAGCCAGGAGCAGCTGGTGCGCGCGATAGAGATCGGCAAGCGCATCGCCGACCAGGAGGTCGACGCCGGCGCCGACCTGCTCATGGCGGGCGATCTGGGCATCGGCAACACCACTCCCTCGGCGGTGATCATCGGGCTTTTGACCAACAATGAGCCGGTGGTGGTCACCGGACGCGGCTCCGGCGTCGACGACGAGGGGTGGAAGCGCAAGGTCGCCGCCGTGCGCGACGCGATGTTCCGCGCGCGCCGCGACCGCAACGACATCCTCACCCTCATGCGCAAGGTCACCTCCCCGGAGCTGGCCGCGATGGCCGCCTTCATTGCGCAGGCTGCCGTGCGCCGCACCCCGGTGCTCCTCGACGGCGTCGTGGTCACTGCTGCCGCCATGCTCGCCGAGAAGATGGCACCGGGCGCGCGTCACTGGATGCAGGCCGGACACCAATCCGCCGAGCCCGCGCACGCCTTCGCGCTGCGCTACCTTGGCCTCGAGCCTTTGCTGAAGCTGGGCCTGCGTTTGGGCGAGGGCTCCGGCGCGGCGGCCGCGGTGCCGCTGGTGATGATGGCCTGCGACATCATGAACGACATGGCCACCTTCGATTCCGCGGGCGTGTCCGGTAAGGGCGCGGTGCCCACCAACCGCTTCGACGATAAGATCCAGGACTAGCGTGTCCGGCAAGGTCGACTTCGTCGAAGGCGAACACGGGCCAGCACTCATCGAGGGTCCCGCGACGGCGCTGAGCTGGCTGACGGTGCTGCCGATCAAGGGGGCCAGCGCCTTCGATCGCACGACCGGCGCGCGCGTGATGGCCTCCCTGCCGGTCGTCGGGGTGGTGCTGGGCGCGGTGGCGGCGGTAATCGTCGCCGGGTTGCAGGCCCTGGGTGTTTCTTCTTTGCTCATCGGCACGCTGGTCGTGGTGTCCTGGGCGCTGTTCACACGATTCATGCACCTCGACGGCCTTGCCGACGTCGCCGATGCCTTGGGTTCCTACGCCGAACCCGCCCGCGCCCGGGAGATCCTAGCCGACCCGCACGCCGGCCTGATCGGGATGGGAAGCGCTCTATTGGCGATGCTCGTTCAGGTCGCCTCCATCGCGGCGATCGTCGACGCCACCCCGCAAGCCTTCGTAATCGTCTTCCTCATTCCTTTCTTCGCCCGCATCACCGGCCCCGTCGGCGCCAACGAGCATTTTCACCCGATGAAGCCGACCGGCTTCGGCGCCATGATGATCGGCACGGCGAAGACTTGGTGGACGGCCTGTTGGTTTTTCGTTGCCTGCGTGCCGAGTTTGTTTGCAGCCCGGGTGCTTGACGACGCCGCCCTGCTGCTCATCTGCCAAGGCGTCCTTGCCGTTGCGCTCGGCGTGGCGGTGGCGTTGGCGCGGCATTGCAGCAAGCGTTTCGGCGGCCTCAACGGCGACACCACCGGATTCATCATGGAAACCAACGCCTCGGTGACAGCCGCCCTGTTTGCTATCGCCCTTCCGCTGATTTAAGGCATGCTTCGCAGGCCCCCTGGTGGGGGCCTTTTTTGGTGTGTTTAGGCTTTGGGGTGCCAGGGTGGGTAGGTCCAGGTGGGGTGGCCGTTGGTGCGTTGGATGCGGCCGTGTTTGGGTGTGCTGGGGTCATCGTCGTTTCTTCCGTTGTGGAAGGCGCATAGCATGGTGAGGTTTTTACTTGCGGTGGTCCCGCCCCGATTCCACGCATGGATATGGTGGATTTGGCACTCATCGGCTGGTTTATTGCAGTCCGGGTGGGCACAGCTTAAGGATTCGAGGGTGGCTAGGTCGCGTTGCTTTTTGTTGGCAAACCTGGAGGAGCGCACGAGGTCGACGGGTCCGTCAACGGGGTGGATAAGCCCGAACCCCCACTGGTCATCAAGGATGGAGGCAACGATCTGGGTGCTGGTGCGTGTGACCCCATCGGAGCAGGTGAAGGTGGTTTCGTCTCCTGTGGCATCCAGGACGGTGGTGAGTTTGTCTAGGGGGATGGCCACGATGGGGCGAAGTGTTTTGGTGATGGTGCCGGTGTGGGGGAAGTTTTTGGCTGGGTCGGGCAGTTCTTTGAGTGTTTCGTAAAGTGTGTCGATATCGGCTGGTTCGCCGTTGATTTTTAGTTGCCAGAGGTTGTTGCGGTTGCGGTTGATGCTCACGCCTTTGACTAACCTTGCCGGTGGGGTTGCGTAGTCGTTGGTGATTGCGCGTGCGCGGGTGGCGAACTGTCCGGTGGGCAGGTTGCCGAGGTTTACTAGGTCGCGGCGTAGTTGCCATGTGGTTTTTTCGCCTGTGACTCTGCGGGTGCAGGTTTCGATGATTTCGAGGTGGGCGAGGGTGAGCCCGAGGGAGTCTATGGTTTCCCGGCAGGTGGCTTGCATCCTGGTGTAGGAGGTGGTGCCGTAGTACACCGTGGCGAGGGTTTTCAGGTCGGTGGCTGTGTTTTCGGGTAGTCCGCGTGCGACAAGCGCAGCAATTGTGCACCCGGCGGCGTCCTGGATGAGGGCGAGCGGGTTGGAAAGTACTGCTGCAAGCTGGTCGACGGGGTTCATGCCCACCAGACTAGGTAGCGGTAGCCGCAGTGCCAACCGTGTGGCGGGATGCCTGTGGATAACCCTGCATTCTGAGTGTTTCTCAGCACCGGCCTGTGGATAACGTGGGGCGGTGAAAAGTGGTTGCACGCGTAAAGGTAGGCCTACGGCCAGCCATTAAAGTCGCTATAAATAAAAACCGCCATACCGATAGGACTTATCACGCTCTCAGCAAACTAGCCACGTCGATATCAAGGCAAGACGCCAAAAAAGCGCGGACCCCAAAAAGGATCCGCGCTCAAAGGAGACAACCTTTGCCACGTGCGGGCCGGTAGACGTCGGCAAGCACCTGCTAGACGAGGGTGTACATCCAGTTGTGGGTGTCCTCCTCGGTGCCATGCTGGATGCCGGTGAGCTTCTCACGCAGCTGCATGGTGATCGGACCGGCCTGGTTGCCGTTGACCTCGTAGTCGCCGTGCTTGGACTTGACGGAGCCGACCGGGGTGATCACGGCTGCGGTGCCGCAGGCGAAGGCCTCGCTCATCTCACCAGACAGGGCGCTGTCGTGCCACTCCTGGGTGGAGACCAGGCGCTCCTCGGTGGTGTAGCCCAGGTCCTTAGCCACCTGGAGCAGCGAGTCGCGGGTGACACCCGGCAGCAGGGAGCCGGACAGCTGCGGGGTGACCACGTGGGCGTCTGCACCCTTGCCGAAGACGAACATGAGGTTCATGCCGCCCATCTCCTCGATGTAGGTGCGCTGGATAGCATCGAGCCAGACGACCTGGTCGCAGCCCTTCTCCGAAGCCTGGGCCTGAGCCAGCAGGGATGCTGCATAGTTGCCGGCAAACTTGGCGGCGCCGGTACCACCCGGGCATGCGCGTACGTAGTCCTCGGACAGCCAGACGGACACGGGCTTGACGCCACCAGAGAAATAGGCGCCGGCCGGTGATGCGATAACGATGTACTTATAAGAAGTCGAAGGGTGAACGCCCAGGGTAGCCTCGGTGGAGATCATAAACGGGCGCAGGTAGAGGGACTCCTCGCCGCCGGCGGCAGGAACCCAGTCCTGATCGATGCTGACGATCTGACGCAGGGATTCCAGGAACAGCTCGGTGGGCAGTTCCGGCATGGCCATGCGCTGGGCGGAGCGCTGGAAGCGAGCAGCGTTGGCTTCCGGGCGGAAGGTCTTGACGGTACCGTCGGCGTGGCGGTAGGCCTTGATGCCCTCGAAGATGGCCTGGCCATAGTGGAACACGCTGGTTGCCGGGTCCAGCGTCAGCGGCGCGTAGGCGCTGACCTTAGCGTTGTGCCAGCCCTTGTCCACCGACCAGTCGATGGTGACCATGTGGTCGGTGAAGTGCTTGCCAAAGCCCGGGTTAGCGAGAATTTCTTGCAGCTTCTCCGGGGCGGTGGGATGGTCGGTCTTTTCTACAACAAAGTTCAGGTCCGTCATGCTTTTTAAAGGTACACCTCTGCCAGCCCTCCGCACGTTTTTGGGCATTCGTTTACTCTAGGAATTACCTGTCGCTGTGTCGGCGCCCACGCGTGTAGTCTCCGCTAGGGCGCCGCGGAGGCGTCGATTATTCGAGTTTTATTCCCCGCCGGCCGGCGCTCGTGCTGGTCGTGAGGGGATTCGTGAGAAAGGCAATGCACGTGGGCAAGGATGCGAAGGAAAAGCTGTCGCTGCCGGGAAAGGGCGCGGTGACCAAGCTTGCGCTTTCGGCAACGCTTCCCGAGGAGTATGATGCGCTGGTTGTTGGCGTATTCGCGGGCGAGGATGGCCTCGAGCTGGCAGCACCGAAGGTGGCGGGTGCAGGTTTCGAGGGCTTCGACGAATCGGTGGACATTGCGGTGTGGGAGCTTCTGGCCGCAGTCGGCGCCACAGGCAAGTTGGAGCAGGTCACCCGCGTCCCCGCCGTTGAGGGTATGGAGGCCGATGTCGTCGTCGCGGTGGGCTTAGGTGTTGCCGAGGAGCTTGACGACGAGCGCCTGCGCCGCGCAGCGGGTGCGGCCGCACGCGCCCTCAAGGGAGTCGGTACGGCGGCTACCACGCTCGGCGCCTTTGGCCTCGGCCCCGTAGTTGAAGGCTTCATTCTCGGCGCCTATGAGTACCCGGGCCTGCGCAGCAAGAAGGGGTCCACTACCCCACTGGGCCGGGTGGTGTTTGTCGACGAGCGTGCGGAGGCGCAAGAGGTTTTCCGCACCGCGAAGGCGACCGCACGCGCGGTGTGCGTGGCCCGCGATCTGGTCAACGCCCCCTCCTCACACCTGTATCCGGAGACCTATGCCGAGACGATCGCACAGCTGGCCGATAAGCACGGTGTGGACGTTGAGGTCTTAGGCTACAAGGAGCTCAAGAAGCAGGGCTTTGGGGGCATTGTTGCCGTAGGCTCCGGCTCCTCGCGCAAACCGCGCCTGGTGCGTTTGTCGTGGTCGCCGAAGGGCGCGCGCAAGCACGTGGCCTTGGTGGGCAAGGGCATCACCTTCGATACCGGCGGCATTTCGCTCAAGCCCCCGGCATCGATGGACAACATGATCTCCGACATGGGTGGTTCGGCGGCCGTTGTCGCCACCGTCTTAGCCGCCGCGCGCCTCAAGCTCAACGTCAAGGTCACCGCCACGATCCCGCTGGCGGAAAACATGCCGGGTGGCAAGGCCTATCGACCAGGCGATGTGATTACGCACTTCGGCGGCATCACCAGCGAGATCCTTAACACCGACGCCGAGGGGCGCCTCGTGCTTGCCGACGCCATGGCGCGCGCTAGCCAAGACGCGCCCGACTACCTCATCGACACCGCAACCCTAACCGGCGCCCAGTTGGTCGCCCTAGGCGAGCGCACCTCTGGCGTGATGGGCACCGACACCTTCCGCGATCAGGTGGCAGCCGCCGGTTGTGAGGTCGGCGAGAACGCCTGGGCCATGCCCTTGCCGGAGGAGATCGCTGAGGCTGTGAAGTCTCCGGTGGCCGATATCCGCAACGTGACCGGCTCGCGTAACGGCGGCATGCTCGCGGCCGCCTGCTATCTGCAGCATTTCGTGGGCGAGGGAATCCGGTGGGCGCACGTGGACATCGCAGGCCCTGCCTATAACACCTCCGCCGCCTACGGCTACACCCCCAAGCGTGCGACCGGTGTCCCGGTGCGCACCTTCCTCAAGGTGCTGGCCGACATCGCGTCGGAAAGCGAATAACGCCCGTAGGCTTCACGCCCACCTGCACTGCGCCCCGGTAGACACTCCGGGGCGCGGTGTGTTCTTAGTGGTCTCTTTGTTCCTTCTCGCGCTCCATCTGTTCGCGCATGAGCCTGCGTTCTTCCCGCTTGCGCATAAGGCGCTCATACTCGATGCGATCGCGCATGCGCTGCGGATAGCCGGTTTCTTCCACGTCATAGATGGGAATCTGAAGCTCGCGCGCGATAACGTCCACGCCTTTCGCGCCACCGATACGCCGACGGGTTGACTCCCCGGTGACGTCGACAAGCACGATCGACATCTCATTGACCAGCGTGGCCGGTTCGATGAAACCTTCCACGAGGGCGCGTTCATCCGACCACTTCTTCAGGTATGCCAGATCCTCCGGGCGCACCGACTCTGTCGCGTTGCGGGCGACGTTGGGATTGGCGGGCTTGCGTTTTTTATTGAAGAATCCGAACACGCTACACATTCTAGGGTCAAAAAGTCTTCTCACTGTCCCCCTGAAAGCCACACCGCACGCCATAAAACGGTAATCTTTGAGAGTACAAACGTTTATACGGCACTATCTTGAGGAGTCAATTAACAATGGCGCACTCCGTTGTCATGCCCGAGCTGGGCGAATCCGTAACCGAGGGAACCATTACCCAGTGGCTGAAGTCCGTTGGCGACACCGTCGCCGTCGACGAGCCATTGCTGGAGGTGTCCACTGACAAGGTCGACACCGAGGTTCCTTCCCCGGTTGCTGGCGTCTTGCTCGAGATCCGCGCTAACGAAGACGATACCGTCGACGTCGGCGAGGTCATCGCAATCATCGGCGAGGCAGGCGAAGCCCCAGCCGCCGAGGCTCCTGCCGCCGCTGCTCCCGCCGAACCAGAACCCGCGCCTCAGGCCGCTGCTCCTGCCACGCCGGCTGCACCTGCTGCCGGTGGCGAGTCCACCGACGTGGTCATGCCTGAGCTCGGCGAGTCCGTTACCGAAGGCACCATTACCCAGTGGCTGAAGTCCGTCGGCGACACCGTCGCCGTCGATGAGCCACTGCTGGAGGTTTCCACCGACAAGGTCGACACCGAGGTTCCTTCCCCGGTTGCCGGCGTGATCCTGGAGATCCTCGCCAACGAGGATGACACCGTCGACGTCGGCGAGGTCATCGTTCGTGTCGGCCAGCCTGGCGCTGCCCCTGCCGCACCGGCACCTGCTACCCCGGAGCCAGCACCGGCTGCTGAGCCCGCCGCTAAGGTCGAAACCCCCGCTGCTCCTGCCGCACCGGCTGCGCCTGCTGCCGGTGGCGAGTCCACCGACGTGGTCATGCCTGAGCTCGGCGAGTCCGTTACCGAAGGCACCATTACCCAGTGGCTGAAGTCCGTCGGCGACACCGTCGCCGTCGATGAGCCACTGCTGGAGGTTTCCACCGACAAGGTCGACACCGAGGTTCCTTCCCCGGTTGCCGGCGTGATCCTGGAGATCCTCGCCAACGAGGATGACACCGTCGACGTCGGCGAGGTCATCGCTCGTGTCGGCCAGCCTGGCGCAGCCCCTGCCGCACCGGCACCTGCTACCCCGGAGCCAGCACCGGCACCGGCTGCTGAGCCCGCCGCTAAGGTCGAAACCCCCGCGGAGCCAGCTCCGGCACCGGCACCCGCCGCCGAGCCTGCCGCTAAGGTTGAGGCACCGGCAAAGAAGGTCAACAACGACAACGTGCCGTATGTGACCCCGCTGGTGCGCAAGCTCGCCGACAAGCACGGCATTGATCTTTCCACCATCACCGGCACCGGCGTCGGCGGCCGCATCCGCAAGCAGGATGTGCTCGCTGCGGCCGGTCAGGGCGAGGCTCCTGCCGCCGCCGCAGCGCCTGCTGCCGCTAACCCGCGTGCGAACTGGTCCACCAAGTCCGTTGACCCGGCCAAGGCTGAGCTCATCGGTACCACCCAGAAGGTCAACCGCATCCGCGAGATCACCGCCGCAAAGATGGTGGAGGCGCTGCAGACCTCGGCTCAGCTGACTCACCTGCAGGAAGTCGATATGACCGCCATCGCGGATCTGCGCAAGGCAAACAAGCCGGCCTTCCAGGCCAAGCACGGCATCAACCTCACCTTCCTGCCGTTCTTCGTCAAGGCAACGGTTGAGGCTCTGGTTTCGCACCCGAACGTCAACGCTTCTTACAATGCGGCGACGAAGGAAATGACCTACCACGCCGACGTCAACGTTGCTATCGCCGTGGACACCCCGCGTGGCCTGCTGACTCCGGTTATCCACCAGGCACAGAACCTGAGCTTGGTCGAGATCGCCAAGGCTATTGTCGAGCTGGCTGACAAGGCCCGCAACAACAAGCTGAAGCCGAACGATCTGACCGGCGCCACCTTCACCATCACCAACATTGGTTCCGAGGGCGCACTGTCTGATACCCCGATCTTGGTTCCGCCGCAGGCGGGCATCCTGGGCACCGCTGCTATTCAGAAGCGTGCCGTGGTTGTCACCGAAAACGGCGCCGACGCCATTGCTATCCGCCAGATGTGCTACATCCCGTTCACCTACGACCACCAGGTCGTCGACGGCGCGGATGCCGGACGCTTCACCACCACGATCAAGGATCGTTTGGAGACCGGCAACTTCATCGATGAGCTCGAGCTCTCATAGGCACTAATCCACAAGGGGCGTCGCTTCGCGGCGCCCCTTTGGTCATTTCTGCCGCGGCCGCCGGTCACAGTGGTCACCCGCACGACGAGGCCGTTCGGTTTCCCGTCGGGCGCTCCGCTATTTCCACCTCTTGCCCACACACCACGGCAATAGAAATAGCGGCGCGGAATCCTCAACACAACGATGCAGCGCTTTCCATTATCTTCGGTATCTTCGGCATCGGGATGATTGTGCCTGTAACATTTGCGCGGTGTGACGCTCGCGCCGAATCTTGTAGGCGGCAGGCCTGCTCGATAATCACCGTGGTGACCGTACTCGTCGGGGATGGCAGGACCAGAGTCCACTGTGTGAGGTGGAAAATTGGGGAATAAAAGGGGGCAATTGTTGGTCACTTCCACCTATAATCACTTGTGGTTCATCCCCCCCGCGCAGGGTCGATAATTGTTGCCCTGTGCGAGGGGGCGTTTCTCACAAGGAGTAAGACCTTTCATGACGCTGCCTGTCTCTTTTGATTCTTATGTGGACCGCCACATCGGCCCCGATGAGCGAGAGAGGAAGGTGATGCTTGATCGGCTTGGCCTTCCCACCCTCGAAGCCCTCCTCGATAAGACGCTGCCTGCCTCCATTCGTGCCGCCGGTGCACCATCGCTGGGGCGGGTGTTCAATGAGCACGAGGCGAACGCTCGCCTTCGAGAGCTCGCGGACAAGAACGTGGTCCTCAAGGCTTTTTACGGCCAGGGGTTCTATGACACGTTGACCCCGCCGGTGATCCGCCGCAATGTCGTCGAAGATCCGGGCTGGTACACCGCCTATACCCCCTATCAGCCGGAGATTTCCCAGGGACGCCTTGAAGCCTTGCTGAATTTCCAGACAATGGTCGAGGAACTCACGGCCCTGCCGGTGGCAAATGCCTCCCTGTTGGATGAGGCCTCCGCGGTAGCAGAGGCCGTGGGGCTGATGAGTCGCGCGCAGCGCAAGGGGCGCCGGGTGATTCTCGACGAGGCCTTGCACCCGCAGGTGTTGAGCGTGACCACCGCCCGGGCGCGCACGATCGGGCTGGAGGTGGAGATCGCCGATCTCTCCGCAGGCATCGTCGGCGACGATCTGGTGGGCATCGTCATCGCCTACCCCGGAACCGAGGGTCAGGTGCGCGACATTCGCGGGCTTATTGAGGATATTCATTCCCGCGGCGGACTTGCCACGGTGGCCACCGATTTGTTGGCGCTGCAGCTTCTTGAGGCCCCGGGCACGCTGGGCGCCGACATCGCGGTCGGTTCCTCCCAGCGCTTCGGCGTCCCGCTGTTTTTCGGCGGCCCGCACGCGGGATTCATGTCCGTTACCGACGCGCTCAAGCGCCAGCTTCCTGGTCGCATCGTCGGTGTTTCGGTTGATGCAGCCGGTGCGCCCGCGTATCGCCTGGCGCTGCAGACCCGTGAGCAGCACATTCGCCGCGAGAAGGCGACCAGTAATATCTGTACCGCCCAGGCGCTGTTGGCCGTGTGCGCATCCATGTATGCCATCTGGCACGGGCCGGAAGGGCTGAAAGCCATCGCCACCCGCGTCAACCAGCTCGCCGCGGGCTTCGCGCGGGCACTGGAATTAGGCGGGGTGCCGCTTGCACACGCCGCCTTCTTCGATACCGTCACCGCGGTCGTGCCGGGCCAGGCCGAATCAATCAAGCAGTCGCTTGCCGACGCCGGCTACCTCGTGCGCGCTATCGGAGCGGACAAGGTTGTGGTCTCCTTCGGGGAACAGGCAACCTGGGCGGACGTTACGGCCTTGGCGCACGCCTTTGGCGTGAACGTCGGCACGCAAGAGACTTACGAAACGATCCCCGCGACGGTGGCAAGGACCACCGCCACGCTCACCCACGCGATCTTTAGCTCCGTGCATTCTGAGACTCAGATGCTGCGCTACCTGCGTGGCCTCAAAGATAAGGACTTGGCGCTGGATCGCACGATGATCCCGCTGGGCTCGTGCACGATGAAGCTGAACCCCACCACCGGTATGGAGCCGATCACGTGGCCGGAGTTCGCCAACATCCACCCCTTCGCCCCGGCCTCGCAGACGCAGGGTTGGCGCGAGCTCATCGGTGACCTTGAAACCTGGCTTGCCGAGATCACCGGCTACGCCAAGGTCTCCCTGCAGCCCAACGCCGGTTCGCAGGGCGAATACGCAGGGCTGAACGCCATTCGCCGCTATCACCTGTCGCGTGGCGATGATCAGCGCGACATTATCTTGATCCCGCAGTCCGCGCACGGCACCAACGCCGCCTCGGCCGCCTTGGCGAACCTGCGCGTGGTTGTGGTGGCCACGGCCGCCGACGGGTCCATCGACGTGGCTGACTTGGACGCGAAGCTGGCCAAGCACGAAGGGCATGTGGCTGGCATCATGATCACCTACCCATCCACGCACGGCGTGTTCGAGGAGACGGTCACGCAGGTCTGCGCGAAGGTCCACGCCGCAGGCGGCCAGGTCTACATCGACGGCGCCAACCTCAATGCGTTGGCCGGCGTGGCCCGCCCCGGCGAGTTCGGCGGCGACGTCTCGCACCTGAACCTGCACAAGACCTTCACCATCCCGCACGGCGGCGGCGGACCTGGCGTGGGTCCCGTTGCCGTGGCAAGCCACCTCGTGCCCTTCCTGCCCACCGACCCGGCCGCGGCCGATCCCTTCGCCGCCGACGACCCCACCCTCGGCGTGCCGGTAGCCTCTTCGCTTTATGGTTCCGCGGGCGTGCTGCCGATTACCTGGGCATATATCGCCATGATGGGCGGCGAGGGGCTGGCCAATGCCACCGCCCACGCCATCTTAGGGGCAAACTACCTCGCCAGCTCTCTCAATGAGGACTTCCCCGTCCTCTACACCGGCGACAACGGGCTGGTGGCGCACGAGTGCATCCTGGATCTGCGCGCGATCACCGATGCCACTGGGGTGACCGCCACCGATGTGGCAAAGCGGCTGGTGGATTTCGGTTTCCACGCCCCCACCCTGTCCTTCCCGGTGGCGGGCACGCTCATGGTCGAGCCCACCGAGTCCGAGGACCTGGGCGAGCTGGACCGTTTCATCACCGCGATGAAGACCATTCGCGAGGAAATCCGCGAGATCGAGCGCGGCGAATGCGCCTACGAGGAGTCCGTGCTGGCGCATGCGCCGTTTAGCGCGGAGTCTGTCACCACGGATGAGTGGGACCACTCCTTTACCCGCGCCAAGGCCGCCTATCCGGTAGCCAGCCTGCGCGGTTCGCGTGGCAACAAGTACTTCCCGCCGGTGCGCCGCCTCAACGAGGCCTATGGCGATCGCAATTTCATCTGCTCGTGCCCGCCGCCCGGTGCCTTCGACGTGGACGGCGACGGCACCGGCGCGATTGACTAAGAAAGAAGAACCCACCATGACCGACCTGCTTCAATCCCCCCTGCACCAGGCCCACGTGGATCTGGGCGCGAGCTTTACCGCCTTCGGCCCGTGGGAGATGCCCCTTAAGTATGGCTCCGAGCTCGGCGAGCACAAGGCGGTGCGAGAGACCGCCGGGCTTTTTGATCTTTCCCACATGGGCGAAGTGCGCGTCACCGGCTTGCAGGCCGCGGAGTTTCTTGACTACGCGCTCATCTCCCAGCTGTCCGCCATCGCGGTGCACAAGGCGAAGTATTCGATGATCGTCAACGAGGACGGCGGCATCATCGACGACCTCATCACCTACCGCCTCGGTGAGCAGGAATTTCTCGTCGTGCCCAACGCGGGCAACGCCGCCGTGGTCGCCGCAGCCCTTGCCGAGCGCGCGGCAGGATTCGATGTCACCGTCACCGACGAGTCCACGGCCACCGCGCTCGTGGCCGTCCAAGGACCCCGGGCCGAGGCTATTCTGTTCACTCAGGTCCCAGACGACCAGGCCGAGGCGATTACCTCGATGCGCTACTATGCCTGCGCCCCGGCCACCGTCGCAGGCGTTGACGCGCTGGTGGCGCGCACCGGCTACACCGGCGAGGACGGCTTCGAGGTGTTCATCCCCAACGAACACGCGCGCACCGTCTGGGATAGGTTGCTGGCCGCGGGTGCGCCCCAAGGGCTCATCCCCGCAGGCCTTGCCGCCCGCGACAGCCTGCGCCTGGAGGCGGGCATGCCCTTGTACGGCAACGAGCTCTCGCTGGAACTTACCCCTATTGCCGCGGGCCTGGGCGTGCTGGTTGGCAAGAAGAAGGAAGGCGACTTCGTCGGCAAGCAGGCGCTGCAGGGTGCGGCGGAGCCTCAGCGGGTCCTGGTGGGTTTGACCTCCACTGGTCGCCGCGCGGCCCGCGCCCACGCGGAGATCTTCGCAGGCGAGGAGCTTGTCGGCGAGGTGACCTCGGGGCAGCCGTCGCCGACGCTGGGGCACCCGATCGCGCTGGCGTACGTCGATAAGCGCCATGCAACCCCGGGTACGCAGCTTGAGGCCGATATCCGCGGCAAGCGCTACCCCTTCGAGGTCGTGGCTCTGCCGTTCTACTCGCGCAAGAAGTAACCTCTTTATACACACCACAGAAAGGAAACCCCATGTCCGCATCTCTTCCTGCAGATTTCTCCTACTCCGAAGAGCACGAGTGGATCGATACCACCGCCGACAAGGCGGCAGGCGCCACCGTCAAGGTGGGCATCACCTCCGTGGCCGCCGACCGCCTGGGCGAGGTCGTCTTCGCCGAGCTTCCCGCCGTCGGCGATTCAGTCACCGCGGGTGATCCGTGCGGCGAGGTGGAGTCCACCAAGTCCGTCTCCGACATCTATTCCCCCGTCACCGGCACCGTCACGGCCGTCAACGACGCCATCCATGATGACTACGCCGTGGTCAACAACGACCCCTTCGGCGAGGGCTGGCTGTTCGAGGTTGCAGTCGAGTCCGCAGGCGAGCTCATGACCGCCGAGGAGTACGCCGCAGCTAACGGCGTCGCCTAATTCGTTTTTTTGCTTGACGACGTCCACCGGTTTGCGGCCAGCAGGCGGTGGGCGTCGTTCGGCGTTTTTTCGGAGCGAGTATTCTAAGTCACCATGACCGCACCGCGTAAACCCTTCTTCCCCGCAGACCAGTCCATCCGCGCCTCCCAGGCCCCCATCGAGGTCCGCACCCTAGGCATGGTGGATTACCAAGAAACCTGGGGCCTACAAGCGGAGCTTGCGGCGCAGCGCGCCGCCGACGAGATCCCGGACACCATCTTGGTGCTCGAGCACCCCAGCATCTACACCGCGGGCAAGCGCACCCAGCCGGAGGACCGCCCCACCAACGGCCTTCCCGTCATCGACGTCGACCGCGGCGGACGCATCACGTGGCACGGGCCAGGCCAGCTGGTCATGTATCCCATCATCAAGCTCGACGATCCAATCGACGTGGTCGACTACGTGCGCCGCCTCGAGGAGGCCCTTATCCAGGTCGTACGCCAGACCGGCCTGGTCGATGCCGGGCGCATTGACGGCCGCTCCGGGGTGTGGATCCCCGGCGCCACCCCGGCCGAGCACCGCAAGGTGGCGGCCTTGGGCATTCGCATTACCCACGGGGTGACCATGCACGGTCTCGCACTCAACTGCGATAACACCTTAGAGTTCTACGATTATGTGATTCCCTGCGGCATCCCGGATGCCGGCGTGACCACTCTGTCGAAGGAGCTGGGCCGCGAGGTCACCGTCGAGGAGATGACCGCGCCCTTGCTGGATGCTCTAGACGACGCGCTGGCCGGACGCCTTGTAGTCGCAGATCACACCTTTGACTCCGCCCCCGACCCCACCAAGGGTCTTCCGCGCAGGTCATAGGCACTAGATTCGGGCTAGTCGACGATGGATACCCCCGCAGAGTACGCTCGTTGATTGTGACTACCGCAGAAGGACGAAAGCTACTCCGCGTCGAGGTACGCAATTCCGAAACCCCCATCGAGGCAAAGCCACGCTGGATCCGCACCGCCGTGAAGACCGGCCCGGAATACCAGGACATGAAGAAGAAGGTCGCCGGGGCGAGCCTGCACACCGTGTGTCAGGAGGCCGGGTGCCCCAACATCCACGAGTGCTGGGAATCCCGCGAGGCGACCTTCCTCATCGGTGGCGCCAACTGCTCGCGCCGCTGCGACTTTTGTCAGATCAACTCGGCCAAGCCGGATCCCCTCGACCGCGACGAGCCGCGTCGGGTGGCTGAGTCCGTGCGCGAGATGCAGCTGAATTACTCCACCATCACCGGTGTTACCCGCGACGACCTCGACGATGAGGGCGCGTGGCTGTATGCCGAGGTGGTGCGCCAGATCCATGAGCTCAACCCGAACACGGGCGTGGAAAACCTGACCCCGGATTTCTCCGGCAAACCCGACCTGCTCCAGGAGGTCTTCGAAGCCCGCCCCGAGGTGTTTGCCCATAACCTTGAGACCGTGCCGCGCATCTTCAAGCGCATCCGCCCGGCCTTCCGTTACGAGCGCTCCTTGGACGTTATCCGCCAGGCCCGCGACTTCGGCTTGGTCACCAAGTCCAACCTCATCCTCGGCATGGGCGAGACCGTCGAGGAGATCCGCGAGGCGCTGGTGGACCTGCACTCGGCTGGCTGCGACATCATTACCATTACCCAGTACCTGCGCCCAGGCGCGAAGTTTCACCCGATCGATCGCTGGGTCAAGCCTGAGGAATTCGTCGAGCACGCCGAGTTTGCCAAGGAGCTTGGATTCGGTGCCGTGATGTCCGGCCCTCTGGTGCGCTCCTCCTATCGCGCGGGCCGCCTCTACGCCCAGGCGCTCGAAGCCCGCGGTGAGCAGCTGCCCGCGCATCTGGCGCACCTGGCGGAGACCACCGCTGGTTCGACCGCGCAGGAGGCAACCACCTTGCTGGACAAGTACGGCCCCTCGCAGGACACCCCGGTTGCCTACTCGCGCTAATTAGCCCCGTTTATTTGCCCACTAATTTCAGGCTCTGCCGAAATGGGCGCTATTGTAGGTGCCATGGCAGACGCGAATAAGGCAGATAAGAAGGCTGAGCGCGCGGCGAAACGCGCGCAGCGCCGCCAAACCTGGTCGCAGGTGTGGCAGGCATTTAACATCCAGCGCAAGCAGGACAAGGCGCTGATCCCGATCATGCTGGCGGCTTTCTTGGGCACCGGCCTGGTCTTTTTCCTCATTGGATTGCTGTGGGGTGGCGAGTGGTTCATGCTGGTGCTTGGCCTGTTGGTCGGCGCCACGGTGGCCATGTGGCTGTTTAGTCGTCGTTTGCAAAACTCCGTCTACGACCGAGCCTCGGATCAGCGCGGCGCCGCTGGTTGGGCGTTAGAGAACCTGCGCTCCAACTTCGCGGTGGCGTGGCGCACCAAGACCAACGTGGCCATGAACACCCACATGGATGTCGTCCACCGTGTTGCCGGCGTGAGTGGATTCGTGCTCGTCGGCGAAGGCGAGCCGCACCGCCTCAAGCCGCTGATGGCGCAGCAGAAGAAGCGTCTGAACCGCTTGGCCCCCGGCGTGCCGGTCGATGAGATCTTCGTCGGCGAGGGCGAAGGCCAGGTTCCGCTCAAGAAGCTGCAGACCACGCTCACCAAGCTGCCGCGTCGCTACAAGAAAAACGAGGTCTACCAGATCGCCGCGCGCGTGGAGGCCATGGACGCCGTCGCCGAGCGCCAAGCCCAGGGCCTGCCGAAGGGACCGCTGCCCAATGGTGGCAAGATCGCCGGTATGAACCGCCGCGCCCGCCGCTCCGCTGAACGCAACAACAAGGGCTAAGAACCACACACGCTTGCGCGATGATGGGACCTTGCCTCCTTAAGAGAAAGAATGCCACCTCCTTGGAGGTGGCATTTGTCGTTGTAGGAAAATCCGCAACTAGCCGCGGATCACGGCGGTACCGGTGGCGCGATCGTGCATGCCGCGGCCGTCGACGTCGACAAGCGCTGCCGGCAGGATGAAAATCGTAAACAGCGTGCGGGCGATCGCACGAACAACGCCGACGCGAGCGTCTGGGACGTCGATGCGGGCAACACCCATGCCCAGCACCGCCTGGCCTGGCGTGCGGGCGAACAGGACCACGCTGAGGATTCCCAGGATGATAAACAGGATCAGCGTCAGCGTGGAGGTCCCACCGAGTACGTCGGTGAAGATGTTGATGAACCCCGCAACGATCCAACATATGATCCAATCGATCGCCACTCCCCCGGAGCGCCGGGCTACGGAGGCTAAAGAGCCCGTGCCTTGCTTGGGTAGACCCAGTTTCTCACCCGGCCAGGCTGGGAGTTCTGTACTGCTTGCCTCAGAGGGGATGGCCGGGCCATCGAGCCAACTACGTTTGGGATCAGACATGGCTTCCAATCTAGCGAACAATACTGCCATCTCCGGCATCGCGACCAGCGATTTCGGGGGCAAGAAATTGATTTAGACCACAACTTATTGCTCGCATAGGCTAATTTTTGGTCACTCTATAGAAAATGATGTATGGTTCTTTCTAACGGAATTTCTATCGCCGTATAGTGTAGAATCACGCATGAAGCGTACAAGTTTGCCCATAATTAGATTCGACAATCTTGTTCTGCACGCTACACAATCCATGTTTCACTCGCACGAGGAGTCACCGTGGCACTTAAAACCGCTGAAGACGTACTGAAGTATATCAAGGACGAAAACGTCGAGTTCGTCGATATTCGATTCACCGACGTTCCTGGAATCGAGCAGCACTTCACCATCCCGGCTTCCGTCCTGGATGAGGACGCTATCAAGGAAGGCCTTGCGTTCGACGGCTCCTCCGTCCGCGGCTTCACCACCATCGACGAGTCCGACATGAACCTGATCCCGGACCTGGCCACCGCGAAGCTGGACCCCTTCCGCGCCGCCAAGACCTTGAACATCAAGTTCTTCGTCTCCGACCCGTTTACCCACGAGCCCTTCTCCCGCGACCCACGCACCGTCGCTTTGAAGGCCGAGGAGTACCTCGCCTCCACCGGCATCGCTGACACCTGCTTCTTCGGCGCTGAGGCTGAGTTCTTCGTCTTCGACAAGGTGAACTACTCCACCTCCATGAACGGCTCTCACTACGAGGTCGACTCCGACGAGGGTTGGTGGAACCGCGGCAACGAGTACAACCTAGACGGCACCTTCAACCTGGGCTCCAAGACCCGCGTCAAGGGCGGCTACTTCCCGGTCGCCCCTTACGACGGCACCCAGGATGTGCGCGATGACATGACCAAGTACCTGCTGCAGGCAGGCTTCGAAATCGAGCGTTACCACCACGAGGTCGGCGGCGGCCAGCAGGAGATCAACTACAAGTTCAACACCCTGCTGCACGCAGCCGATGACCTGCAGACCTTCAAGTACATCATCAAGAACGTTGCCCGCATGCACGGCAAGGCCGCAACCTTCATGCCCAAGCCACTGGCTGGCGATAACGGCTCCGGCATGCACGCCCACCAGTCCCTGTGGAAGGACGGCAAGCCGCTGTTCCACGATGAGGCTGGCTACGCAGGCCTGTCCGACATCGCCCGCTACTACATCGGTGGTATCCTCCACCACGCAGGTGCTGTGCTGGCCTTCACCAACGCAACCCTGAACTCCTACCACCGCCTGGTCCCGGGCTTCGAGGCTCCGATCAACCTGGTCTACTCGCAGCGTAACCGCTCCGCCGCAGTCCGTATCCCGATCACCGGCTCCAACCCGAAGGCAAAGCGCATCGAGTTCCGTGCTCC
This sequence comes from Corynebacterium sp. SCR221107, assembly GCF_027886475.1. Taxonomy (NCBI): domain Bacteria; kingdom Bacillati; phylum Actinomycetota; class Actinomycetes; order Mycobacteriales; family Corynebacteriaceae; genus Corynebacterium; species Corynebacterium sp. SCR221107. The sequence continues at coordinate 2,126,086 of NZ_CP115670.1, forward strand.
GGACCCATCGGGCAACCCGTACTTCGGCTTCGCTGCCATGATGCTGGCCGGCCTGGACGGCATCAAGAACCGCATCGAGCCGCACGCTCCGGTGGACAAGGACCTCTACGAGCTCCCGCCGGAGGAGGCTGCTACCATTCCTCAGGCACCGACCTCTCTCGAGGCATCCCTGAAGGCTCTGGAGGAGGACAACGAGTTCCTCACCGACGGCGGCGTTTTCACCGACGATCTGCTCGACACCTACCTCAAGCTCAAGTACGACAACGAGATCGCACCCGTTCGCCTGCGCCCGACCCCGCAGGAGTTCGAGATGTACTTCGACTGCTAATCTCGAAGCCCTAGCAATGACCTGCACAGATGATATCTGTGCAGGTCATTGGCGTATCAAGGATGGTGCTATCGCCATAAATCTCGCAGTTCTTGCAGGCGTGCAACGGCCGAGTTTGCACGATACGTAGGCACACTGCAGGGCAAAGGGTATGCCCTATGATTTGGTGTTTTCGGCACGTGGGTACCTAATGCTAAGTAAGTTTGAGGTCCAAGCCTCGTGGGATAAACTCAAACCCACATTTTGACCATCCGATCCGTCTACTTTTCGGTGGTCAGGCCCTTGATTTGATGGTAATTTTGCCATGCCAAATTACATCCACTTATCCCCTCGTCTAAAGGTCTCTGCGCAATGAAAGTTCGAGCTCCGCAAAAGTTCATGGCAATAGCGTGCACCATGGTCATGACTTTGAATGTTCTTTCTCCCGCATTTGCCACAGAACCTAAGCCTGCGTCTTCATCTAATAAGTATTTTTATGACTCGACTGTAAATACCGGACTTGATACAGGTTTTTCGGAGACTCACCAGATTTCCAAGGATGACCCCCATTTCGGCTGGAGTCTCGGTAGTTTCGTCGTTCAAGGCTTCACCAGCAGGAAAGATGGCGAGGTACCTGTCTTTTTAAAAAATGTTGGCGATGATGTATCACTTGCCTACGTGCTTAAACAGAACATCGATGCTCTCAACGGCGATTCGGAAGTGGCGATAGCCAATGACGAGAAAGCCTATGACGAGCATTTCGGAATCGGTGAAACCCAATTCGGCCGAGGGACGCTTATTGTCAAACACGTAAATTATCAAAACGAATCTACGAGCCCACAGATCTATAAGGATTACTTAGTGGGTGTCACGGTGGATGCTGATACGAAGGTAGAGGTGTTGGAAGAGGGAGACTATGAAGTAGCTCTTGATTATGAGATCAAGTCGCCCAGCGCTATTCCCTTCCGCCCTAAACTGAACAATTATCAAACCTTTTTTAGGTTCAAGGTTCGCAATAGCAACTCGATGGTATTCCTTTTTGACAAGGAAAGCGGCGCCGAGTTGTACAACGGATCTGCCACGGAGCATGGATTCCGCATTGACCTCGCCGGATCCCGGTACTTGACCGTCAACGTTCAAAAGCAAATTCTCAATCCTACGGGCGACGGCCTGGTAGAAGACTCCCGTTTCAATAGGAGTGCGACTGATGGCTCCGAATTTACTGAAGCGGGCATTTACACCATCACCGTTCGAAGCGATTCAAATGTTGAGGAACCAACTACCAAGCGCATCTATGTTGGTAATGATCAAATCCTCAAAGCATCTGTAGTGAACTCTCTCGACATTCAAACTGTGCGCGAGCGGCTCGAGGCGGGCGAGATCATTGACGCCGATGGAAACCTTGTTTCTGCCTCTCGAGAAGAGCAGGGTAATGATCCTCACACACAGCAGGAGGACAGTACCTCGTCTACGTCCAGAAATCCCCAGACGACTGCTGATGAAGTCAGGGAAGCACCACGTATGCATTGGGGCGTATTAGCTGCTGGTGGCGTTATTCTCACCGCTGTATTGATCCTTGGAATGATAGCACTGAGGCGCCGACTTCGTCCCGTTGTGGATTCGGAACAATCGGCGTCCTAAGCGTTCAATCCTATTCCCGTCTTGCTTCTCACAACCTCAATCTGGAGGCATCTGGTGCATATTTCGAAAGCGCTAATCGGTGGCGTTGCCGTTGTTTCGATGTTCTGTGCGTCGTTGAGTGCCTGTGCGAAGAATCCTGAACAGGCTGTTTCCACTGTCCAAGAATCGACCTCCTCGGAACCGGCAGCTGCAGCCAAAAAATCTGACCTCGGTGTCGAATTCAAAGGCCTCGAAGATCCCCAGGTGCAAAAATACCTTGAGGATTCTGTCTACGACCGAGTTTTGTCTCTGATTGACACGGACAAGTATGCCGTCGAAAACGTACAGGCGACACACGTTTCGCAGGAATATCTCGATGAGCTCGCGTATAACTCGCGTCAGAACATTTATTTCGGCCTCACTTTGGCGGAGCTTAATGAGGCATTTGACGGGCAGCGCTACGTTTTTGGTGTCGATGCCGCAGGGAAAACAACGGTAAACAGCTTTGAACAATATGATGATACGACAGAAAAGGTAATCCAGAATGTAGCCGTGGGAACAGGGGTCATCCTCCTCAGCGTGACCATCGCCTCGGTCGCTGGTAGTGTCGGTGCTCCTGCGATCAGCGTCATCTTCGCCACGGGAGCGAAGTCAGGGACTGTTGCAGCACTGGCAGATTCTGCAATCTCTGGTGGTATCGCTGCGTTCGTTTCTGCTATGGAGGGCGATGATCCTCAACGCATCCTCAAAGAGGCGGCCCTTGAAGGCAGCAACGCGTTCAAGTGGCGAGCCTTTGGCGGGATAATAAAAAGTGCTGCAACCAAGGCCTGGGTTCTTCATGGGGCTACCAGCGGTGGACTCTCGCTGAATGAAGTTGCAAGAATCCAGAAAGAGTCAAAGTATCCTCTCGATCTCATCCGAGCTTTTCATCGAAAGGAAACATACACAGTGTTTAAAAATGCTGGGCTTCGGGCGCAGATGGTAAATGGACGCACTGCCCTGGTTCGACAGATTGACTGGAAATTCAAGAATGCGAAGGGTTACACCAACCTAGAGCTTGCTCGTCAAGGTAAGGCACCTATCGACCCGGCCACCGGAACACCGTACGAGCTCCACCATATCGGTCAAACCAACAACGCGCCTCTAGCTATTCTCACAAGTAGTGAACACCGCTTTGGGGAGAACAATAAGCTCCTCCACCCCTTCCCAAAGGATTCCGGCGTTGATCACGGCGCTGAATGGGCCAAACAAAAAACCGCCTTCTGGAAAACACTTGCTGCCCAGGTCGCGGGGCAATAAGCCACACGATGTTTTTTTCATGATCTGACTAGTTCTTGGAGGTTCCCGGTGCTGCAGGAGTGCCTGCAGCTTAGGGAAAAGATGACTGCCGACACCGCGCATTGCTCGACCGTTCCTAGGTGCTCTCAGCAGGACTATTCGGGCACGAAAAAGACGGCTTAATTTCACGCATCAATGGGGTCTGCCCGGTGTGATAGATATCCGAAACCTCCGCAGTAAACGGACCCGACGGCACCCCCCCAGGCGCAGTGGCCATAAATGGCGGCGGGGGCGGGGGCACGAGCCAACGCTCAAGTCCATCTAGGCGTTCGGGAAATCAGGTTCTTCATTCACTTCAGTAGGTCTACACGGTAGGCTTCTACGACGTCAGAATCGAACTTTTCATCTTGCTACAGGTAGCAATCAAGTTCGGTGGCACCCCTTGGCGTCAAATAACTCGCCAAACAACCGCATTAAATCTCCTCAGATCGAATCCACAAATTCCACATTTCGTCGCGATCCGCTATCGTCAATCTCTTCAGTTTGCCATTGGAGAAAACGATGAGGGCAGGTAGCCCCTCAGGAGCAGAATCAGAAGGACACACTACCCAAGCCTCTCCGTCATACCGCCCAGAGGTCTCAAAATCGATGCGCGGCAAGCCAGTTCTTTCGTCTACAAACCTGCGCGCTTGAGCAAAAGATTTCATCATTGCGCGGCGCCCTCACGGATTCTTGCTGCTTTCCATATTGGAGAAAACTCAGTCAGCCCACCTATTGGGACTATCTTGAAGCTATTCTCACTAACCCCCCATTGCACTGCTGTCTT